>JASLLM010000154.1 GCA_030747035.1 Alphaproteobacteria bacterium | reverse complement strand
CGTCTCCACCGTCGGCAGCTATGCCCTGGCCGCCCAGCGCCACATGCATGAATACGGCACCACCTCGGAACAACTGGCGGAAATCGCTGTGGCGACGCGGAAATGGGCCGCCATGAACCCCAAGGCCCGCATGCGCGACCCGATCACCATCGATGACGTGATGGATTCCCGCGTCATCGCCTCGCCGCTGCATCTGCTCGACTGCTGTCTGGTGACCGATGCCGGCGGCGCGGTGGTGCTGACATCCCTGGAACGGGCCCGCGATCTGAAAAAGGCGCCTGTGCGGGTGTTGGGTTCGGGCGAGGCGCACACCCACCGCATGATCAGCCAGATGCCGGACCTGACCCAAACGGCGGCGGCGATTTCGGGCAAGCTGGCCTTCGAACGGGCCGGCTTGACCCATGCAGATATCGATGTCGCCGAGATCTATGATTCCTTCACCATCACGGTGCTGCTGACCCTGGAAAGCCTGGGCTTTTGCGCCAAGGGAGAGGGCGGCGCCTTCGTCTCCAACCAGCGCACCGCGCCGGGTGGCGACTTTCCCATGAACACCCAGGGCGGCGCGCTGTCCTATACCCATCCGGGCATGTTCGGCATTTTCACCGTCATCGAAGGGGTGCGCCAGGTCAGGGGCGAATGCGGCCCGCGCCAGGTACCAGAGGCCCAGATCGCGCTTTGCAACGGTACGGGCGGCGTCTTGTCGTCCACCGGCACGATTATTCTGGGGAGGGATTGATCATGGCACAATCAATATTGCCGCCGCTGCCACGGCCTTATCAGGATACGGAGGCCTATTGGACCGCCGCCCGGGAGCACCGTTTCATTATCCAGAAATGCGCTGACTGCGGCGAATATCAGTTCTATCCCCGCGGCGTCTGCAGCCATTGCCTGTCCAGTGAGTTGGAGTGGGTGGAGGCTTCGGGCAAGGGCGAGGTCTATTCCTTCTCCGTCAACTACCGGGCGCCCCATCCGGGCTTCGCCGAGGCAACGCCCTTTGTCCTGGCCCTGGTCGACCTGGAAGAAGGCCCGCGCATGATGACCAACATCGTCGACTGCGACCCGGAAAGCGTGAAGATCGGCATGGCCGTCACGGTGACCTTCGACGACATCACCGACGAAGTGACGCTGCCGAAGTTCCGGCCAGCCTAGACGCTCGGCTATGGCCGCTTGGCGTAGTCCACTGTCAGCCAGCGTTCCGGGCGGATAAAGACCTTGATGGAATTGCCCTTGGCATAGTTTTCCGCCGAGCCGGCGGCATAGTCCTTGCCCGCCTGTTCGCCCAGATAGCGCTGCGCCATGGGTTGCAGATCGGCCAACAGATCAGAAGGTACGATGGACGACACCGGCCCCTCGATGGAAACATATTTATAGGGCGAGGTGGAGGTCTGCACCAACAGGCTGACCCGGCCGCCCTCGGCCAGTAACCGACCCTTGCGGGCCGTGCTTTGGGTCAAAAACCACAGATCGCCGCCCGCTTCATAGTCGTACCAGACAGGCGATGTCAGCGGACCACTACCGCGGTCGGGGATGGCAAGCACGCCGATATGCGCCTCGCCCAGGAACGCCTCGCGCTCCGCCTTGCTCATATTGAATGCCATGCGCGCCTCCGAAATTTGCTCAAGCTTCCATGCTGGGTCATGATAGCCCGGCCCCGGAGAGGGCCCGCGGAAAATCTGTATCGAGGAGGAGTTCGCCATGGTCTACGACCCACGCATACCGGCGCCGGAGGCCTGTGTTCTGGGCCCGTTGCTGGAAAAATGGGCCGAGAAAAAACCGGATCAAACCGCCATTATTTTCGAGGATGGCGAAGCATGGACCTGGGCTGAAACCCTGGCCCTGACCCGCCGTGCCGCCAAGGGGCTGCAGGACATGGGCGTCAAAGGGGGCGAACATGTACTGTCCTGGCAGCCCAACGGACGGGAAGCGGTCCTGACCTGGTTCGGCCTGGACTATCTGGGCGCCGTCTACGTGCCCATCAACACGGCCTACAAGGGCAGCCTGTTGCAGCATGTGGTGCAGCTGTCGGACGCCAAGCTGATGGTCTGCCACGCCGCCCTGGCACCGAACCTCAACACCATCGATACCGGCGCCCTGGCGGATGTGATCATCACCAACGGCGAGGCGGGACTGAACGGCCTGAAAGTGCATGCGCCATCGGCTCTGCTGCCCGAGGGCGGCAATGTCGAACTATCCACCCCGGTCGAGCCCTGGGAGACCATGTATATCATCTTCACCTCCGGCACCACGGGGCCGTCGAAGGCGGTGCTGTCGTCCTATATCCAGACCTACGCCATGACGGCGGAGGCCAATGATTATCTGGACGAGAACGACCGCATTCTGGTCAACCTGCCCCTGTTTCATGTGGGTGGTACCATGTTTGTCATGGCGGCCCTGTACAACGGCGGCTCCTGCGTCATTGTGGATAGTTTCCGCACCGAGGAATTCTGGCCGACCGTGCGCCGTCACGAAATCACCTACACCTGCTTCGTCGGCGCCATGACGCCGTTCCTGCTGAAGGCGCCGCCGTCGAACCATGACAAGGACCATACCCTGCGCGGTGTGGTCACCATTCCCTGGAACGAGGATTCCCTGGCCGTGGGTGAACGCTATGGCATTGAGATGCGTACCGCCTTCAATATGACGGAGATTTCCGCGCCCATCGTCTCCGGCGTCAATCCAACCGCCCTGGGCACCTGCGGCCAGCCCCGCGAGGGCGTTGAAGTCCGCGTGGTGGATGAAAACGATTGCGAGGTGGCGCCCGGCGAAGTCGGCGAGTTGATCGTGCGCACGGACCGGCCCTGGTCCATGAACCACGGCTATTACAAGAATCTGGAAGCCACGGCGGCGGCCTGGCGCAATGGCTGGTTCCACACCGGCGACGGCTTCCGCTATGACGAGGACGGCAATTTCTTCTTTGTCGACCGGATCAAGGACGCGATCCGCCGCCGGGGCGAAAATATCTCCTCGTTCGAGGTGGAATCGGAAGTCACCATGTTTCCCGCCGTGGCCGAAGCCGCCGCCATCCCCGTCCCCAGCGAGCATAGCGAGGATGAGGTCATGGTCGTGGTCTCCCCAGCACCGGAGCAGGAGGTCGACCCGCGGGCATTGTTTGAGTTCCTGGAGCCGCGCATGGCCCATTTCATGCTGCCCCGCTACATCCGCATCATGGGCGGCCTGCCAAAAACCCCGACCCAGAAGATTCAGAAGAACCTGCTGCGCGATGACGGCATTACCGACGACACCTGGGACCGGGAAGCCCATGGCATCAAGGTGCGGCGCCAGCGCCTGAATGCGGGAGATTAAAGTTGAGCGTAGTGTACGATCCGCGCATGCCGGCGGCGGAAGATTGCGTCTTGGGCCTGCTGCTGGAGAAATGGGCCAGGGAAAAACCAGACGAGACCGCGATCATTTTCGATGGCGGCGAAAGCTGGACCTGGGCCGAGGCCCTTCGTCTGACCCGGCGCGCCGCCAAGGGTCTGCAAAACATGGGCGTCAGGCAGGGTGAGCATGTGCTGTCCTGGCAACCCAATGGGCGGGAGGCGGTGCTGACCTGGTTCGGTCTGAATTACCTCGGTGCGGTCTATGTGCCGCTCAACACCGCCTACAAAGGCAGCCTGCTGCAGCACGTGGTGCAGATCTCGGATGCGAAACTGATGGTCTGCCACGCCGGCCTGGCGCCCGGCCTGGACGTTATCGATGCCGGCGCCCTGACGGATGTCATCGTCACCAACGGTACGGCGACCCTGGACAAGCTGACGGTGCATGAGGCAGGGGCGTTGCTGGCGGAAGACGACCGGGTTTCGCCCGACGGTCCGGTGCGGCCCTGGGACAGCCAGTACATCATCTTTACCTCCGGCACCACGGGGCCGTCCAAGGCGGTGCTGTCGTCCTACGTCCATAATTTCGCCACGGCGCCCGAAAGTTACACCTTTGTCGGCGGTGGCGACCGCATTCTGGTCAACCTGCCCATGTTCCACATGGGCGGCACCATGTTCATCAATCTGGCGCTGGCGCACGGAGGCTCGGCGGTGGTGGTGGAGAGTTTCCGGACGGAGGAATTCTGGCCAACCATCCACCGGCACCAGATTACCTTCGCCTGTTTCCTGGGCGCCATGGCGCCTTTCCTGCTGAAACCGCCGCCCAGCGATCAGGACAAGGCGCATCCGTTGCGCAGTGTGGTCTGCATTCCCTGGAACGAGGATGCCCTGGCCCTGTCACAGCGCTTCGGCTTCGAGATGCGCACCGTCTTCAACATGACCGAAACCTCCGTGCCCCTGGTCTCGGATGTCAACCCGCAGGCCTTGGGCACCTGTGGTAAACCGCGGCCGGGCGTCGAGGTCCGCGTGGTCGACGAAAACGATTGCTAGGTGGCGCCGGGGGAAGTGGGTGAGCTGATCGTCCGCACCGATCGGCCCTGGTCCATGAACCACGGCTATTACAAAAACCCGGAAGCGACGGCTATGGCCCGGCGCAATGGCTGGTTCCATACCGGCGACGGCTTCCGCTACGACGAAGAGGGTTATTTCTATTTCGTCGACCGGATCAAGGACGCCATCCGCCGCCGGGGTGAAAACATCTCGTCCTTCGAAGTGGAATCCGAGGTCAGCCTATACCCTGGCGTGGCAGAAGTGGCCGCCATTCCCGTGCCCAGCGAATTCAGCGAGGACGAGGTGATGATCGTCGTTGCACCTCCGCCCGGCCAAGAGTTGGACCAGATGGCATTGTTCCAATTTCTGGAACCGCGCATGGCCCATTTCATGCTGCCGCGATATATCCGTGTCGTGGAATCCCTGCCCATGACCCCCACCCAGAAGGTGCAGAAGAACCTGCCGCGCGACGCAGGCGTGACGCCGGATACCTGGGACCGTGAAGCCCACGGTATCAGGATACGGCGGCAGAAACTTTAGCAAGCCGATGAAAACCATGTCTCTTGTCCAAGGGATCCAACCATGCCTCTAACCACCGCCTTTCCTTTCGTGCCCCTCGACAGCCGGCGCAGTACCGAGAAGCCACGCCGTTCCGGCCTGACAATGGTGTCCGACTACCAGCTTGGCCTGGGCGCACTGGAGGAATTGTTGCAATTGGCGGGCGACTATATAGACATCTTCAAGGTTGCCACCGGAACCGCCCGGCTGTTCGATCGTGACCACCTGATCAAGAAGCTTGCACTGCTGAAACGGTTTGGCGTGCGCAGCCTGCTCGGCGGTCAGTTCCAGGAATATGTCCTGCATACCATGGGGATCGAGGCCATGCCGAGGCACCTGGAGGAGGCGCGGGCCGTCGGTTTCGATCTGGTGGAGATCTCGGACAACGTGGTCGACCTGGGCCCGGGAACCCGGGAACGCCTGTTCGATGCGGTGCGCGGGGCGGCCATGGCGCCGGTGGGTGAAATCGGCAACAAACGGCAACACTCCGCGATCGACGCCATGGTGATGGAGATACAGCAGGTCCTGCACCTGGGCGCCGAACTGGCGATGATCGAAGGTCAGGAACTGATGCTGGATAGCCGTCCCAACGACGAATTGATCCTGACCCTGAAGCGCGAGGTGGATGTAGAACGCTGCATGTTCGAATTGTCGACCCCGCGGGTGGGTAGTACCGCGCCGGAAATATATCTCGGCAAGAAGTTCCTGGTGAAAACCTTCGGCCCGGATGTCAACCTGGGAAACGTGACCCCGGACGTGGTTATTGAAACCGAGACCACCCGGTTGGGCCTAGGCTCGGCCGGCCCGCTGGACCTTATGTAGCCGCGCTGGAGCATGTTTCTTCTAAACATACTCGGATTCTTAAGAGAAGAGCAATTGAATCAATTACTCGGATCGCGATGGCGAATCCAATTAGTTGAAAATTGCTCTATTCGGCCGCTCCCGGCAGGCGCTCCCGGTCATGGGGGCTGTCGAAATCCAGTACCGGGCCCAGGGGCACGATACCGAACGGATTAACGGCATCGTGGCTGCCGTAATAGTGCTCCTTCGTGCGCGGGATATCCACGGTGGCGGCGATGCCGGGCCATTGATACAGCTCCCGCAGATAGTTTGACAGGTTGGGAAAATCGGCGATGCGCTGCCGATTGCATTTGAAATGCCCCACATAGACCGCGTCGAAGCGCACCAATGTGGCGAACAGGCGCCAATCGGCTTCGGTAAGGTGCGGGCCGGTCAGATAGCGCTGGCCGTCCAGGCGCGCCTCCACCTGATCCAGGGCATCGAACAGATTGCTATAGGCGGCTTCGTAGGCCTCCTGCGTGGTGGCGAAACCGGTGCGGTAAACGCCATTGTTGATGTTTTCGTAGACCAGCTCGTTCACGGCATCGATTTCACCACGCAGATCCTCCGGATACATATCGGGCAGGGATTTGTTTGCCAGATGATCAAAGGCACTATTGAGCATGCGGATGATCTCGGAGGATTCATTGTTGACGATGGTCTTTGCCTTCTTGTCCCAAAGGACCGGCACGCTGCAGCGCCCGGAATAATCCGGCACCGCCTGGGCATAGATCTGATAGGTGTATTTGGCGCCCGTCACCGGATCGCCGCCGTCCATCAGGACCCAGCCGTTCTCCAGCATCAACGGCTCCACATAGGCCACGGAAATAACCTCCTCCAGTCCCTTCAAAGCGCGGAAGATAAGGGTGCGATGGGCCCAGGGGCAGGCATGGGCGACGATCAGATGGTAGCGCCCGGCCTCGGCCGGGAATTCCGGCCCGCCAATGACGCCACGGAAGGCCGTTGTCGGACGGACATAGCTGCCCTTTTGGTTGCGTTTGGCAAAATCCTGTTGTGTCCATTTGCCCTGCACCATGATGCCCATGATCTTGCCCCTAATCCTGATTTCGTCTGCTATCCCTAAATCTAACGCCCCCGCGCCGCCCGGACCAGCCGTGACCGGGCACAATATTGTTCGCGCCAGGAAACAAACCTGCTATTTATCGCTCAACTGTTTCCATATTGGACGCCGGGAACTGGAGCCATGGAAAATTTGAGCGAGATGGCGGTGTTCGCCAAGGTGGTACAGCAACGCAGTTTCACCGCGGCCGCGCGGGACTTGGGCCTATCCAAATCAGCGGTGTCGAAGCAGGTTGGGCGCCTGGAAGACCGCCTGGGCGCGCGTCTTTTGAACCGGACCACGCGAAAGCTGTCGCTGACCGAGGTGGGGTCGGTATTCTATGAACGCTGCGCCCGGATCGTCGAGGAAGCACAGGCGGCGGCGGATGAAGTCGGCAGCATGGCGGCGGCGCCACGGGGCCGCCTGCGGGTCAACGCGCCCATGACCTTCGGCACCCTGCATCTGGGACCGGTGATCGCCGATTTCCTGCAGGCGCATGAGGAGATCGAGGTGGATTTGGTGCTCGACGACCGCTTCAGTGATCTGGTCGAGGAGGGTTTCGATGTGGCCATTCGGATCGCCGCCCTGCTGGACAGCTCCCTCATTGTCCGCCGTCTGGCGCCCTCGCGCTCGGTTTTGTGCGCCGCACCGGACTATCTGCGCCGGCACGGCCGGCCGGAAAAACCCGAAGATCTGGGCCAGCACAACTGTTTTGGCTACCTTTACCGCGGCACGGGCACGGACTGGGTCCTAAACGGTGCCAAGGGGCCCATATCCGTACCACTGCGCGGCAATCTGCGCGCCAACAACGGTGAGGTGCTGCGCGATGTCGCCCTGGCCGGAACCGGAATAGTCGCCTTGCCCAGTTTCATCGTTGGCGACGATTTGCGCGCCGGCAGGCTGACGGAACTGCTGCCCGATGCCGTGCCCCAAACCCATTCCATCCATGCGGTCTACCCGCACCGGCGCCACTTGATGCCAAAAGTGCGCGCATTCGTCGATTTTCTGGTCGCACGGTTCCGGCCGGAACCCTATTGGGACCGACCCTAGGCCGGCCATGCTGTCTCCCCTCTCCGAAATCATGCCGATCGCCGGCATTGCGTTTTGCGCGGCCCTGGCGCAAGGCGCCACGGGCTTCGGTTTCGCCATTATCGCCCTGCCGTTCCTGTTGCTGGTGATGGGTAGCCTGGATGCCGTCGGCCTGACCATTATTCTCAATTTGCTGGTTTCACTGGTGCTGGTGCCGGGTTTGTGGCGGCAGGCGCCAAAGGGGCCCTTGGCGCGCCTGTCGTTGGGCAGTGTCCTTGGTTTTCCCATCGGCCTGGCGATTTTTCTGCAGGCCAGCCTGGATTGGGTGCGGCTTGCGGTCGGTGTGATCATTTTGGCCTTTGCCGCGACCCTGGCGCTGCGTCGGGGCGGCAATGGCGCCCCGGCAGGCGGCGGGCCGGCAGCGGCACCGGCGCCGCCGTCCTGGGTCGAAATCCCGGTTGGCCTATGCTCCGGCGCCATGGCGACGGCGCTGGCCATGCCGGGGCCGGCGGTGATGTTGTATCTATCGGCCCGTGGCATGGCGAAAGACCCGCTGCGCGCCTGCACCCTTTGTCTGTTCACGCTGTCCTATGGCGCGGCCCTGGCGCTGCAGACGGCGGCTGGCGCCACCAACGGCGCAATGTGGCTGACGGCCGGGCTCGCCGCCCCGGCAACCATTTGCGGCGCCATCGTTGGCCATCGTCTATCAAGACGGCTGGACGAGACCATATTCCGCAAGATTATCCTCGCCATTCTGCTGATCACGGGCGCCTATACTACGGGCGCGGCCATACTTGCCTGAGCATGGCTACATTGTAATTAGAACTCCAATATGTGGAAATGCTGACCGTTGAAGAAAGTAAATTTGGCCATTATGGGTCGATTCGGATATTTGTACTGGCGTCGCGGTTACGGAGTGGCGAGCTATGAATTTGTTTGATGACTTGCCTGATATTCTAGCGGGCAGCGAGCTCCTGAAGACTATTCTGGACACGGTTCCCGCCAGCATTTCGTTTCGCGACAGCAACAACAGATTTGTCTTTCTGAACAAACGGGCCGCGGATAGCTATCTGGAAATGAATTCCGGCGATACCGGACGGCTGGACTACAAACCCGAAGATTTTGTCGGCAAGAGCCTGAAAGATATCTTTGGCGCCGACACGACCCACACGACCGAGGAGGCGATCGCCGAAGTAATCGCCTCGGGCGAACCCATTTTGAACCGCGATATAGTCGGCCCGGGAACCATTGGCACTTATGTGCTCAATATCATTCCGCTTTTTGACGACAACCAGAAAGTCCTGGGCGCTGTCACGGTGGCGATCGACGTCAGCGAACGCAGGGTGATGGAGCGCGCGCTGCGCGATAGCGAGGCGTTTAATCTGGCGACCATGGCCAACATGATCGACGGTCTTGTGGTGATCGATGAAACCGGCACCATTCAGGCCTTCAATCAAGCGGCGCAAACCATGTTTGGCTATCCGGGCAGCGAAGTGATTGGCAAAAATGTCTCAATACTGATGACGGAAGCCGACGCGGGCGCACACAATGGCTACCTGGCCGACTACCTGCAGACCGGGGTATCCAAAATCCTGGACAAGGGACCACGGGAAGTCACCGGGCACCACAAGGACGGCCGGGCCGTTCCCCTGGAACTCAACATCGGACGGATCGACGGCGCAGGCGGCCCGCTGTTTGTCGGCTCCCTGCGGGACATCAGCGAACGCAAGCGGACGGAAGAGGCCCTGCGGCGCAGCCGGGAGGAGGCGGACCGGGCGCAGCGGCGCTTGGTGGAGGCGATTGAGAATATTCCCGAGGGCATTGCCCTGTACGACTCCGATCGACGCTTGGTTCTGCATAACAAGACACTGCAGCAAATGTTTCCGCATTTGGAAGAAATCTACCGCCAGGGTGTTCTATTTGATGACGTCGTCCGCGATACCGTCAGGCTGGGCTTGGTTGTCGAGGCGGTGGGCAGGGAAGAGGAATGGGCCGCTGAAAGGATCCGCGATTTCGGTATGAAAGACCAGGCCTTCGAGCAAGAATTGGACGGCGGCCGTTGGCTTTTGCTTTCGGATCACAACACCGAGGATGGCGGTGTTGTCAGCATTCGAACCGACATCACCGAGCTGAAACAGCGGGAGGAGCAGTTGCGGCAGGCGCAAAAAATGGAGGCGCTTGGCCAACTGACCGGCGGCGTGGCCCACGATTTCAACAATCTGCTGGCCATCATGATGGGCAATATCGCGTTGTTGGAAGAAGAGCTTGGCCCGAATAGCGATCTGAAGGCGCTGACGGAGCCCACTTTGCGGGCCATTGATCAAGCATCGGAATTGACCCAGCGCATGCTTTCATTCGCGCGGCAGCAGCCGCTCAAGATTCAAGACGTCGACCCGAATACATTTCTAACCAATATTCAGCCTCTGATACAGCAGGCCTTGAACGAAGATATCAAAGTGGAATTTTCCACTCTGGTCGGCATTTGGCACTGCAAGGTGGATTTGGCCCAACTGGAGCAGGCGATCGTGAACCTTGCGATCAACGCCCGCGAGGCCATGCCGGATGGCGGTCGGTTGCGCATTGAATTGGGCAATGCCGCGCTGCCCGATCCCAGCGGTCAGGGACCGTCCGGCCTGGCCCCGGGGGAATATATCACCATTGCGATGGCCGACACGGGGCGCGGCGTCCCGGCGGCCGATCTTCCACGCATTTTCGACCCCTTTTTCACCACCAAGGAAGTCGGTGAAGGCTCCGGGCTTGGTTTGAGCATGGTGCATGGCTTCGTCAAGCAGTCCCGTGGCGATATCACCGTGCAATCAGAAGTCGGCGGCGGCACGACATTTCGCCTTTATCTGCCACGGGCTGAAATTGAACCCGACAGCCGTCCGGAGGCTCAGCCGGTCAAGGCGGCGCCAAAGGCCACGGGCGAAACCATCCTGGTGATCGAGGACGAGGCGGACGTCCAGACCATGGTGGCCCGAAGCTTGCGGCGGGCCGGTTATGAGGTGATTTTGGCGGATGCCGGGCAGGCCGGGCTGGATATTCTGGCGCAGCGCGGCGGCGGCGTCGATCTGCTGTTGACGGATGTATTGCTGCCGGGCGGCAAGAATGGCCAGCAGGTCGCAGACGAAGCGCAGGCGAACGACCCGAACCTGAAGGTTCTTTTCATGT
>JASLLM010000153.1 GCA_030747035.1 Alphaproteobacteria bacterium | reverse complement strand
AGACCGTGGCTGGAAAAAATGCCCACGATCTGTATCCGCCCGAACGGGCCGAGCGCTATGCCGAGGGGGATCGGAAGATCCTCAGCGATTGGCAGGTCGTGACGGACGAGGTGGTGATCCCAGGGCCGGCCGGCGAGCCGAGAAACTACACCCTGACCAAGTTTCCGATCTTCAATGCCGGGGAGCCAGTTGGTTTCGGCGGTGTCATGATGGATACAACCGAACGCACCCAGGCGGAAGATGCCCTGCGGCAAAGTGAAAAGCGCGCCGATATGGCCAATCGTGCCAAGTCGGAGTTCCTCGCCAATATGAGCCATGAACTGCGCACGCCCCTGAATGCCATCATCGGCTTCTCGGAAATCATCAAGGGAGGCGGCCTGGTCACGGGAAACGAAGCGAAACAGCGAGAATATGCCAACGATATCTATGAATCCGGCCTGCTATTGCTCGACCTGATCAACGACATTCTCGACCTATCGAAAATCGAACTGGGTTCGGAGGAACCGAACGACAGCAAAATCCGCGTCCGGGCCCTCGTCGAGTCCGTATTGGTCTTGATGAAGGAGCGGGCGGGCAGGGCCGGGCTCAGGCCGCGGACCAATATCCCGTCTGGCCTGCCGATGCTCCGGGCGGATGAGCGGAAATTGAAGCAGATCTTGATCAACCTGATTTCCAATAGTATCAAGTACACCCATACGGGCGGCCTGATCTCGATCGAAATATCCTGTCATCCCGACACCGGCTATGTGTTTGAGGTCAACGACACCGGCATCGGTATCGCCGCCAAGGACATAGCCAAGGCGATGCAGCCGTTCAGACAAATCGACAGCGACCTGAACCGAAAATTCACCGGCACCGGACTTGGCCTGCCCCTGGCCGTGGAACTGGCCGAGATGCATGGCGGTTCGCTGGCTCTGAGCAGTACGCTGGGCGTCGGCACCACGGTTACAGTACGTTTTCCGCCGGAACGGACGGTGCGGACCACGGGCCAGGAACCGCCGGCGGTCGAGGGCAACCAAAACACGGGCTGAACCTTCAAAATAGAGCAACTTATCCGCATTCAATTGAATGTGGGTTGCTCTAGGCGGCTATTGGTAAACCACCGGTTTGCCCCGGATGCTGATGCGCCATAGCAGCCGTTCCGTGCCCGTGCCGCTTGGCGCATTGATCGGCGTGGCGCAATGCAGGGTCATCTGGGTATCCCACATGGCGATGTCGCCGACCTCATAGCGGTGTTTGTAGATATACTTCTCCTGCAGGCAATGGGCCTTCAACTGGGCGATCAAGATTTCCGCTTCCTCGCGCTGCATGCCCTTGATACCCATGGCGGTGCCCGCAACACCATACAGGGCCCGTTCGCCGGTTATCGTATGCGCCCGCACCAGGGGATGTGGCGTCGGCGGGACCTCCCTGGCCTGCGCCTCGGTCAACGGTGCCGTCGGGCATTCGCCGTCCTGGCCCGAGGTCGAGCCGTAAAGATGGGTCGCGGTCAGCTTGTCCAGCCGCTGCTTCATGGCGGCATCAAGATCGTCGTAGGCCGCCTTGGTATCGCAGACCCTGGTCTCGCCGCCCACATCCGGGATCTTCTGGGCATACAGCATGGTCACGGTGGCCGGGTCGGCATCATAGGACTGATCAGTGTGCCAGAAGGCGGCGCTGTTGCGCTTCAACTCGTCCTTGGCCCGTTCCGTGGTATTGCCGATTTCCATCATCTCCGGCTGCCCCGCCATGCGGGAGCTGTCGATGACGTGGGGGATGGGCGAGCCCCATTGCCGGCCGAACGTCATATAGGCATCTGCATCGCAGGTCTGATCCTTGATTACCAGCACACGGTTTTCGTACAGCGCCTCATGCAGTTCGCGGCAGGTGTCCTGGTCCACGCCGGCGCCTAGGTCCAGGCCATGCACCGTGCAGCCAAACGGTCCCTCCATCGGCCTGATTTCCATTGCCCCATTCCCCCGTTTGCTTAGTGCCGGCCCGCGCTTGCCCCCATCGCGGCAAAAGCGGTACCGTTTCGCCAACACGGTACAATGCCGGGGTGAAATTGGCAAAGTTGGGGGTCATGACATGAGCAGCGAAATTCCTATTCTGGAGCTGGGTGATTTTCTGGCCGGCAAGACCGGCGCCCTTGAAGCGGTGGCGAAGGAATTGCAATTCGCGGCTGAAAACCTGGGCTTCTTCTATATTCGCGGCCATGGCGTGCCCCAGGATTTGATCGATGCCACGTTCGAAGCCTCGGCCCGGTTCCACGCCTTGCCGGAAGAAGAAAAACTGGCCCTGAAGGCCAATGAACATAACATCGGCTATATGGGCTATGGCTCTTCCGTCTCCCGCGCCAGTCAGGTCTACGACGGCGAGCGCAAGAGCAATCTTGTCGCCGCCTTTTTCTTGAAGCGTGATTTGCCCGATGATCATCCCGACATCGTCAACAACAAACGCTTTCGCGGCGCCAATCAATGGCCCGGCAACTTGGACGGCTTTCGCGAGACCACCGTTGCCTACATGAACGCGCTGGAAGGGTTGGGCAAGAGCATGTTGCCCATCTATGCCCGGGCCCTGGATCTGCCGGCGGACTACTTCGCCGAGGCCTTTTCCGAGCCGCAATACACCCTGCGCCTGTCCCACTATCCACCGGCGGCGGCGGCGGACAATCAGTTCGGTCTGGCGCCGCACACGGATTCGTCATTCCTGACCCTGTTGGCGCAAAACAAGGTGGAGGGCCTGCAGGTCCGCCGCACCGACGGCACCTGGTTCGACGCTCCGGCGGTGCCGGGCACCTTCGTGGTCAACAGCGGCGATATGCTGCGGCGCTGGAGCAACCACCGTTTTCTCTCCACCCCGCACCGGGCCGTGGCCCCAGACCGGAACGTAGCCCCGGAGCAGGACCGTTATGCCATTCCGTTCTTCTTCGATGCCCATGCGGACTATGTGCAGGAATGCCTGCCCAGTTGCACCGACGCCGACAACCCGCCGCGCTACGAGCCCACCACCTATACCGACTATATGCTGTGGTTCGCCAAGCAGAACTACGCTCATTTCCGCGAAGCTGACAGCAAGGCGGCCGATTGATATTGTCAGGTGGCCAGCACCTTGACGCCGGCTTTCAGCAAGGTGATCGGTTCGTCCCAGTCACCGATCGGCAATGTATGAGACACCAGCCCCGGGCCCGCCGGGGAGGCATCCGGCAACCACAAATGTACCGCGATGGCGGGCGGCTCATGGGAGATATTCAAGAGCCGCTCCGGCCCGGTATCCAGGCCGAAGGGATAACAGGTGGTGGGTCCGGAGAACGCCACGGTGCCGCCGAACGCAGTGCTGATGGGGCGGTGCACATGTCCGGCGATAAGGCGCACCACCTGGGAATGGCGTCGCAACAGCGCATCCAGTTCTTCGCCGCCGCTGCGCAGGCCCTTCGCCGAGCTGCCCGTCATGCCGGAGTAAAAGGGCGGGTGATGCAGGGCAACGATGGTCGGGCGCTCCGGCGCCTGGCCCAGACATTGGTCCAGCCAGGCCAGCCGCTCCCCGCACATCTCGCCCGGCACCGCGCCGGCGATGACGCTGTCGCAGCAGATGATCCTCACCTCGTGCTCTTCGATGACGTAATGCAGAAAGTCATCCGTCACGGGCAGCCAAGGCGTGCCGCCGAACACCTGACGCAGGGCATCGCGGTCGTCATGGTTGCCGGGCATAAGCGCCAGCGGCGCCGTCAGCAAATCGGCGATATCCCTGAAGGCCTCGTACCGGGGCACGCTGCCGTGGGAGGCGATGTCGCCGGTGTGCAGGACCAGATCCGGGCCTGGGTCCATGGTATTGATAACCTCCACCGTCTTGGCCAGGGCCCGCGCGGTATCGAAATGGCCGTAGACCAGGGTTCCCGGTTCATCGATGTGGGTGTCGGATATTTGTACCAGGATCATTGCGTCGGAATTCCTTCGGCTTGAAATTGGGGCTGAAAACGCAGGTCGGTAAATTCCTCGGCCCGCCGGGGCCGGGCGATACCGCCGAATTCATGCAGCATGTCCAGGGAACATTGCAGCCCCGGCATATCGATCTGGCAATCCAACTGGTAATGGGCCAGTTCGCGCGCCATGGCCCGGCCCGCCACCGCCGGTGTGGTATTGTATTGCCGCGCCACGAAGGCTGCGAATTCGTCCCTGTTGTCGGCCGCATAATGGGCCGCGCGCCGGCAGCCACGCAACACCGCCGCCGCCAGTTCCGGCTCTTCCGCGATAAAGCCTTTGTGGGCAACCCGGATGATCCATTGGTAATCAGGCAGATAGGCATCTTCATAGGCGGCGGCCCAAATATCGAGAATGCCCCTGTCCTCGCCGATGGACAGATTGGGTTCCGTGGCCAGGCAGGCATCGAACCGGCCTTCCGCCATAAGGTCAATGATGCGCGGATAGTCTTCCAGCAGCGGTACGAAGGTGATGTCCTGGTTTGGGTCCAGGCCGTGATGGGCCAGCATGCGGCGGGCGATCCATGACGGGCAGCTGCCAATGCTCAACAGGCCAAGGCGCTTGCCGCGCAGTGCCTGATAGCCGTCGATGTCCTTGCGCACGCCCAGGTACATGTGCGCTCGCTGACGGCAGCCGCTGGCGATGATTTGAAAGTTGCCGCCGGCTGCCATGGCGTTGAGGCCGGAGGGCGAGCCAATGCTGCCAATGGCCAGCTCGCCGGAACTGAATGCCGCCGCTAGCTCCGGCCCGCCGAAGACAATGCGTGTCGACAGATCAATCCCCTCGGCCTCGAATATTCCCTTTTCGACACCAAGCCTGACGGTCAGGGCGTCATTGCCCGACGGCACCCCGTATTCAAGCTTCCTTAATGCCGCCATGTCTTTGCTCCCGGCTCAAGATACATCGCTATAGGCGACCTCGCGTCCGATGGTCGCGCCGGCATCCTGGCGGGCGCGAAACCGTTGCATCAGCTGGGCGTGGTTTTCATAGGCCGCCCGGCTCAGTTCGGCACCGAGCCGCTGTTCCGGCACGAAATTGCCGTGATCCCTGCCGCGCACCAGCATGGCCGAGCCGGGCGGGCTGCCCACGTCGCGTAGGTGCGCGGGAATATAGCTGATACCGAAACCCATGCGCCGGTCGTCCGCCTGGTTCGGGCGGGAGCAATGCACCAGGTCGGTGTGGTGCAGGGACATCTCGCCCGGCTTCAGCGCCATGGGCACGCCGACCTGGTCATCGAAGCGGCCAAAGATCGCCTGCCCGCGCAGGATCAGATTATTCTCGCCGGGATCGTCCTGGTGCTCAAGCTGGCCCAGCTTCTGGCTGCCGGGCAGCACATGCATGCAGCCCGAGCGCACGCTGGCCTCGGACAGCGCGACCCAGGCGGTGACGTGCAGGGCCGGGTCAAGATAGAAATAGGTGCCGTCCTGATGCCACAAAATATATTGCGGCGTCCGCGCGTCCTTGATCCACATGGTGGCGTGGTAGACCAGAATGTCCGGACCGATCAGGTCTTCCACCGCATCCAGAACGGCGGGATGGCGAACCAGGCGGTCGGCCCAATCGAACAAAAGATAGGACTTGGATTTCTCCGGGTAGTCCAATGACTTTCCGGTCTTCGCCTCAAATGCCTCGATCTCGCCGCGCGCGCCGCGTACCTCGTCATCGGCCAGAACAGGTATCGGATGGACGTAGCCGTCCTTTTGGTACTGCTGGACCTGCCGCTCCGTCAGGCGCTTGCCCATGGCCATCAATCCCCCGCCAATTTCGATCCGGCACCATCTTGGTATCTGTACCAGGACGGCGCAAGGGGCGGCGGCGGCAAAATTTACGGCCATGGTTGCGCTCACAAGGCGTTGATTGAGTTACGACTTGCGATTGCTTTGCGTTATGTCCAATGGTAAATTTCCAAACCGAATCAGTTCCTTGCGATTTCGCAACTCGGAGTCTGCCTGGACCGGATTGGGTGCTGGACCGTGTTTTGAAATCTGCCTGCCGGGCATAAAAACGAAAAGTGGTGGGACGATCCTGGTGGGTGGCGTGACAATGTCGTTTGGTTCGCGACGCCTGTAAGAATTCAGTATCTGTAATTTCTTGTTTGCGTAAATGGTAATGCCGAATTCGCACCGGACGGGCCCATGACATGGGACGTTCAAGAATTTGGCGGTGTGTGGTTTTGCGGGTCCCGGGGTGGGGTTGACCGATTACTGCAGGTAACTCCGCAGCTTCCGTGGACCTTTATGATACGGGAGGTATCTCATGGAAGCCAAAGTTGTCTGGCTGTTCGTGTTTGTGGCGCTCTATTGGTGCTATTGCATCTTCTGGGGCGTCAAAAGCGCGATGGCAGCGAAAACAGCGGCCGACTATTTTATCGCCGGCCGCAGATTATCGATTTGGGTCTTTGTCCTGGCTGCGACGGCGACGTCGTTCTCGGGCTGGACGTTTATGGGCCATCCCGGCCTGATCTATCGTGATGGATTTCAATACGCCTACGCTTCGTTCTACGCCATAACCATTCCCTTCACCGGCGTGATATTCCTGAAACGCCAATGGATGCTTGGAAAACGGTTCGGCTATGTGACGCCTGGTGAAATGTTGTCCGATTATTTCCAGGGCGACGCAATCCGCATCCTTGTGGTGTTGGTTGCACTGCTTTTCTCAATTCCTTATCTCGGCGTGCAATTGGGAGCCTCGGGCTTCCTGTTCAACGTTTTGACCGACAACATGATCTCCAAGGACATTGGCATGTGGGTGCTGTCCGCGGTGGTGCTGATCTATGTCGCGACGGGGGGGCTCAGAGCGGTGGCCTACGTGGACACCTTGCAATGTGTCCTTCTCGCTTTCGGCATCGTCTCCATCGGCTTCATCGCCTATAGCTTCCTTGGCGGCTTCGGCGCGTTCAATGACGCCATGGCAGCCCTGGGCAAGACCGATATCGGCAAGTGGGGCGCGACGTCAAGCGGCCACAACGCTTATCTGGCAATTCCCGGTGTGATCCAGTTCACCGCCGGCCTGGGCGTGGAAACACCCACGGGCGGTCTGTGGACCGGCATGATGTGCCTGACCTACATGTTTGCCCTGATGGGCATTCAGTCGGCCCCGGCATTTTCCATGTGGTCGTTCTCCAACACCGATCCGCGGCCGTTCGCGCCGCAGCAAGTTTGGGCCTCATCCTTCGGTATTGGCCTGATCCTGTTCTTCTTCACCGCGGCACAAGGCATGGGGGCCCACTTCCTGGGCGCCAACCCGGCCGTCGCGGCGGTGGGAGGGATTTCCACGGTGCTGCCGGATCTGACAGCCAACAAGCAAGGCGGCCTGGTGCCTCATTACATCAATTTGATTGGTGATACGGCGCCATGGTTCGTGGGTCTGTTGGCGGTTTGTGCCTTGGCGGCGATGCAGTCGACGGGTGCGGCGTATATGTCAACGGCCGGCGGCATGCTGACCCGCGATCTGTACAAACGCTACCTGAACCCCAATGCGGATCACACCACGCAGAAATTGTTTGGCCGTATCGGTGTTGCCTTCATCGTGATTTCCGCGTTGTTGGTGGCGACTTATTCGGCCGATGCCCTGGTGCTGCTTGGTGGTCTGGCGGTGGCCTTTGGTTTCCAGATGTGGCCGTCGTTGGCTGCCGTCTGCTGGATCCCTTGGATCACCCGGCAGGGTGCCACTCTGGGACTGGCGGCTGGTTTGATCGCGGTGATCTTTACCGAGAAGTTTGGCCTCTCCATTGCCTCCACTTTCGGTATTGAACTGGCTTGGGGCCGCTGGCCCTGGACCATGCATTCAGCCGGCTGGGGCATTTTCTTCAACCTGGTGATCTGCGTCATTGTTTCGGCCATGACCCAGGATGAAAAAGCCCGTGAGCACAGAATGGTCTACCACGACTTCCTGCGCGAACATGCCGCCATCTCGGCCGACAAGAAGAAGCTGATACCCATTGCCTGGATTATCACCCTGGCGTGGCTGTTCTTCGGCATCGGTCCCGGCGCGGTCATCGGCAACACCATCTTTGGTGCACCGAATGCGGGCATCGACGGCTGGACCTTCGGCATCCCATCAATCTGGGCCTGGCAGATTCTGTTCTGGGCCTTGGGCGTGGGTATGATGTGGTTCCTGGCCTACAAGATGGAAATGTCTTCGGTTCCAAGCAAGGAAATCGAGGTCCTGACCGAGGACATCGGCGATACACAACCCCAATCCGCGGGGTCGTAGCGAGCCGGTCCCCGGCGTATTGTTCCACACGCCGCCGGGGGGTTGAAAATATTGGGGAAGGGCATGGCCCTTCCCCTCTTTTTTCGCTAGCTTAAACATTGTTCGACGCATCGACGGGCGGTGAAACAGTTACGCATGTCAACACTATTCCAATCCCAGTACTGGTTCATGTGGGCCCTGATCCTGGCGCTGCTATTGTTCTTTCCGATCCGCAAAATCATCTGGGTCATGACCGTCCGCCGTGCCCAGCGCAAGGGAGGGGCGGAGGATGAGGACGAACAGAAGCGCCTGTTCCGCCGTGCCGGGGTGACGGCGGCGCTGCTCAGCTTTCTGTTCTCGCTGGCCTACACCAACTATCTTTTCGGGTCGGGTTCATGAACCCGCTGGTTGTCAGGCGATTCGTCTTCCTAATGTTCATCGCCTTTGCCCTGACCGGCGGGACGGTGATGTTCTATGACAGTTTTTTCGAGCGCCCGCCCGGCGACTACGAGACCGAGCGCGGCTCCATGTATCTGTCGACCCGGGACTACGCGGACGCGATGGAGAATTTTGACGCGGCCCTGCGCATCAACCCCGAACATAGGGGCGCCCACATGGGCCGCATCAGCGTCCTGATCGCCACGGACCGACATGATGAAGCCATCGCGAACCTGACCGGCCTGATCGATTTTCTTAAATCTTCCCTGACTGAGGACGACAGCACGGGCCGGGGCACCCTTGCCGCCGCATATGGTAACCTGGGCATTGTGCATGACCGCAACGGACGCCACGAACTTGCCCTGAAGAACTATATCGAGGCTCTGAAGGTTGATGCGGAGGCGGTGGAAGGACCGGGCATCATCGATCGCATTTTGCATGATCCCAACCCGTCGACCATCCAAAAGCGGGCGGAATATCTGTACAAGGAGCTGCAGAAGCCAAAGGATCAACAGGTCCTGCAGCTGCCGGAGGAAGACGCAAAATCCCGCGACTACAAGCCGTGAGCGCCGGCGCTCAGGAAAATTTCACCACGCCCAGAACATCCTGAAACAGCACCAGCATGAAGAACACCGCGGCAATGCAGCCGAACAGCAAACGCACGGCGTCGCTCTTGCCTTCCTTGTCACGATGACGGATCGCGTGCACCGCGACGGCGCCCGTGACGATCAAGAATAGATAGTTAATTGGGCCTTCCCAGGCACCGGCGAATTCAAACATGGGAGAAGCCTAAAGGCTTTCGCCCCCCGGCTCAACCGGGACTACCGCGCCGTCTGATTAGGCATTTCATCACTGGTCACGCAGGGGGGAAATTGTCCGCTGCACTGCTTCGTCTGGTTCGCCAGGGCCAATGCATATGCCATCGTTCCGACCAGAAAAACCACGGCGGCTAGAAAGCTGGCCTTGGGATTGAGCTTGGATTTGGCCGATGCCGGCTCGGCGTCATAACGGTGGTAATCCGGGTCGTTGTCGTCAAGCTGGTTGGCCTGGTCCAACTGTTCGATCTTGCGCGCATACATCAACGCCCAGCCGGGGACGTCGCTGTGAATCATGAAGCTGTCGAAAACCGCGCTGGCCTCGTCCGCCTGCATCTCGCGGCCGTGCCAATGGGCGAAGGCAAGCTGTAGAAACTGGAATTCGCCGACCTGCAACAGGTTGGCCGCGTTGACGACGACGGTCCGGTTGGGGAACTCGTCTCTGTCCGGGTTCAAAAGCGTGTCGAAAAAATTCATGGCTACCCACCTCGTCCGCCATTCTGGCAGGTAATACCGACTTGCATTGATTAGAACCCATGGGCCCAGTCCCTGAGTCCGATTGACAATATTCTCCAAGGCTGGTCGATAAGTTTGTTCCAGGCCTCCGATGATATCGCGACGATTTCATCATGGGATTTGAAGACCCTATTGGATATCCAGTTGTCCCTCATGAACTGCCAAATATTTTCGACCGGGTTCAGTTCGGGCGACCGTGGCGGCAGCGGCAGCAAGGTGATGTTGCAGGGGACCGATAACTTGTCCGTGGTGTGCCATCCGGCCTGATCCAGGATCAGGATGGCATGGGCGCCTTCGGTCACTTGGGATGAGATTTCATCCAGATGCCACTGCATGGCTTGGGTATTGCAGCGCGGCAAGACAAGAGCGGCACCAACCCCACGGGCGGGACAGATGGCGCCGAATATATATGCCGATTTGGTCCGTTGATCCTTCGGTGCCCTGGGCCGGGTGCCGCGTTTGGCCCAGCGCCGGGTGATACCATTCTTCTGGCCGATCCGCGCCTCGTCCTGCCACCACAGTTCTATTTCGGTGTCGGCTGGGAGTTTGGCCCGGATTTCCGCCACACGGGCGGGGAAGTTTTTTTAAACTCATCAAGCAGCAATTCGTTCTGGGCATGGTGGCGTGGGCGCGCCGTCAGTTTGACGAAGTTCATGCCCTTGAGCTCACGGCTCACAGTGGTCTCATCCATGGATATCCCAAACTCTTGCCAGATCCATCGCCGCAGGTCCGAAAGCCGCCAGCGCACCACGCCGTGGATCGCCGGGATCGGACCAGCCTCGACAATCTCCGCCAAGGCCTGGCGCTGGCTATCATCAAGCTTCGGTAGCTTGCCTGGCGCCTTGGCGTCGATCAAACCCGCGGGGCCGTTGCCATTGAAGCGCAGAACCCAGTCCCGGATCACCTGCGGGCCGACATCACCAATCCGGGCCGCATCCTTGCGCTTACCGCCATCGTAAATCATCGCCAAGGCAAGCAGCCGGCGGCTCTGATCGGCGTCTTTCGAAGTCTTTGCAAGCCGGCGCAAATCATCAGCCTCATAATCCGCCCGCAGGGCAATCGCAGCACCCATGGTGAACCTCCCAAATACGATTCACCATCATTGATTCAGAAATCACACCGTTTGGGAATCCTCAAAATGAGTCTCAATCAATGCAGTTCGGTATTAG
>JASLLM010000152.1 GCA_030747035.1 Alphaproteobacteria bacterium | reverse complement strand
ATATCGAGGTGAGTGTATGCTGTACCCATTGCAATTCCCGGTCATAAAGGAATTGCACTTCGTTTGTGAGTCTAGCGAGTACAGCAGACCCAATTGCATCTGCGCCACGCTCTCACCGGCCTCAGCCAGTTTTAGATGGTCTTCCGTATATGCCTTCAATGACCTTGCCATCTTTTCCTCCATTCGATGGACATCATCTGCACAATGTCGTCGTTGGAAAAAATCATGACCCGAAATAGTTAACGGCCAGTATATGATAAATTCTTTTTATGACAAAAAATTTCTGCGCTATTTTTGCTCCAAGGGCCGCGACACCCGGTCGCTGAGTCTGCCATTGGTCAGTCCGATCAATTCATCCAAATTGGTCGGAAAGACACAAAACGGATGACCGGCGGCGGCATACAATACGGGGAAGCGCGCCAGACTATGATCGATCGCCGTCGGCAGCGGCCTGGGATGGCCCAGGGGCGCCACGCCGCCGATGGCAAAGCCGGTGGCGGCGCGCACCAGGTCCGCATTGGCTCGTTTGCATTTCCCCGTCATCTCCAATGCCCCGGGCAGCGCCTTGGTATCGCAACTATGATCGCCCGCGACCAGGGCCAGCACCGCCTGCCCCTCTATACGAAAGATCAGGGACTTGACGATCGCACCCAATTGGCAGCCAACGCTGTCGGCGGCATCCTGGGCGGTGCGGGCGGTTTCCGACAAGGCGACGATCCGGGCCGCCGACCCGGCCTCGCGCAGCGCCGCCTGAACCCGCTGCACCGATGGATTATCAAGCGGACCAGCGCGGCTTTCCGGCGCGCTCAAGCGGGAATATCCATGCCCCTTGTCAGGGCGGGGCGGGCCATCAGGGTATCGTACCAGCGATTGACGTTGGGGAAATCGGCCAGATCGACCTCCTGCCAATCGTGGCGGAAGACCCAGGGCAGGGTCGCGAAATCGGCGATGGAGACATCGCCCGCCAGGTACTCCCGCCCCTCCAACCGGGTGTTCAGCACGCCATAAAGACGGCGGCATTCGGTATAATATCGGTTGATGGCATAGGGCACCTGCTCCTTGGCCGCCCGCTTGAAATGGTGCACCTGGCCGAAGATCGGGCCGATACCACCCATCTGAAACATCAGCCACTGGATGACCTCGTAGCGCGCCGCCATCTCCGCCGGCATGAACTTGCCCGTCTTCTCGGCCAGGTACATCAGAATGGCGCCCGACTCGATGACCGTGTAGGGCTGGCCGCCGGGGCCGTCCTGATCAATGATCGCCGGGATCTTGCTGTTCGGATTGATGGCGATGAATTCCGGTGTGAACTGATCGTCCTGGCCGATGTTGATCGGATGGATATTGTAGTCCAGGCCACACTCCTCCAGCATGATGGAGGCTTTTTTTCCGTTCGAGGTCTTCCAGCTATAGAGATCAATCATCTTTCGTTTCCCCTGTTCCATTCATTATGACGGCACGGCCATGCCCTTGACCACGGCCGGGCGGGCGGCACAAGCCGCCTGCCAGCGGGCAATGTTGGTAAAGGCTTCCAACTGGCCGGGCCGCTCCGCCGGCATCCAGCTTTGTATGCGTCCGGCATGCCAGGCGTAGATGGCGATGTCGGCCAGGGAGTAGTCATTGGCGACATACTCCCGGTCCGCCAGGCGGCGGTCCAGCACACCCAGCAGGCGGACGGATTCGTTGACGTAGCGCTCGATCGCCGGCTCGTTGTCCGGCTGATTTCCGATAAACCAGTTCGCCTGACCAAACATCGGCCCCTGGCCGCCCATCTGCCACATCAGCCATTGCAGGACATCGGCGCGGGCGCGGGGTTCGGTCGGCAACAGAGGCGAGGCGGTCTTCTCCGCCAGGTAGATCATCATGGCGCCGGTCTCGAAGACCGAAATCGGCTCGCTCGGCACATCATTGTCGACGATCGCGGGGATCTTGTTGTTGGGCGAGATTTTCAAGAACTCCGGCGCGAACTGTTCGTCCTTGCCGATATGCACCGTGTGTACGCTATAGGGCAGACCGACTTCTTCCAGCGTGATGGAAGCCTTGCGGCCGTTGGGCGTGCCAAAGGTATAGAGATCAATCATTGTATGCGCCGCATCCTCTTTTCCAAACCGGCTTCAACTTAGCCCGTCCGCAGTGCGCTTTCCAGGTCGGCTATCAGGTCGTCCGCCGCTTCAATGCCACAAGACAGGCGAAGCAGATCGCCAGGCACCGGTGTATCCGGCCCCTCGATACTGGCGCGGTGCTCGATCAGGCTTTCCACTCCACCCAGGGACGTCGCACGGGCCCATAATGTCACCCTCGCGGCCACCGCCACCGCCTGCTCTTCCCCGCCCCGCAGGCGCAATGACAGCATGCCGCCAAAGCCGCCCCGCATCTGCCGCGCCGCCAATTCATGATCGGGCGCGCTGGGCAGACCTGGATACAACACCTCGGCCACTTCGGTATGACCGTGAAAATGTTCCGCCACGGCGAGAGCATTGCGGCAGGCCGTCTCGACCCGCGGAAACAGAGTACGCATGCCGCGCAACAGCAACCAGGCTTCGAAGGCCCCCAGAATACCGCCGCCATCATGGCGGATCGCCGCCAGACCCTGCCAGAACCCGTCCCGGCGGGCCGTGACCAGGGCACCACCGACCATGTCGGAATGGCCGTTCAGATACTTGGTCGCCGAATGCATGACCAGATCCGCGCCAAGCGCCAGGGGCTGGGTCAGAACCGGTGTCGCGACCGTACTGTCGACTGCTAGTAGAGCACCTGCATCATGCGCCAGCGCCGCGATGGCGGCGATGTCCGAAATGCCCCACAGCGGATTGGCTGGTGTCTCCAGCCAGACCAGGCGGCTTTGCCCGGACCGCAAGGCCGCCGCAACCGACGCCGGATCGCCCATGTCAACGAAATCAACGTCCAGCCCCCAAGGCACGGCAAATTCCAAAAGCCATTTGCGCAGGCCCCAATACATGACGCGCGGCGCCAACACGTGATCGCCCGGGCGCAGGTTCAGGAAAACGGCACCGGCCGCCGCCATGCCGGAGGCAAACAGCATTGCCCCTGCCCCGCCTTCCAACTCGCACAGCAAGGCCTCCGCCTGGTCATAAGTTGGGTTGCTGTCCCGGGCATAGCTGTAGCCGCTGCTGTATTGGTTGTCCGGGTCGCGCAGAAATGTCGAAGCGGGATGAATGGGCGGCGTCACCGCGCGCGTTTCCGGGTCAATCCAACCCAGTGCGCGTGCCGCCTGGCTGCGCGGCGACCAATCATTCTCTGCCGACATGGCGCAAGCTTTCCATTATGAATATTTCAAGCTGCCCGGGCACGGACCGCCCGGCTTTGCGGATCACTGTTATGACGAAATCACACCGGCCATGTTAGTGATAAATGCCCTTGGGATCATCCGATAATCAAATATACGAGACCGGCGATAAGCACCCAGCAAAGCACCCCGGCGAACGATACAATCAACCAATGAACACCCCGGCTGAAGCCTGGATTGGCACCCGCCTCGGATGCATTGGTGACGTCGACGCCGCAGTCAGTTTGGCCCATTGAAACAAATGCCCTCTAATGGACTATCTCGACAATTCTCCGTGTTGTTATAGTAGTTGGCTTGGAGTACGCGGTCACGTGTGATTTTTGTTACTTATTCTTGCCTTTCATGAGCAGTCAGATGAGTGCTGATCCGGTCAACATCCTAGAAGAAGCACCGCGCCAGATACCAATTGTCGATTGTCCGGACGTTCTGGTGGTTGGCGGTGGGTCCGCCGGGCTGGCCGCCGCCGTAGCCGCGGCGCGCAGCGGCGCCGATACCGTCCTGATGGAGCGCTATGGCTATTTGGGCGGCTTGGCCACCGGGGGCATGGTGATCCTGCTGTTGAGCCTGGATGACGGGGCCGGCACCCAAGTGATTGCCGGATTGTGCCAGGAATTGGTGGAGCGCCTGGAACGGCGGAACGCCGCCATCTACCCCGCCAAGGGCGAATGGGGCTCGGACGATCCCGCCTTGATCGAACATTACCGGAAATGGGGCTTGATCTGGGGCGGAGTACCGGACCGGGTACGCTATTCCGTGGCCTACGAGCCGGCAGAGTTCAAATTCATTGGCGACCAGATGGTCGTGGAAGCCGGCGTGCGCCTGCGCCTGCATTCCTGGGCCACCGACCTGGTCTTGGACGGCGGGCGGATTTCCCATGTCATTTGCCAGTCAAAATCGGGCCGCCAGGCGATCCAACCCAAGGTGGTAATTGATGCCACCGGCGATGGCGATCTGCTGCCATGGGCCGGCCTGCCGCACGAAACCGCGAAGGTGCATGTCTACCGCTGGTACCGGATGGCGAACGTTGAAGCCCCGGAGCAGGCAATTGAAGCTGCCAAGGATAAGTTCTTTCCAACCCTGGGCGGCCGCTTTTTCCACACACCGGGAGAGAACCGGACATTGATGCCCTGGGGTATGTCGGATCATATCGATCGCCGCATTGATCCCACCTCGGTCGAGGATCTGACCTATGCCGAGGTCGAATCCAGACGCCTGATGATGGAACAGATCGACCGGCTGCAGTCTGAAGTACCCGGCTTCGCCAATGCCTATCTGGCCGATGCCGCCGATCAATTGGGCATTACCGAGACCCGCCGTCTGGTCGGTGACTATGTCCTGGCTGCCGATGACGATCAACGCAGTTTCGATGATGCCATCGCCGTCACCGGCCATTGGACGCGCTACGGCGCGCGTTATCAAATTCCGTTCCGGGCGCTGCGCCATGGTGCGGTGACTAATCTGCTGGTGTCGGGCCGCTGTATTTCGGTCGACCGACGGGTCCACAACGCGACCAAGGAAATTCCAGCCTGCATGGCCACGGGTCAAGCCGCCGGCACCGCGGCGTCATTGGCGGCCGCCGGCAACGGCGATATCACCGCGGTCGATGTGGATGAATTGCGTGGCGCCCTGCTCAAGGCCGGAGCGATCCTGACAGCCTAGGCCTGTTCATCCTGCTCGATCGGGACGCCGTCAAGGTCCCGCATCAACTGCCGGATTTCGTCCGCCGCCGCGGCCAGCCTGTCGGGCAATTGACTGCGGGCCACGATCGAGGCACCGAAACGGCCATCCCGATAGAAGGGGTAGGAGCCCATGCCCACGTCGGGATACTTTTCCTGCAGGGCGCTCAAGCCGTTGGCCAGGGTGCCTTCCGCCAGGTGCACGGCGATTGCGACCGAGCGCACGGGATCGCCTCCCACCAGTTCGTGTTTCATGCTGTGAAACATGGCCTGGCAGACAACCGGTATGCCGGCCATGACATAGACATTTTCGACGCGAAAGCCCGGCGCCTTGCTGATCGGATTTTCCACCAGGGCGGCGCCCACCGGGGTGCGGGCCATACGCATGCGGGCCTGGTTCAGCTCCGCGCCAGTGTGGGCATAATGGGCCTCCAATATGGCGACGGCTTCCGGGTTGTAGTCCACCGCCAGGCCAAAAGCGGCGCCGATACTGTCGGCGGTGATATCGTCATGGGTCGGGCCGATGCCGCCCGTGGTGAAAACATAATCGTTGCTGGCACGGAGATCATTGACCGCCGCCACGATCTCCCCCTCCACATCCGCCACCACGCGGCATTCCCGCAACTGCACCCCGACCTCGTTCAAGGCCTCGGCCAGAAAGCCCAGGTTCTGATCCTTGGTCCGGCCGGACAGAATCTCGTCACCGATGATGATGACGGCGGCGGTTACGGTTTTTGGGCTATCAGACATACTCCGTCAGCCTTCGCGGTTGGAAACGGTTCTGCAGTATAGCAGGGCCGAATTGGCTCTGTCATCGAAGGGGGATTACGAACTGCGATTGCGAACTGCGATTGCACGGGGCCGTCCACGCGGGTAATTTGCCGGCATGCAATTTCCCGACCCCTTGATACGCGGCACCCTGCTGCGGCGCTATAAACGCTTCCTAGCCGACATCAAACTGGACGATGGCACCGAGGTTACGGCCCATTGCGCCAATCCCGGCGCCATGTTGGGACTGAAGGATGCCGGTGCCGAGGTATGGCTTTCCCCGTCACGCAATCCCAAGCGCAAGCTGAAGTACAGTTGGGAGTTGATGCATGCGGACGGCGGCTTGGTGGGCATCAATACAGCCCATCCCAACGGCATCGTCGCCGAGGCGATTGAGGCCGGACGCATCGAACCCCTGCAGGGCTATGAAGAGATGCGGCGGGAAGTAAAATACGGACAGAATTCGCGGATAGATCTGTTGCTGCGGCGATCGGGGTGGCCTGATTGTTATGTTGAGGTCAAGAATGTGCACTTGATGCGGCAGCCGGGTTTGGCGGAATTTCCCGATTCAGTGACCAAACGCGGCGCCAAGCATCTGGTTGAACTGGCTGATATGGTGGCGGCTGGTCATAGGTCGGTAATGGTTTATCTTGTACAAAGAACCGATTGTCAGCGTTTCGGCATTGCCGGGGATATCGATCCGGCGTATGCGGAAGAACTGCACCGGGCCATGGGGCGCGGCGTCGAGGCAATTTGTTATGATTGCCGGATCGATACCGCGGGCATACAGGTGCGGAACCCGTTAAAGCTCGCTTTGTAGGCATTGGGGTAAAGTCGAAAATGAACTACGTCTCCGCTGAACAGGCACCGCCCGAAAATACCGGCGCGATCAAGCTTTATGGCCGCGATGATTTTGACGCCATGGCCCGGGCCGGCCGCCTGGCCGCCGAATGTCTGGACATGATCGGCCCGCACGTCCAACCCGGTGCCACCACGGAGGCGCTGGACAAATTGTGCCATGATTTCATCGTCGATCATGGCGCCACGCCGTCACCCCTGAACTATCGCGGCTTTCCTAAATCCGTCTGCATTTCCATCAATCATGTGGTCTGCCACGGCATCCCCGGCGACCGTATCCTCAAGGACGGCGATATCATGAATATCGATGTCACTGTTACCCTGGACGGCTGGTTCGGTGACAGTTCCCGGATGTATTTCGCCGGCAAACCAAAGCTTAAGGCACGGCGCCTGTGCGATGTAACCTACGAGGCGATGATGCGGGGTATCGCCGTGGTCAAGCCGGGCGCGACGCTTGGCGATATCGGCCACGCCATTCAAAGCTATGCCGAAAGCGAACGCTGTTCCGTGGTCAGGGATTTCTGCGGCCATGGCCTGGGCCGGGTCTTTCATGACGCGCCAAATGTGCTGCACTACGGCGCGGCGGGGAAAGGCCTGGAACTGCGCGAAGGCATGTTCTTCACCATCGAACCGATGATCAACCTGGGCACCTGGGAAGTGAAAATGCTGAACGATGGCTGGACGGCGGTGACCAGGGACAAATCCCTGTCGGCCCAGTTTGAACATTCGATTGGCGTCACGGCGGATGGCGTGCAAATCTTCACGACATCGCCCAAGGGTCTGCACAAACCGCCCTATCAATGATCGCCGTTCGGAGTTTGTATTGGCGGAGAAAGAAAAAAAGCCCCATTACCATGGCCATCGGCAGCGCCTGCGGGAACGTTTCCTGAAGGGTGGTCCCGATAGCCTGCCGGACTATGAATTGCTTGAGCTGATCCTCTTTGGCGCCCTGCGGCAAGGTGATGTGAAGCCATTGGCGAAGCGCCTGATCGGCGAATTCGACGGCCTGGCCGGTGTCTTATCGGCGGAAGTAGAGGCGCTGCAGGGCGCGGGCCTGGGCGAAACCACCATCGCCACCTTGAAGGCGGCCCAGGCGGCCGCCTTGCATTTGAGCCGGGCGCAATTGATCGACCAGCCGATCGTCAGCTCCTGGCAGGCGCTGCTGGATTATTGCCGGGCCGCCATGGGGCACGACAAGACCGAAGCCTTCCGCATCCTGTTTCTGGACCGCAAGAACCGCCTGATCGCGGACGAAGTGCAGCAGCGCGGCACCATCGATCACACCCCCGTCTACCCGCGCGAAGTGGTCAAGCGGGCATTGGAGCTTGGCGCGACGGCGCTGATCCTGGTGCATAATCATCCCTCGGGCGATGCCACGCCCAGCCAGGCGGACATTGAGATGACCAAACAAATCAAGGCCGCCGCCGAACCCCTGGGAATTGTCCTACATGATCACCTGATCATGACCCGCAGCGAGGAAGCCAGCTTTCGCGCCATGGGTTTGTTGGAGAAATAGGCCCCGCGATATCAATCCTGCCTGCGTTGCCGCCGGCACGCTTCAGTCGCGGCCAGATCAGGCTGCAAACCGTCGGGCATCAAGATGACGCCGAAATGATCCTCGGCGAAGGCCGGGCTGATCTTTTCGTCCACCACATCCCGCGCCACTAGGCCGGGGTCCCGGCATAGGGGATCGCCGTAGCCACCGCCGCCCGCCTGTTCATGCCGTATCACCTCGTCCCGGCGCAGCGTGCGGGTCACCTTGCCGGGCAATTCCACCGCCGTGCCCTGCGGATCCAGAATATTCCGGCTGGGCGCCGCCCGCCCGCCGCCAAACAGGCCATAGGGTGCGATATCGGTCCGGTCGGCGCGCAGTTGCAGCACCGCCTCCTCCGCCAGCAGCCGATATTGCCGCACCAGTCCAAGGCCACCGCGATACTCGCCCGGTCCGCAGGAATCCTGACGCAGCCCATAGGCTTCCATGCGGATGGGATAGCGGGCCTCCAGGGTTTCCACGGGCATGTTCGACATATTTTGCGACGGGTTCGTCACCCCCTCGATGCCATCCTTGCGGGCCCGCCCGCCCCAGGCGCCGTTGATCATATCGACCAGGATGAACGGGGTCTGGTCACCCGCCTCGTAACCGCCGATGCAGACCACGGTATTGCCCCCTTCCCCCGCCGCCATCACCCGCTCCGGCGCGATTTCAGCCAGGGCGCCCAACACCGCGTCCACCACCCGGTAGCCGGTCAGCGCCCGGGCCGCCACCGCGCCCGGCATGCGGGGGTTCAGGATCGATCCCTCCGGCGCGGTGATCGTGATACAGCGGTAGATGCCCGCGTTATTGGGTACTTCGCGGCCCAGGGCGCAGCGAACGCCGATATAGGTGGACGATTTGGTATAGGACAGGGTGCAGTTGATGGCCCCCTTGACCTGTGGAGAGGAGCCCTCGAAATCCACATAGAGATGATCATCCATCACGTCTATGGCGCAGACGATGGCGATGGGACCGTCATCGATACCATCATCATCAATATAATCGGTAAAACTATAGCGGCCGTTCGGCCAGGCGCGGATGGCCTGCCGGGTCATCTGTTCGCCATAGTCCAGCAGGGCATTGAAATAATGCTCCAGGCCGTCAGCACCATGTTTCTTCAGCAATGCGATAAAGGCCCGCTCACCCACATTGCAGGTCGCCACCTGGGCCGCCAGGTCGCCGATCAACATATCGGGCAGGCGGACGTTATTGCGCAGCAGGGCGAACAGGGACCGGTCCGCCTGCCCCGCGGCATACAGCTTCAACGGCGGAATGCGCAGGCCTTCCTGAAATATCTCGGTGGAATCAGATGCGTTCGAACCAGGCACCCGCCCGCCGACATCTGAATGATGGGCGATCACGACCGCGAAACCTTGCAATGCCTGGGCATGGAAAATCGGCTTGAACATGAAAATATCGGGCAGATGCATGCCGCCGGCGTAGGGATCGTTGAGAATAATGATATCGCCGTCGGACAACTCATCGCCGAATTCGCCCAGCACGGCGACAATGGCATCGGGTACGGCGCCAAGATGCAGGGCAACGGTTTTGGCCTGCGCCAGGATCCGGCCGCGGGCATCGCAGATCGTCGCGGAATAGTCCAAGACATCGCGCACGATGGGTGAGCGCGCGGTACGCATCACCGTATAGGCCATATCATCGACGATGGTATCGAGGCCGTTCTTGATCACCGCGAAAGTAATGGGATCGATATCAGAGCTCATGACCCAGCCTCTCCCTTCAGTTCGACCACCAGATCGCCCAGGCCATCGCCCTTCACCCGGCCGCCCGGCGGCACCACGACGGTGCTGTCGGCGCTTTCAAGGATCAAGGGACCGTCTGCCATGCCCTTGAATGCGCGCCGGTCCAGAATTTCCGTTTGCCGCCAGCCCTGGTCGCGGCCGAAATAGACATCCCGCACGGCACTGGGCGCCCGATCGTCCTCGGTATCGACAATGCTCAATTTGGCGAAGTCCAGCTTTCCCGCACGCACGCCACGGGCCAGCAGGCGCAGGTTCACCACCTCAACCGCATCTTCGGCGGCATACTGGTAGATCGCCTCGTACTCTGCGAGGAACCGCTGACGCAACCAGGGTACATCCGCTTCAGCCAAATCATCCGGCAGGCGTACTGGTATTTCGGAATCCTGGCCCTCGAACCGCATCTCCAGGCTGAAGGCCAGATGCATTTGGCCAGGGGCGAAATTTTCCTCCCTTAGGGCCACCTCCACCCGCGACCGCAGGGCTGCCACGGCCTGTTCCAGCGTCCGCGGCTGCAATTCCTGCAACAGCCCCGGCAGGGCGGTGACGAAATGGCGCTCAACATCTCCCGTCAGCATACCCAGGGCAGTGAAGACACCGGGCATCATGGGCAACATCACCCGGCTGATATCCAGACTGCACGCCAGGTCGCAGGCATGTACCGGACCGCTGCCGCCAAATGCCGCCAGGGTAAATTCGCGGGGGTCGATACCCCTCTCCACACTGACCGCGCGGATGGCGCGGGCCATATTTGCATTGGCCACTTCCCGGACGCCGAAAGCGGCGTCCTCCACCGACAAGCCCAAGGGAGCTGCCAGTTCACGTTCAATAACCGTACGGGCTTTGGCCACGTCCAGATGAAGCCCGCCGCCGGCCAGTTCCGTGGGCAGGTAACCCAAAACCACATTGGCATCGCTAACCGTTGGCCGCTCGCCGCCTTGGCCATAGCAGGCCGGCCCAGGATCGGCACCCGCCGAAACCGGGCCGACGTGTAACAGGCCGCCATCGTCGATCCAGGCAATGGAACCGCCGCCGCTGCCCACCTCGGCGACGTCAACGGTCGGCACCCGCATCATATATCCGCCCGCCTTGATGAAACGGGCCGGGGTCGAGATGCCGGCGCGAAATTCATACTCGTTGGCGCGGGAGATCTGGCCGCCCTGAACCAGCGAGGCCGAGGCCGTGGTCCCGCCCATGTCGAATACCACGACATCGTCAACGCCGGCGACCCTGCCCAGGCGGGCCGCGCCCACCACGCCCGCGGACCGGCCGGAAGAGACGAAGAAGACCGGCTTTTCCATTGC
>JASLLM010000151.1 GCA_030747035.1 Alphaproteobacteria bacterium | reverse complement strand
TGCTGGCCGGTGCGGCGGAACGCGGCTGGATGGATGGCGAGAGGGTGATGATGGAAAGCCTGCTGTCCTTCAAACGCGCCGGCGCCGATGGCGTTCTGACCTACTTCGCGGCCAAGGCGGCGAAGGTCCTGCGCAGCGGATAAATCACAAAAATCAGCTAAAACACAATAATCAGCTAAAAATTGTCTAGCTTTATGATTTATCAGCGAAATTCGGGTGCAACTCCTAACAAAATCTTGACAGTTTCGGGACAGATTTTATGGTGCATCGTCCAGCCGCGAACAGCGCCTTGATTGATCGGGCCTCGCGGCATCATTTGGAAAGGAACTTGCCTTGAAATTAGTGGCTTTTCCACCTGCCTCCGCGGTTGCCTCGATTGCCTTGGCAACGATCATCGGTCTGACTTCGGGCGCGGCGATGGCGGCCAGCGAAAGGGTAGGTATCGCAGCCGCGGTCAATCCCGCGACCAAGGGAACACCGCCCGGCGCCGATGACCGGCTGATCGTCGTCGGCTCCAAGATGATGCAGAACGAACGGATCGTAACCTCGGAAAAAGGCCGCACGCAGTTGCTGTTTTTGGACGGTTCGGCCCTGACCATCGGGCCAAATTCCGATGTGGTGTTGGACGAATTCGTCTACGACCCCAAAAGCAAGGTCGGAAAACTGGCGTTTAGCGCCACCAAGGGCCTGTTCCGCCTTGTCGGCGGCAAGATTTCGAAAAAAACCCCGGTAACGTTCAAGACCCCGACTGCGGTGATCGGCATCCGCGGCGGCATTGCCCTCGTCACCGTGCGGGAGGTCAAGGAACAAGCCAGCCGGACGGGCCGGGCCGGTCTGGCGGCCGGCAGCAGCGGCGGCCTTTCACCGGCGTCATCGGCGGGAACCTTGCGCCTGGCACAGGCCAACCCCGGCGGCGGCCGCGTCGTGACAACGGCGCAACTGGCCTTTGGCCAGATGACGGTACAATCGGGCGGCGTGACCCGCGCCGTCAATATCCCGGGCTTTCAGGTGGTCTCGGCCAATGTCGGACAGGCGCCCAGCCAACCGACCCGCGCCAAGGGCCCAAGCACTAATCTAGCCGGTCTGGAAGGCGCGGGTGGCGCGAACATCGCCGGCGCGCCCGAGGCGCCGAGCAACGAGGATGTGGCCAATACGCAAATTTCCGACATGGGATCCAATATCAAGCCGGAGAACATTGTGTCAGCCGCACCCGGGGCGCTGACGGCCAAGCGGAATAAGCTGCAGTCGGCAAGCGAAGAGTCCACGACGGCGGAGAAACAAACATTGCCTCTCGCAAGATCGACAACGACGGCACAACAGAACAAGACCCTGGACACCACGGCGGGTACCGAAGGCGGGACCCGCATAGTCGGCATCAGCAGTGATTTCACCTATGGCGGCCGTCTGCTCAGCCAAACACCTTTTCAGAGCTTCGATTTCTCCGACAGCACAACCACGCGAAAGACCCTGCGCAACGAAAACGGCGGCGACGCCAGGATTTCATCGGGCTTTCTTTCCGTAACTTCCAGCAACGACGGGACGGTATTCCGCCTGCCGGCCAAGACCGGAACCTTCGATGTTGCCAGCAGCATCGCCGAAACCCGTTTCGGGCGGGTTTCGGGCACCGGCTTCGGTGCCCCTGATCAGTCATTCTTTTATTGGAACCTGCGCGAAGTGCAATTCAACAACAACCCGGCCAGCGTCTTTGCCGGCCGGGCATTTGAAGGCAGTTTTCCAACCTCGGGCATCCAGGCCCATGATCTGTTTCCGGGCTTTCCCAACGAAACGCTTATCCCCATGCTGCCTGTTTCATACGGCGGCAATTTCGGCGGGCGGCCCACACCGCTCTTGTACAGCGCCTATTCGCCCAATCTGCTCACGTTTCCCAACGACGGCCGTTCCGTCGCGCTGTATGGCTCAATCGCCATTGAGGGTACCGGGTCCAACCAGCGCTCGGCCCAGGTTGCCTACATCGGCACATATTTCGGCGACAGCCTCTCCAACAACAAGATCATACTATCCGGCTTCTCCCGCGGATCGGTGCGGCTGACGGCCAGCGGACGGCCAATCCGGGTGGATGGCGCCGCTGGCGCGACATCCCGGGACGGCGATGGCAATTCCTTCTTCGGCACAAGCGGACCGGACTATTTCGTCCTCAGTTCCGACTACATGAATACCAACACAACATTGGTGGACGCGGCCGGCTTCGTCCAAACCCTGGAAAACACCGGCACCCCGGCTGCGACATTCTTCCAGGAAACCTACACCCGGCCCGCGCCCCTGCCCTCCGGCGTGGGCACCAACCGAACGGCGCAAACCTTGAATGGCTTTGTCTCGGGCCTGGTCACGGTGAAGCTCTCGGCGTCTTCGTTTCCGGTCTATATCGCCAAGACCCTAAGCGATACACCGACCAATTTCCAAATCGTCACCAACCCATCCACTAACCGCTTGTATGCCAATCTGAGCACCGAGGATGAACTGGACACCCAATCCGCCCTGATTATTCCCTTCGGCAATCCCAGCGGCTCCTCGCGTTCCCGGCAGGCCTTTATCGACGATGATATATTCGGCGTACGTGAGTCCACTTCTTCCACGCCGACGATTGGCGGCGACGCCGCCACCGGCAAGATCGTCCTGCTGACCTCGGCCTTCGCCTCCCTGTCGGGCGGCCTGACCAACGGCGTCAGTTTCTGCACCTGCACTCATACGAAATGGGGTTTCATTTCGGGCGAGGTGCGCGAGGATGACTTCTCCCAGCGGCACCGCTTTCATCTGGTGCCTTGGGTCGCGGGCCGGCTTTCAGGATCTTCCGTCACCTCCGGTCTGACCGGATCGGCAAGCTATTCGGGACATGTGGCCGCCAACATCAAGAATGGCAGCAACCAGTTCGTCGCCTTCGGCAACTACAATCAATCCTGGAACTTCTCTTCGCGCAGCGGCACCGCCACCATTTCGAACCTGGACGGCGCCTCCTACACCGGCGGCATAAGCGGCGTCAGCGGCACCGGCGGTTCCCGTTTTGATGGCTCGATTTCCGGGTCGGGACGCAGCGGCAGCCTGCAAGGCGCCTTCATGCGCGGTGCCGGCAACAGTGCCGAGGAAGTGGGCGTGCAGTTCCGCGTTATTGGCGGCAGCTACTCCGCCGCCGGCATTGGGCTGGGCAAGGCGCCCAACTAACTAGGCGGTCCTATTTGGGGCGCAAGGAAACCATGCGGGCCAACAGGGCCGAGGTGTCCCAACGGCTGCCGCCCATGGCCTCAACCTCGGCATAGAACTGATCCACCAGGGCCGACATGGGCAGGGATATGCCCTGGTTCTTGGCCTCCTGCATGCAGATGGCCAAATCTTTGCGCATCCATTGCACCGCGAAGCCATGTTCGTATTCGTCCGCCAGCATGGTTTCGTAGCGGTTTTCCATCTGCCAGGACTGGGCCGCGCCCTTGGAAATCACATCGACCACCTGCGCGCCGTCCAGGCCGGCGCAAAGGGCCAGGTTCATGCCTTCCGCCAGTCCCTGCACCACCCCCGCGATGCAGATCTGGTTGACCATTTTCGTTAGCTGGCCGGAGCCCGCCGGGCCCATCAGCTGGCACATCTTGGCATAGCTGTCGATGGCACCATTGACTTTGGCGAAGTCATCCCCGTCGCCGCCGCACATCACCGTCAAGGCACCGTTCTCGGCCCCCGCCTGGCCGCCCGAGACGGGTGCGTCGATAAAGCCCAGGCCCCGTTCCTTGGCCACGGCGTGCATTTCGCGGGCCACATCGGCCGAGGCCGTGGTGTGATCGACAAAAACCGCGCCTTGCGCCATGCCGGCAAAAATGCCGTCCTCGCCCAAGGCGACCTGGCGCAGATCGTTGTCCGCGCCAACGCAGGCAAAGACGATGCTGGCGCCGTTGGCGGCATCCTTTGGCGTTGCCGCGCTGGCGCCGCCATGCTGCTTCACCCAGGCCTCGGCCTTGGCGGCGTTTCTGTTGTAAACCGTGACATCCATGCCCTTGGCGGCCAGATGCCCTGCCATGGGATAGCCCATGACACCCAGTCCGATGAAGGCGACCTTCTCGCTCATGCCAATCTCCCTTGATAGAGCCCAGGGCGACTATACAGGGTGATTTTATGACGTCCATAAACCAATTCTACTCCCGCGCCGCCTTGGCAAGCGGCTGGCGAACGCGTAAGAAACGGCAATGAAATGGTTCCGCCGCATAACCGTCGCCGTGGTCATCATGTTGCTGCTCGGCGGCGGCGGCGGCTTCATGTGGTTGCGGCAATCGTTGCCGAAAATTGACGGCAGCATTTCCCTCTCGGGTCTGAAGGCGGCGGTGACGGTGGTGCGCGACCGCCATGGCATCCCCCATATCAGCGCCGGCAACGAAACCGATGCGGCCTTCGCCCTGGGCTTCAGCCACGCCCAGGACAGATTGTGGCAGATGGAAATGAACCGGCGCATCGGCGCCGGGCGGCTGTCGGAAATCCTTGGCGAGGCCACGGTGGGGGTGGATCGGTTCCTGCGCATGCTGGGCCTGTACCGCCACTCCAAGGCTTCGCTGCAACATCTTTCGGCGGAGACAAGGGCGGTCTTTACCGCCTACACGGCGGGCGTCAACGCGTTTCTGAAAAGCCACCGCGGCCCGCTGCCGCCGGAATTCCTGATCCTGGGCCATCGGCCGGAACGCTGGCGGGTGGCGGACAGCATCGTCTGGACCAAGGTCATGGCCCTGGATCTGGGCGGCAACTGGCGCAAGGAGCTGACCCGGTTGCGCCTGGCCGACCGGGTGGGCGAGGACGGCATCAACGACTTTCTTACACCCTATGGCCTGGAGATGCCCCGAGGGGTCCTGGCGGCGGCGGGCCTGAAAGGCGGACCGGTACCGGATCTGGCCGACAGGATCCTGTCCGACGACGGCCTGCTTCGGATCCTGGCCGATGCCCGCCCGGCCCTGAGCGAGGGCGCCGGTTCCAATAACTGGGTCGTTTCCGGCGACCGCAGCGCCACCGGAAAACCGTTGTTGGCCAACGATCCCCATCTGGGCCTGGCGGCACCGGCGATATGGTATTTAGCGCATCAGAATATCGCCGGTCGCAACGTCATCGGCGCCACGTTGCCAGGGGTTCCGACCGTCGTCCTGGGCCGCAACGACCATATCGCCTGGGGTTTTACCAACACCGAACCGGACGTCCAGGACCTGTATTTTGAAAAGCTGGACCCCGCCGACGGCAACAAATACCTAACGCCCGGAGGCAGCGTCGCCTTCGAGGTCCGAGAGGAGGTCATCAAGGTCAAGGATGCCGCCAACGTGGTCATGCAGGTGCGCAGCACCCGCCATGGCCCTGTGTTGAGCGACGCCCACCGCGGCGCCGCGGCGATCCTGCCCAAGGGCTACGTCCTGGCCCTGTCCTGGACCGCCCTGCGCGACGATGATCTGACGCCACAGGCGGGCGTCGAGCTGGCCCGGGCCGAAAACTGGGTGGATTTCGTCGCCGCCATGAGCAATTTCCATGCACCGCAGCAGAATGTGGTTTACGCCGATGTTCGTGGCAATATCGGCTATCTGGCGCCGGGCCGCATCCCCGTGCGGGCCGGGGAGAACCGGGTCATGGGCGTCATGCCGCAACCAGGGTGGGAGGAAAAGTACGACTGGCGGGGCCTTATCCCCTTTGCCGATCTGCCGCGCAGCTACAATCCCAAGGAAGGCATTATCGCCACCGCGAACCACAGAATTGTCGATGACGATTACCCGCACCACATCACATTCGACTGGGCCGCCGGATTTCGCGCCGCCCGCATCAAGAAGCTGCTGCGGGCCCGCGGCCGCCATTCCGTCGACGGCTTCCGTGCCATGCAGGCCGATGTGGTCTCGCCCTTTGCCCGCGCCGCCCTGCCCTATTTACTGAAGGTCAAGCCGGCCTCGGCCCTGTCCCGCCGGGTCCTGGAGGTACTGCGCACATGGCAAGGCGAGATGGATCGGGATCAGGCCGCGCCGCTGATCTTCAATGCCTGGATCTGGCAATTCGCCAAACTTATCACCGAGGACGATTTGAGCGGCATTCAGGCCGACGTCTGGGGCCGGCGCGGACCGTTCGTCCTGCGGGTGCTGCGGGAGCGGCCGGGCTGGTGCGACGACGAACGGACGGCGGCAATGGAAAGTTGCGATGAAATGCTGGTCCGGGCCCTGGACCTGGCCGTGACCTGGATCGCGGAACGCCAGGGCGGCGAAGTCAGCGCCTGGCGCTGGGGGGCGGAGCATCTGGCCCGCTCCAGCCATCGCCCGTTCGGCAAGGTGGACTATCTGCGCCGCCTGTTTGATATCACAGTGCCCGTTTCGGGCAGCATCTACACCATCAATGTGGGCGATTTTGATGTCTTCGATCCCGCCCAGCCCTTTGCCTCCACGTTCGGCCCCAGCCTGCGCGCGATCTATGATCTCGATGACCTCAACCGCTCGCTGTTTATTCATTCCACCGGACAGTCAGGCAACCCGCTCTCGCCCCACTATGCCGATATGGCCGAAACCTGGTCCCGGGGCGGCTATCTGCCCATGAGCACAAATCCCGACGATTATGCCGTCGGCGCCACGGGCAGCCTGAACCTGCTGCCGCGATAGATTAGTCGGCAACCGGCAAATACGCTAGGATTTTCACACTACGGACGTGTTGGCATTATTTGGGGGAATGGAGATGACGTATTCGGTATTCGTCGGCGCCGGACAATGGGTCGGCGTCGTGGATGACGAGCGGGCCCAGGGCCTGTTCGGTTTTGACGCCGACCAGGGCGTATGGCAACCGATCAGCGACGGATTGCCCGACAATCTCGAAGTCCGCTATATCGCGGTGCGCCCGGATCGGCCGCAAACGGTCTATGCCGGTACGCACGAGGGGCCCTATGTTTCCGAGGATGGCGGGGAGAACTGGCGCGCCCTGCCCCTGCCCGACGGCACCCCGGCCGAGGAACGCGTCGTCTGGTCCATCTGTCTGGACCCCAATGATCCCGAAACCATCTATGTGGGCACCCAGGGTACGGCGGTATTCCGCAGCCGCGATGGCGGGGCCGATTGGCAGCGCCTGGCTATCGATCCGCCCGAGGGTACCTTGAAGGCCAACTTTCCCATGCGGGTGATCCGCATCGCGGTGGCCAGCCACGATCCCGATCAGATCCTCGTGGCGTTCGAGATCGGCGGCCTGGTGCGCAGCTACGATGGCGGTCAAAGCTGGGAAAGCTGCAACGGGACCCTGTTGCAAATGACCGAGCAGGAGCATCTGAAAAGCGCCATCGTGTCCGACAACGAGATCGAAGGGATGATGGATTCCCATGCCCTCGCGTTAAGCCCCGGCCATCCGGACACGGTCTGGCTGGCCAATCGCATGGGCCTGTTCCGCAGTGACGACAATGGCACAGACTGGTCCGAATTCGGCATTGGCCGTTTTTCACCCCTGACCTATGCCCGTGACGTCAGGGTCTCCGACCATCAGCCCGACCGCATGTATGCCGCCCTGTCGGTGGCCGCGATGAGCGATGCCGGCTCCCTCTATCGCAGCGACGATTTCGGCGCCACCTGGCAGCGCTTTGACCATGGCGTCTCCATCGACAGCACCTTGATGGTGGTGGCCGAAAGCGTCAGCAGCCCCGACAGGGTCTATTGCGCCGCCCGCCGGGGCCAGGTCTTCGGCACCGAAGATGGCGGCAAAAGCTGGCAGACCTATCAACTGCCCGATGGCGTGCAGGGGGTCTACGCCCTGGCCTGCGCCTAATGCGTCTGGGGCCCTGGCTCATTTCGCTGCTGTTGACCGCTGGCCTGGCGGGCCCGGCGGCATGGGCCAAGCCCGGAAACAATACCCCTGCCACCGTATTCGTGGCGGAAATGACCTGGGGCGAGGTGGCGGCGGCGCGGGACCAGGGCATGCGCACCGTTATTATTCCCACGGGCGGGATTGAACAGGGCGGGCCGCACCTGGTGCTGGGCAAACATAACCATATCGTCCGCCGGGCAGCCGAGGCTGTGGCGCGGGACCTCGGCGATGCCCTGGTCGCCCCGGTGGTGGTTTATGCGCCCGAGGGTTCCATCAATCCGCCCCGGGGGCACATGGCGTTTCCCGGCACCATCAGCGTGCCCGAAGCGGTGTTCCGGGCGGTGCTGGAAGCCACCGCGCGCAGCTTTCGGGCCCATGGCTTTACCGAAATCTTGCTGCTGGGGGACAGCGGCGGCAACCAAAGCGGCCAGGCGGAGGCGGCGGAAAATCTAAACTGGGAATGGGCTGGCCGCAGGACCAGGGTCCTGCACATCACCGACTATTACAATCCGGAAGCCAACGGCCAGTTCAATTGGCTACGCCAAAACGGCCTGGCGGCAGCGGCGGAGGGCGGACATGCCGACCTGCGGGACACCTCGGAACTGATGGCGGTTCACCCCGACGGCGTGCGTGGCGCAATGATCCCCCGGGCGTCTCCCGGTACGGGCGTGCGCGGCAATCCACGGGGGGCATCGGCGCTGTTGGGCGAGAAACTGCTGCAACTGAAAATCGACGCGGCCCTGGCGCAAATCAGGCGCTGGCGCGCCCACGACGGTAAAGAATAGTGCCTTGATGTATGGTTCGCTGTTGTTGGCCGACCCCGGCGGGGTCCTGATCTGGGCCGGGATTACAGCCTTTGCCGCCGGCCTGATGCGTGGCTTTGCCGGCTTCGGTTCGGCCATCCTAATGGCGCCGATTTTCGCCGTCCTGCTGGGCCCGGTGCACATGGTGCCAATGGTGGCGGCGATCGAACTGCCCATGAGTGTGATGCTATTCCTCGGCTCCCGGCGGGATGTGGAATGGCGCTTCGTCGGCCCGTTGGCCGCCATCGCCATGGCTACCATGCCGCTGGGCATCTGGCTGCTGGTCAGCCTTGATGCGGCCGCCATCACGAAGGCGGTCTCGATCATTGTGCTGCTGTTTGTCGCCGTTCAGATCGCCGGCTGGCGCTACCAGGGCCCGCGGCCGTTGGCGTTGACCTTGGGCATCGGCGGTATTTCCGGCGCCATGATGGCAACCACCTCGGTCGGTGGGCCGCCGGTCCTGTTGTATATGCTCGCCGCCGCCATGCCGGCGGCAACCATCCGGGCCAATATCGTGGCCTACTATTTGCTGACTGGGTTTGTTCTGGTCACCATGGTCATGCTCGCTTCGTCCACCGCCCTGGCGGCGGTTATCGATGCCTTGGTGCTGTTGCCGGTGATATTGGCCAGTTCCTGGATCGGCAGCCGCCTGGCCGGCCGGGCGGCGGAGCAGACCTATCGTTGGATCGCCTACATATTCCTGGCCGTGGCCGGGCTGTTTGGGCTGTTTGGTTAGGCGGGGCTGCGTAAGCGGCGCAGATGCAGATCATTGACGATCACTGTGCCGGCGAGGAAGTCGTGCAGGCAGCGGCCGCGGGGATTGAAGAAGGAGACGCCGAGAATCAGAAAATTGGTCAGCGCGGCGGAGGCAATGAAAAGGACCGTCTGCAGTGCCGCCTGGGCATAGCCGGGACGGTGGCCATTCCAGGCCACGACGCGCAGGTCCATTACCCGCATGCCCAGCGTGGCGTTCGAGGCGCCGCCGATCAGCAGCGTATGGTAGGCGAAGGGCAACAGGAAAGCCGCCAGGCTGAGGACCGGGAACAAGAGGCCCAGGGTGATCAAGGCGAATACGCTTCCAAAAACCCACAGGGCCAGCCAGAGACACAGAATAATGGCCAAATCGATGCCATAGGCGACCAAACGCTTTGTCCGGATGCCGTCATAAAGCTCGGGCGCATCCAGGGGATCCGGCGCTTCGTTCAACCAGGCCCGTGTTTCCGCGTCACGGCTGTCTTCCAGTTTGGAAATGGATAGCGCGCCCACCTTGTGTCCTCCCAAAGATCATCATCGATATCATGATAGATAGGATAACTTGAGATCAGCGCCATTCGGACTTCGCATGGGGAAGTCCGGACCGTTCATTTGTTTGCAGAAATTGGCCCTAGTCCGCCGGCCCCGGCGGTGCCGAGGGCATGATCGCGGCTTCGCGCAGCAGCACGATGGAAATGCGCCGGTTGGTCGGCAGGGTCGGATCCTCGGGCACCAGCGGCTCGGTATCCGCCTTGCCGCTGACGGAGGCGATACGGGTAATGGGGACGCCAAAGCCAACCAGGGCCCGGCGCGAGGCATTGGCCCGTTCCGAGGATAATTCCCAGTTGCTGTAGTCGTTCCGGCCACGGAATGGCACAGAGTCCGTATGGCCCGTGATGGCCACCTGGTTCGGCATGCGGTGAATTATATCGGCGACTTTTTCGAGAATCTTTTTCAAATTCTCGTGCATATCCGATCCGCCCGAAGGAAACATGGAGGCGTTTTCCTGATCCACCAGTTGGATACGCAGACCTTCCGGCGTGTTGTCGATAATCAGATTTTGCGCCATGTCCGCCAGACCGGGAGAATCCTCAATGGCTTCCCGCAAGGCTTCCTCGGCCTTTTCGAATTCTTCCTGCTCCCGCTCGGCCATCTGCTGCAGAAGCTCTTCCTCTTCCAGCTTCCCTGCTTCGCCTTCCTTCTGGACGTCGTCCTCTTCCGCCGGTTTGCGTTGCTTTGGCGGCGCCATTTCCATCACCACCGTCGGCGGCGCGCCTTGCCCGACACGGGCGCCCTCGGTGGACATGGACATGCCGCCCATGATGCCGCCGCTGCCGGAAGTGGATTTCGAGGCGGCCGAAGGCGCGAAATAGTCGGCCACGCCATGGCGCTGCTCATCGGTGGTGACGTTCAGCAGCCACAGCAACAGGAAGAACGCCATCATGGCGGTCACGAAATCGGCGTAGGCGACTTTCCAGGCGCCACCATGGGCAGCGGCGCCGCCCTTGACGACCTTCTTGATGACAATTGTGGCTTCGCCCTGCGCCATGATCTATTGCCTCTCCGCCAGCCGGCCCCTTACGCGGGCGCCAGCTCGCCGGTGGCATCCTCAAGCTCTAGGAAACTGGGCCGATCGTGGCCAGTCAGGGTCTTGCGCGCGAACTCCACGGAAATGGCCGGGGCATAGCCCTGAACATGGGCCAGAATGCCGGCCCGCATGCATTCGAGATATTTGAACTCGTTGTCGCAATATGTGGCCAGGTAGGTGCCCATCGGCGAAACAACGCCGTAAGACATCAGGATGCCGAAAAAGGTGCCGACCAGGGCGCCGCCGATCAGCATGCCCAGCACTTCCGGCGGCTCGGA
>JASLLM010000150.1 GCA_030747035.1 Alphaproteobacteria bacterium | reverse complement strand
TGGTTAAGAGAATCACACCCGCAAGCTCATGAAAACCCGCCATAAGAGTCAGCAGTTGAGACGACTGGTATAAGTCAATCTCGAAAATGGTCTACCGCGCGGCCCGTTCCTGGATGCGGGGGGAGTACATGGACAGCAGGCGGCGGTCGCTGTCCCAGTTGGGCAGTGCCGCGGTATCGGCCACGTCGGCAAAGCGGCCAATAGCTTCCTGCAGGGCCCGGTCCAGGGCGGCGAAGGTCTTGGGTATGATTTCGGGGCTCTCGCAGATCACGGCCAGGCTCAGGGCGATGGCGATCAGATCCCGCTGCAGGGCCGGATCGGCTTCGCCCAGGTGCGCCAATAGATAGCCAACGCCGGCGAGCATGACGAAGCGTGGTTCACGCCGGCCGAACTCCCGCATCCGTTCCTTGGCAAAGATATTTTTCGGCGCGATCTCCACGGCCTCGAACCTGGCGAAGCCCTGGCTCATATCGCCCAGAAAACCCGGCGCTTCCCGATGGCTCAGATGTACGCCTGGGTCACGGGCGGAGACCAGCACGCATTGCTCCGTCTCGTTGATGGTCACCAGCAGATGATCCAGATGGCGGGATTGCGCCAGCCACGATTTGCAGCCATCCAGCACCAGCCCCTTGCCGCCGATGCTCAGCCGGGTTGGGGGATACGCCTCCGGTTCGGCCTTGTCCTCGGTCGCAGCATAGGCGGCCCAGCCCTGGCCCGGCACCTCCGGGAAGACATGCCTGATCGCGGCCTGATAGCCGGCGATGAAGACCCAACTCAGCCGGTCGGCGCACATGCCCCCCTGCAGGGCGGAAAGCACGGGCGGCAGGGCGTTCAGCCCCCCTTCGTGCCAGGCCTGGTGCCAGGCAGCTTCATCCGGCGCGGCCGCGATGGGCACCTGGCCATCCAGGAAACGCTCGATAACTCCTTCAGCCAGCATCCGTCGTCCTCTACTCAGTAATCTTTTCCGCCGCGCGCAGGGAGGCGATCATGGAGGTGCGCAACAGGTAGTCATGGGTCTTCCGCGGATCGTTGGAAACCTCGGCCAGAAATTCGCGGAAGGCCTGTTGCGCCTCCGGCGTGTTGGCCTCCAGGTTCTGTTTGTTGCGGATGGTCTGGCTGTTGACGTAGTCGAGCGCAATGGGCCGGCGCTGTTTTTCGTAGAGATCCAACAGGCGGTCATCTTCGCCGTGCCAGACGGCGGCCATCTTCCCGGCCAGATTGAAGGCATCGTGAATGCCGCCGTTCATACCCATGCCGCCCAGCGGATTGTTGATATGGGCCGCATCGCCGGCAATGAACACCCGTCCTTCACGGTAGCGCTCCGCCACCCGCTGGTGCACCCGGTAGAGCGTCGTATGGGTCCGCTCGTAGGTCTCCACGGTCGGGTGGGCCCATTGCATGCGGGCTTCGATATTGCCGGGGTCGAAAATCTCCGCCTCGCTCTCTTCCGGCCTGGTCGGGAACATGGCCCGCCACAGGCCCGGTACTTTCAGCAGGAAAAACCACTGTTCAGGATCGGCGAAATAGTTCACCAGGGTCAGATCCGGCATGGCCGCTTCGAACGGATACGGCGTGGAGACCACCAGGAAGCGTTCATCCCAGGTGAAACCCTCGAAAGGGATCTCCAGGCTCTGACGCATGACGCTGTTGGCGCCCTCTGCCCCGATCAGCCAGCGGCCGGCGAATGCCTGTTCGCCATTGGGCGTCTCGATCAACGCCGTGACGCCGTCATCGCTCTGCCGCACCCCTGTGATGGCGTGGCCGAAGCGGACATCCGCGCCGCCCTGTGCCTGCAACCAGCCATGCAGCAGAAAATTCAGCTTGTACTGTTCGCACTGCACCCGGAAGGGATGCTCGGTGTCATCCTTCAGAACTCCGAAATCGAACTCCGCCAGGCAGCCGTTGGCACGGTCGCGGAACTGAAACTTCGGCGCGATCAGGCCTTGATCGATCAGGCCCTGGGTCGCCCCAAACGGCGCCAGCATATCAAGTGTGGGCGGATGGAAGGTGGAGGCGCGCAGGTTCTCGGGCAACGCATCCTTGGCCTCGAATACGGTCACGGGGATGCCTTGCCGGGTCAGGCAGGCCGCCGCGCTCAACCCGACCGGCCCGGCGCCGGCTATCAGAACACGATCGTTCATGCCGCTACGGCGCCGTCCAACCGCCGTCGACCATGATCGTGGTGCCGGTGATCAGGGCCGCCGCCGGCGAGGCCAGGAAGACCACGGCGCCCAGCACATCCTCAATCTGGCCCAGGCGGCCCAGGGGGATCTTGCCCTGCAGGTCGGCCACAACCGCCGGGTCTTTCAGGCGTTCTTCCAGCATGGGCGTCGCGATGGCCGTGGGGCCGACGGCGACGACGCGGATGTTCCTCGGTGCCAGCTCCACAGCGGTGGATTTGGTCAGCCCCTCGATGAAATGCTTGGTGCCGGAATAGATCGAGGCGCCCTGGCGCCCCACCTTGCCGAAGGTGGAGGAGAGATGAATGATCACGCCGCCGCCCTGGCGGTCCATGATCCGCGCCGCCGCCTGCGCCACCAGAAACGCGGCCCGGATATTCAGGTTGATCATCAAATCCAAGGTTTCGGCATCTGCCTTCAGGAAGCCGACGGGCACGTTGGTGCCGGCATTGTTGACCAGGATATCCAGGCGTTCCAGCCCGCCCATGACTTCCACCACATTGGCTTCATCGGTGACATCGCAGACCATGGCCCGGGCCTTGCCGCCCTTGGCCTGGATTTCCGCCGCAACCTCTTCGACCTCCGTCGCGGTCCGGGCCACGGCGATTACCTCAGCGCCAGCCTCGGCCAGGGCGAGGGCGCAGCCACGGCCGATACCACGGCCCGCGCCGGTGACCAGGGCGACCTGGCCGTCGACCCGCATGGACGGCAGTACGTTGTTGTTGTCGGTCATGTCTTCCTCCTAAATGAATGCCCATGACGTCGTTCCCGCGAAAGCGGGAACCCATGCCTGAGACCATCGGCGTGATCAGTGGTGCCAGTTGTCCGACATGGCGCAAGTTCCGCGACCGCCAGGTGATTGTTTCAATGCCTCAGGCATGGATTCCCGCTTTCGCGGGAATGACTCGATGCTGTCTGGACGCTTGTAGACTGCCGATCTTGTTCCCATACTCTCAGGTCACCTCGGAAACGACCACGTTCAACAGCACCTGGCGCCGTTCCTCGCGGACCATTTTCACGGCCCGGGCCAGGGCGTCCTGCAATTTGTCGGGATCGGTCACCTTTTCGCCATAGCCGCCACAGGCCGCGACGATCTGTTCGTAATCGGGCGCGGGTTCCAGGCGCGAAAGCGGGATGTCGTTGCCGCCCAGGGCCTTGCCGTCGGGATACATGGCCTTGGTGGCCCGGCGCACCGCGCCCCAGCCATGGTTGTTGACGACGATAAACAGTACCGGCAGGTCATAGGCGCGGGCGCAATAATGCGCCGCCATTGGGTTGCCGAAGAAGTAGGAACCATCGCCGACGGTGGCGACGATCATGTCATCGGGCGCGGCCATCTTGGCGCCCAGTGCGGCACCCAGGCCCCAGCCCAGGCCGCCCGCCGGACTTGGTCCAAAATAGCGTCCGGGACGGTTGATGCCCGCGTGCTGCGGCACCACGCCCATTTCATTGACCAGTATCGTGTCCTCACCCAGATGCTCGCCGACGCATTGGGCCAGCCAGGCGGGATGAATGGGATCGGCATTGCGGGCGCCATCGCGGATACCCTGCCATTTGTCGCGCACGGCCTGGCGGGCCGCCGCCACCGCCAGCCGCCGCTTGCCGATCTTGCCCGCATCCGTTCCCGCCATGGCCTCCGCCAACAGGGGCAGCGCCGCCGCTGCATCCGCCGCAATGGACAGATTGGAGGGATAGCCGCGTATGGGGTAGCGGCTGAACAACGGATCCGGCGCCATGTGGATCACCCTGGCATCGGGGTAGACCGGGTCCGTCGCGGGTATCCAGGGCACATCGCAATCCAAGACCAAGACCGCATCCGCCTTCGCCAGATGCGGCGAGGCCTCGTAATCCAGATGCATGGGATGATCGTTGCCCAGGCACAGATAGCGCGGTACGTGGGTGATCACCGGAATGGCGTAACGCTCCGCCAGCTCAGCCAGATGCCCCGCCGCCTTCACCGAGCGGCCCACGTCCGCCGTGATGATCAAGGGATTTTCCGCCGCCATCAGGATCCCGGCGGCATGGGTGATCTGCTCCGGATCGGGATGGGCGACGCCCGTGGGCGCGGCTCGGCGCGGCGCCGATGACGGCATCGCCGGCGCCGCCAGCACCTCGCGGGGAATGGAGAGATAGACGGGGCCGGGAATATCGGATTCGGCGATGGTTATGGCGCGGTCCAGCACCACGTCAACCTCGCCCGGCGCCCGCAGTTCGTAGTCCCACTTGACCAGTTCCCGCAGCATGCCGGCCTGATCGAACATCTCCTGGGCCCAATGGATATGCCGGCTGCGGGTGCCGGCGGACAGGGGCGCATGTTCCGTCCAGGGCGTGCGCCCGGCCAGCAGCAACAGGGGCACATTGGTGCGGTAGGCGTTGGTCAGACCGCAAATGGCATTGGAAGTCCCCACATTGACATGCAGCATCACCGCCAGGGGCTTGCCCCTGATCATCGCATAGCCGTGGGCCATGGCGATGGCGACATTTTCATGGGGCACGACCAGGGCCTGTGGGCCGCCCCCACCGTCCCCGGCGCCATCGCCGGCTTGTGCGATGGCTTCAATGATTGGCGGGAAGTCCGTGCCCGCGTTGGCCAGGAAATATTCGATACCCGCCGCCTGCAAGCGCGCCAATATTGCATGGCCGACATTCGTTTGATCGCTCATATGTTCACTTCCCTGAAATAATCGCCGTGGCGGCGTTCGGATCATCCAGCACCGCATCCAGATCCACATCGCCCGTGCCGGGCACCTTGATCACCGTGAAGGTGAACTCATCCGCCGCCAAGGGTATGGTCGCATCCAGGCCCATCTTGGCCCCTACGCCGTCCTCGGTGGTGGTCGGGTCCAGCTTAGAGCCCTGGGTATTGTTGACCACCAGCAAATCCCGGTCAGCCTGAAAGCGCGTCGCCACGGCCCATTCCACCGCACCGCCGTTATGGATATTGACGTCCCTGTCGACCACGATGACCTGCTTGATGTCATAGTGGGCCGCGAAGGCGCCCATCATGATGTTTTTGGCCTGGCCTTCCTGCTTCTTGTCGATCTTGACCACCAGATGATAGCGGCAGATGCCGCCGTGCGAGAGGTGCACGTCCAACACCCCGGGATCATGGCGTTGCAGGGCTTCCAATATGGTCGCCTCGCGCGGCAGACCGCCCAGCAGCAAATGCTCCATACCGCCGCCGACAATGGTGTGAAAGATCGCCGCCTTGCGATGGGTGATGGCGTCTACCTCGATTACGTGGCGGTTGGCGCGGCGGCCGTAATATTGCGGGAATTCACCAAAGGGTCCTTCCGGTTCGGCCACGCCGGGCAGCACCCGGCCCTCCAGCACGATTTCCGCTCTGGCCGGCACCCGGACGTTGTTGCTTTTGCATTTGACCATTTCCACCGGCGCGCCGTGCAGGGCGCCGACGATCTCCATCTCGTCATGGTCCAGGGGCACGATGGCCTGGCTGGCCAGCAGCGAGGCGGGATCGACGCCGATCACGATGGCGACCTCCAGGGCTTCGCCGGCCTCCTCCGCCATGCGGCTGTAGGTCCAGGTATGGCGCGGAAGCAGCAGCACGCCGATGCGGTTCCTGCCGCTGATCTGGCAACGATGGATGGAAACGTTCTGAATGCCGTTGGCGGGGTTGCGGGAGATCATCAGGCCGGCGGCAATATAGGGCCCGCTGTCCAGCTCGTTATGAGTGGGCACGGGCAGTTGTGCATTGATGTCCACATCGGTATGCACGACCGCCTGCGCCGGGCCGTCCTCGACCTCCACCCAAGGCAGGGGGTTGCGCACCGCATCCTGATAGCGGGCGATCAGGTCATCCTCGCTGACGCCAAGGCAGTCACCGATCCATTTCCGGTTGGCCAACAGGTTGGCAACCACGGGCATGTGGTGGCCATCCGGCCTGGGGAACAAGACCGCCTTGTCCAGCTCCATCTGGTCCGAGACCGCCGCCAGTTCGTGCACCAGGCTCAGGCCCGGCTTGGCCGTGGCCAGACGGTCGGTGGCCAAAAGATGGGTCAGCCATTCGCGCAGATCCCGGCTGCAATGATTGGCCGATGGCGCGGGTGGTGTATTTGCGGTCATTTGGCGCTAGGCCTCGACCACATTGAAGGCGGGATAGGCGGTCTCGTCATTGACCGCGTCCCAGGCCAGTTTGACCCGCTGGCCGATGGCGACCTGGTCCGGCTCCAGGTTCAACACATTCCCCAGAATACGCACGCCCTCGTCCAATTCCACGGTCACCACGGACAAGGGCAGCCGGCCCTCCAGGCCGGAACCGGGCACCCGGACGATGGTGCAGGCGTAAACGGTGCCCGTGCCGGCAACCTTGCGCCATTCCAGATTGCGCTTGCCGGTGTAGAGACTGATGGGCCGGGGATAATGCTGGAAGCGCTGGGTATCGGGGCAATATTGCAGCAGCAACTCGCCATCCCGAGTGCCTTGCCAGAAGGCCTCCGTATCCACGAACTTGTTGGCCTTGGGCGTGGGGCGGGGTTTTGCTTGTTCGTCCGACATCCTAGGCCTCCAAAATCATCGCGGTGGATGTACCCCAATTGCGGGCGTAGGGAATGACACCGATGCCGGTGACCAGGGCGTTCTGGGTGTTGGCAACCTGGCGCTGGCCCGCCTCGCCGAACATCTGGCGCACCGCTTCGGCCAGGTTCAGGCCGCCGCTGGCCAGGCCCGGCTGTCCCGCCGATAGCTGCCCGCCGCCTGTGTTCAAGGGCAGATCGCCCTGGCACGAGAGATCCGTCGCCATGACGTAATCACTGCCCTTGCCCTTTTCGCAGAAACCGAAGTCTTCCATCTGCATCATCACCGCGATGGTGAAGTCATCATAAGGCTGGAAACTGCCGATATCGCCAGGTTTCAGGCCCGATTTGCCGAACACCTTGGGCGCCAGCACGCTAAACCCAGTCTCGGTGATATCCGCTACCGGGTCCGAGCCCTTGAAATTGGTCACCTCGGCATAGGCGGTGGGGCGGACCATTTTTTCGATGCCCAATTCCCTGGCCTTGGCCTCGTTAGTGACCAGGAAGGCATTGCCGCCGTCGCAGAACATCACACAATCCAGCAACCGAAGCGGATCGGCGATCATGCGGGAATTCATGTAGTCTTCCACCGTCAGCGGCTTTTTCAGTTTCTCGAAGGCGTTGTCGTTCATCAGGCCGCCTTCCCGCTGGGCGATGGCGATCTTGGCCAGGGCTTCGTAGTTCAGGCCGTATTGGTGTTCATAGCGGCTCATCAACAGACCGAAGGCCGAGGGCGGGCCCAGCACACCCACCGGGTCCTGGAACTCACCACGCCAGGCGCCGTAGTTGGCGCCCCAGTTGGTGCTGGGCGCATCCGCCGACAGCACCACGGCGATTTCGCATTGGCCTTCGCGGATCGCCGCCATGGCTCGGGCCACCCCGCCGGTGGCGGAACAGCCCCCCATGCCGCCGTAGTTCAGCCATGTGGGCGACAGGCCCAGGGCCTCGGTCATATAGACGGCAAAGAACGGATTGGCGCATTCGCTCAACGGCACGGTGACCGACAGGCCATCCACCATGTCCTTTTCGACGCCCGTGGTCTGCAACAAGGCGGCGAAGGCCTCGCCCGCGAAGTCATAGGCGCTGCGCCCGCTTCTGAATTCCACCGCCGTTTCCGAATAGCCGGCAATGACCAGGTTTTGTTCCGGCAAGGTCCGCTCCTCCAACAAATCTTCTTATTCACCGTTGCACCGATTGTAGCCGCGCTTTGCGTTCAATGAATAGCCCGTGATAGCGTATCGGCCATAAAGCCCTTTGAGAGGATGCGCCGCATGACCAATTCAACGCCGGAAACCAGGAAAGTTCCGACCTATTGTTTCCAATGCGTTTCGGGACCGGACCTGATCAAGGTCGAGGTCGAGGACGGCGTGGCGGTGCGGATCGAGCCGAACCTGAATATCTGCGGCCAGCATCCGGGCCAGGGCACGCCCTGCGTCAAGGCCTACGGCCTGGTGCAAAAGACCTACAATCCAAACCGGGTGCAACAGCCCATGAAGCGGACCAATCCGAAGAAGGGCCGAGATGAAGACCCCGGCTTCGTGCCCATCAGCTGGGATGAGGCCCTGGATACCGTGGCCGCCAAGATGAAGGAAATCCGCGCCAAGGGGCTGAAGGACAATTCCGGCTATCCGCGTCTGGCGGTCAGCTTTGGCGGCGGTGGCACGCCGACCCGGTTCATGGGCAGCTTTCCGGCCGTGCTGGCGGCCTGGGGCCCGGCGGACCTGGGCTTTGGCGCCGGCCAGGGGGTGAAGTGCTATCATTCGGAGCATCTGTACGGGGAATTGTGGCAGCGGGCCTTTACCCTGGAGGTGGACAGCCCGTACTGCGAATACGTCATCAACTGCGGCAAGAACGTGGATGCCTCCGGTGGTGCCACCGGGGTAAGACGCGGCGCGGAGGCACGGCGGCGCGGCCTGAAGCGCGTCATGGTGGAGCCGCATCTCTCCGTCACCGGTGCCATGTCGGCGGAATGGGTGCCCATCAGGGCCAAGACAGACGCGGCGTTTCTGTTTGCCGTCATCCACCGCATTATCAAGGAGCGGGACTGGGCCGAGGTTTGCGATGTGCGTTTCCTGAAGGAAGATACTACCTCGCCCTATCTGGTTGGCCCGAATGGTTACTACATGCGGGAGCCGAGCACGGAAAAACCGCTGATCTGGGATCTGGCCGACGGCCAGGCCAAGCCGTATGACGCCAATATCGAGGATCCTGCTCTCGACGGCAGCTTCAAGGTCACGGGCCTGGAACTGGGTGCCGACGACGAGGTCTGGCGCCACGAGGACGTGGAGGTCAAACCCGCCTTCCAGATGCTGCTGGAGCATATGGAGGAATATTCGCCGGAATGGGCCGAGGCGGAATGCGATGTGCCGGCGGAGACCATCCGGCGTGTGGGCGACGAGTTCGTCGCGCACGCCCGGGTCGGCGAGATGATCGAGATCGAGGGCGAGATGCTGCCCCTGCGCCCGGTCGGCGTGTGCCTGGGGAAAAGCGTCAACAACGGGCCGGGCGGCTATCACGCGGTCTGGGCAAGAACCTTGCTAAGCGTTCTGGTCGGCGCCATCGAGGTGCCGGGCTCGAACCTGGGCACGAAAGTGCGCCTGAACCGGCCCGCCAACAACAAGCATCTCAGCGCCGTCTCCAGCCGCGACGGCATCATGGACTTCCCCTTCAACGATACTTCCAAGGAAGGCTGGTCCTCCCAGCCGCGCATCCGTAACGGCTATAACTCCCTGGTGCCGCTGTCCTCGTCCTCGCCCTGGGCGCCGGCCTTGGGCCCGGCCCATCTGCCCTGGCTGTTCCAAAAGAAGGCGCCGGACAACTGGCCCCGGCCCACCTTGCCGGACATGTGGATCTGCTACCGCACTAATCCCGCCATATCGTCCTGGAATGCGCCGGAAGTGGCCGAGCGCATCTCCGAGTTTCCCTTCACCCTGGCGTTCGCCTACACCCGGGACGAGACCAACCACATGGCGGACATCATCCTGCCCGAGGCGACGGACCTGGAAAGCCTGCAGCTCAGCCGTATCGGCGGCACCGGCTCGGGCGAGCAGTTCTGGAAACATCAGGGCTGGATGATCCGGCAGCCGGCGGTGGAGCCGGTGGTGGATGCCATGGACATGACCGACATTGCCACCGAGATCTGCAAGCGCGTCGGCATCCTGGGCGAATATAACATGGCCATCAACAAGGGCGCGGCGGGCATGAAGCTGGTCAACAACCAGTTCGATTACAGCCTGGAAGGGGACGTGGCCTATGGCGTCGAGGAGATCTGGGACCGGGTGGCCAAGGCCGCCAGCCACGATCTGTCCAATGGCGAGGAAGTCCACGGACTGCAGTGGTTCAAGGATAATGGCTATATGCTGCGGGATTTCAAGCAGCGGGAATGGTACCTCTATCCCTATTTGAAGGACCGGGGCATCCGCTTCGAATTGCCCTACCAGGAACGCATCAAACGCCACGGTGTGCAATTGGCCAACCGCCTGCACGAGGTCGGGGTGGAATGGTGGGACGGGCAGTTGGAGGATTATGATCCCCTGCCGAAGTACGAATCCTTCCCCGATATCTGGACCAACTATGTCAGTGAAATGGGCAAGGACCCGGACGACTACCCATTCTGGGCCCTGACCGCGCGCAGCATGCAATATGCCTGGGGCGCCAACGTTGGCATCCCGTTGATCCATGAAGTGGCGGAAAACGTCGCCGGTCATTCAGGCATCGTCATGAACATGCAGGCGGCCCGTGAACGGGGCATCGAACAGGGCGATCCGGTGGTGATTGAATCCGCCACCGGCATCACCCATGGCAACGCCGTGCTGCGCCAGGGCATCCGCCCTGACACGGTGCTGATGATCGGCCAGTTCGATCATTGGGCCACGCCCTTTGCCAAGGACCTGAACCTGCCCAGCCTGAATTCGGTCACCGATATCGCCCTGTCCCTAACGGACGGCACCGGCAGCGGCTCCGACATCACGCGGGTCAAGATCAGCAAGGATCTCAGGCTGCGGAGAACCGGTTCGTGAACGACCAAAGTAGTGCCAAGCGTTTTGGCATGGTGATCGATCTGAACAGCTGCGTCGGCTGTCAGACCTGTACCATCGCCTGCAAGCATGCCAACGACACCCCGCCGGGCGTGCAATGGCGCCGGGTCATCGATGTGGAACTGGGGACCTTTCCCAACGTGGCGCGCCTGTTCATGGTGACGGGCTGCCAGCACTGCGCGGAGCCGTCCTGCGTGCCGGTCTGTCCCACGGGTGCGACGAAACAGCGGGCCGATGGCCTGGTCACCATGGACTACGATCTGTGCATCGGCTGCGGCTATTGCGCCGTGGCCTGCCCTTATCAGGCCCGCTCCATCGCCCATGAGCAGCATTGGTATTACGGCCAGCCCACGGCCCAGGAAACTCAGGTGGCTCATGGCGACCGCATCGGCGTCGCCAACAAATGTACATTCTGTATCGACAAGGTGGACAGCGGCCTGGCGAGCGGCCTGACGCCGGGGGCGGACCCGGACGCCACGCCGGCCTGCGCCAACGCCTGCATCGCCACGGCCATTCATTTTG
>JASLLM010000014.1 GCA_030747035.1 Alphaproteobacteria bacterium | reverse complement strand
AATGCCTCGGATATCAAACGCCCGCCGAAGCTTTCATCGAAAACCTCAGAATTGCACTTGAGATGTGAATCCAGCGCCTATCACATCGTGCCGCCGATGCTGGTGGAGACAGGCTACGTCGCGCCTTTCGCCGCGGCGGTCAAGGCCAGGGTTTCGAAACCCGTATTCGTGGCCGGCCGCATCAATCAACCCCAGACCGCCGAGCAAATTCTCGCCTCGGGCCAGGCCGATATGTGCGGCATGACCCGGGCGATGATCGCCGACCCCGAAATGGCGAACAAGGCGCGCACGGGCCACGGCGACGATATCCGCGCCTGCATCGCCTGCAATCAGGCCTGTATCGGCCGCATGCAAGCCGGCTATTCGATTTCGTGCATTCAGCATCCCGAGACCGGACGGGAGCTTATCTACGGTGACATCACACCGGCGGAACATCCGCGCCGCGTGATGGTTGTCGGCGGTGGACCGGGCGGCATGAAGGCGGCGATGGTCGCGTCCCGGCGCGGTCACCAGGTCACGCTGTATGAGAAATCCGCGCGCCTGGGCGGGCAGGTTCTGTTGGCGCAGTTGTTGCCGGGGCGGGCCGAGTTCGGCGGGTTGGTCACCAATTTCGAACGCGAGATCGAACTCGCCGGGGTCGAAGTGATCAAACGGACCGAAGTGACGCCCGAGTTGGTGGCGGAGCAAGCGCCCGAGGCTATCATTCTGGCGACCGGCGCGCGGCCGTATGTGCCGGCCATAGAAGGGATGGCGGAAGGCCATGTCATCGATGCCTGGCAGGTGATCCGGGGCGAGGCCAATGTGGCAACAGCGTGCTGATCGCCGATTGGCGGTGCGACTGGATCGGTACTGGTTTGGCGGAAAAGCTGGCGCGCGACGGATGCCGCGTGCGGCTTTGCCTGAACGGTCCGGTCGCGGGCCAGCGCATGCAGAACTATATGCGCGATCATGCCAACGGCCTGCTGCGCTCACTCGGTGTTGAAGTGATCCCCTATGCCGGCCTGCATGGCGTCGATGCCGACAGCGCCTATCTGCGGCATTTGTCCTCGGGCGAGGCGATCGTCTGTGACCAGGTCGACACGGTGGTGCTGGCGCTGGGCCACGAACCGGCCGACGAACTTGGCCAGCGGCTGGCTGATTTCAGCGGCGATGTGTTCACGGTTGGCGACTGCCTGGCGGCGCGCACGGTGGAGGAGGCCGTGCTGGAGGGCCTCAAGGCCGGCGTCGCCGTCTGATCCGGGTCAGCGCCAGCTATCGACGGAAAAGGTGGAATTGCGCCAGGCGCCGCCGAACATCTTCCAGGCCGGCTGCGTTTCACCCCCCGTGACGACGATATTGATCTGTTCCGGCTGCCACAGCTTGACCAACTCGTCCGGCGCCGCCTTCAGCCTGGAAGCATAGGGCTCGACGCCGGCCACCGCGTGCGGCCGCAACAGGGTCTGCACCCATAGATCGTCCCAATATTCCCGCGCCGGCATTTCCGCGTTCTCGGCACACCATTCGATCAGCTTTTCCTTGCTGTCGAAACCTTCCGCCACGAAGCCGCGCGCGGACAACGGATCCATCACGAAGACCGGCGGCTGATAAGGCTCGCAGGCCCGGAAGGTCCGGCGCAGTTTCTCCCGCCAGGTCTCGCGCGGGCCGTATCCGGCCTGGGTATACCAGCCCCCGACGAAGATACTGACGGTGCTGTCCTCCGGCTTGAAGCCCTTTTGCACATGCAATGGCGTCCAGGGACTGGCTTCCTCGTTCTCGGCGAAGGTGGCGCCCTGGGCATACCAGTTGCCGAGCGAGCCCATATAGGTATCGCCCGGGACCGAGCCGCCCTGCAGGTTCTGCGACAATAGCCCGTAGGCCCGCCCTATGGCCGCGTTGGCGTGATTGTATGGGCCCATGGCACCGATGCCGCAATTCATGCCGATCTCGTGGCGGATCGGGCCGTTGACGACGGAGATCATGCCAAAAGAATTCGTGCTGCTCTGGCGCGCCGTGATACCGCTGGCCGCTAGCGCCAGGATGACGGGGAAATATTCCGGCCGGGCGCCGGCCATGACCGCGTTGACGGCGACTTTCTCGACAGTGGACTCCCAGGCTTCACGGAAAAAGGTCGGGCGCAATTGTCCCACCGTTTCATCCGGCCCATGGCTGGTGCCTGCCAGCATCGCCGCCACCCGCGCCTCGATCGGCAGCACGATCGGCTGGAAATCGGTCCAGCGATTGTCCATGAAAAGTTGCTCCAGATCGGCCTCGCCGCTGGGCGGGAGCAGGCGTGGCGTGGAGCGCTCGAAGCTCATGTCCTTCAGGTCGTTGTCGTTCAGGGGGTTGGCCAGGCCTTCGATTATCTCCTGCATGACGGGGCGGTTGGAGATTGGATCCAGGCCTTCGATATAGCCGCGCAATTGCGCCGGCGTCCGGCCAACCACCGGCTGCGGCACGAAGGCCTGGCGCTGGGTCGGCGTGCCGTTGGCCAGCGCCGTGGAGCGGCACAACTCGGCAAAGGTGGAGGTATGCAGGGCGATGGTGGGAACGCCGCCTTCTTCGAGGGATGAGGCCAGCCCGACGACCGTCGGGCTACAGCTGCTTCACAAGCCCACCCCAAGGATCGCCGCGTCACCGGATTTACTGATCGCCGTACGCATGTCCGGATCGTCGACCCAGCTTTCGCGCGGTCTGATGATCCGGGTCTCGACCGCCGGCAGGTTGTGCGAGAACCAGTCCTGCATCTGGTCCATGAAGGCCGCCGAATTATCGAACAAACAATCGACCAGATAGACCACCTTGCCGTCCAGGCTTTCCAGCCGCGGCGCCAGGCGCTTGCCGGTCACCTTCGGTGGGTAACCTCGGGGGTCGTGAACGGTAAGGCGGTCGGTCATCTCATGCTCCTGGCGTGAATGTGTTAACTCTTTTCATGCGGCGCGGCGCCGGGCCGTTCAGTATGTCGCCAGTCTCGTCCCGAAACAATGGTTTCCCCAGAGCCTCGATATGGCCCATGGCTCGACCGCACACTGGCCCCCTTTGTCCAGCCGCCTGGCCGGAGAATTCTTCCGTTTTGAGTAGGCCGGCCGCCGATTTCATGGTTACCTGTGAAAAATCAGTCGAGGAGGAAATTGGATGACCAGATTGTCAAAACTCAGCCGTTCGATCGAGGGCAAGGTCGCCCTTGTTACCGGCGCTGCCAGCGGCATGGGCCGGGCCACTGCGCACTTGTTTGCCGACGAAGGCGCCCATGTGGCGGTGACCGACATCAATGGCGATGGGGTCGCCGAGGTGGTTGCCGAGATCAAGGAAGCCGGCCTCAACGCCGAGGGCTGGACCTTGGACCTGGCCGATCCCGACCGTATCAAGACCGTTGTTGCCGAGGTCGCTGACCGTTTCGGCGGCCTGGACATCCTGATCAATAATGCCGGTATTTCCCAGCACACCTTGATCGACGCCGACGATTACGAGGAGATCTGGGACCGCCATCTTGATATTCTTCTGCGGGCCCATACCCGGACGATCCGCGCTGCCCTGCCGCATTTGCGCGCCGGCGGAGCCGGGCGCATCGTCAATATCGCCTCGACCGAAGGTCTGGGCGCGACGCCCGAGACCAGCCCCTATACCGCCGCCAAACATGGCGTGATCGGTCTGACCCGCTCGCTTGCGGTTGAACTGGGGCGACAGGGCGTTACAGTTAATTGCATTTGTCCCGGTGCCATCCGCACCGGCATGACCAAGAATATCAAGGAAGAACACAAACAGATTTTCGCCAAGCGCCGCGTCCCCCTGGCCCGCTACGCCGAGCCGGAGGAAGTTGCCCACGGAACCTTGAGCCTGGTCCTGCCGGCCGCCGGTTACATCAACGGCGCGGTGCTGCCCGTCGACGGCGGCTTGACCATAAAAAATGCATAAGCTGCTGTAATCACAAGGCTTTTCCTGATGATACCGGTGCCGGTCTGGCTTTCCAGGCAGAGCCGGCCGCCGTCGCTTTGAGGGAAATGCGGACGTATTGTGAATGCTTTTGATGCCGTGAACTAATGTGAAAATTGTCTTCGTCGGGGTGACGAGAATCACTGTTTATTAACCAATTCGACCCAATCTCTAGATCCGTGCGTAAAATAACTTGGCGGCCCTGATATAGGTATGTCGGCACATACGAGCAAACTTGAAAATCTGATCGAGGTGGCCCACGAGGCTTCCTCCGACAAGCGGCGCGAGCTCTTGGAAGGCGTGACCGACTTGTTCATGGACGACGGGCCGGGCCTAAACGATCAGGAACAGGTCATCGCCGCCGATATTCTGGGTAAGGTTGTCACCGAGGTTGAGCGCGAGGTACGGGCCCGTTTGAGCCACCGGCTGGCGGGTCTGGACGATGCGCCGGCTGATCTTATCCGGCAGTTGGCGTCCGACGAAATCCAGGTGGCGCGTCCCCTGCTCGAACGCAGCGGCGTTTTGAGCGATCAGGATCTGATCGATGTCATCAACAACCAGGGCAAAGAGCATCAGCTTTCGGTTTCGCTTCGCGGCAGTGTCAGCGAAGGTGTTTCCGACGCGCTGGTCGCCAGGGGCGATGACGAGGTGGTGCTGTCGCTGATCAACAATGCCGGCGCGGAAATCTCCCGTGGCACCATGGAAGCCATTGTTGACCGTTCCGAGACCAGCGAGCAATTGCACGAGCCGCTGTTGAACCGCAAGGATCTGCCCCCCGATCTGATGCACAACATGTTCTGGTGGGTCAGTTCCGCCCTGAAGAAACATATTCTGACCGAAGCGGAAGTCGATGAAGAGACCGTCGACCGCATGCTGGCGGAAGCCGAGCAGGGCATGGTGCGCGAGGCGGAGGAGGAAGAGGACAAGCTGGGCCGCGTCGAACGGGCGGTGCGCCGGCGCATGCGCCTGGGCCAGTTGAACCAGGATGCCCTGGTGCAATATTCGCGCCGTGGCCAAGTGCCCGAATTTATCGCCGGGCTGGGCTATTTGACCGATGTTGATCAAAAGACCGCGCGGCGTATCGTATTTACCCCCGGTCACGAGGCCGTAGCCGTGGCGTGCCGGGCCAAGGGCTTTGATCTTTCGACGTTTTCCACCATCGTGCTGCTTTTGGACGGCGCCGCTGATTCCGGTTCCGGGGAAGTGGAAAAACAACTGCGCCGGCCGGAGGAAGTGGCCGAGTTGCTGGAATTGTACAAGGAAATTCCCGTCGAAACCGCCAAGCGCGCCATGCGTTTTTGGGCCATTCGGCAGAAGTCCCAGGAGGACGCCGAGACCGCCGGATAAGCCTGCCGCCGCCACCAACCTACTTTTGCGTTCCGCTTGCTCCGATCGATGATTTGCCTATGTTGGCGTCTTTGCATTGGGCGAAGTTCCAGAAATTTGGGGTGAGTCAACAATGGCGGAAGAATGGTTTCGCGAAACCCTGCATCCGGAGTTGCAGGCGGGCATCCGCATGGACCGTCTGATCCATCGCGGTCGAACCGAATTCCAATCGGTGCTGATTTTCGACAACGAATTTCTGGGACGGGTTCTGGTTCTGGACGATGTGGTGCAGACCACCGCCAGGGATGAATTCATCTATCACGAGATGCTGGCCCATGTGCCTTTGTTCAGCCTGGACAATCCGGCCGAGGTCCTGATCATCGGCGGCGGTGACGGCGGTTGCCTGGAAGAGGTGCTGAAGCATCCGGTGGAGCGGGTGACCATGATCGAACTGGACCGGCAGGTGGTAGATCTGGCGCAGCAACACCTGGGCATGATCTGCGGCGAGGCCTTCGCCGATCCGCGCACGGAATTGCGGATTGAGGATGGCGCCAAATTCCTGGCCGGGACCGATCGGCGGTTCGACGTGATCATCATCGATTCCACCGACCCGATCGGACCTGGCGAAGTCCTGTTCAGTCCCGCGTTTTACGCCAATTGCCGCCGCTGTCTGCGGCCGAAAGGCATTCTGGTGACCCAGAACGGCGTGCCCTTTATTCAGGCCGAAGAACTGGCCTCGTCGGCGAAAGCCTTCAAGCAGCTGTTCCGGTATCCACGCTTTTGTTTTGCCGCCGTGCCCATGTATGTGGGCGGCGCCATGGCCTTTGGCTGCGCCTCGGATGGCACCGATGCGGGCGCGGTTCCCCTGGAACTGTTGCAGGCGCGGCAGCAACGACTGGCCCTGGATTTACGTTACTACAATGCGGATATCCATCTGGGCGCCTTCGCCATGCCGCCCTATTTACAGGCCTTGATGCCCTAGATCAAACAGCCCAAAAATGGAATCATTTTTGGGCTGATAATTTGATCTAATTCTAAGAGTTAGAGCAACCTGCGTTCAAGTGAACGCAGGTTGCTCTAAAGCGGCGCGGTCGCGGTGACGCTGTCCCGTAGCCGCATATTGGCCCACCAGGCCGACGATTTTTCATATTGCGCCAGCATGGTGGCGCCTTCATCGGCCATGGCGAAATAGTCGATCATGGTGGCAAGGTGAAAATCCGCCAGGGAGACTTCGGGCGAGATAATATGATGGTGCTCCGACACCAGGCTTTCGAGGGCGGCCAGAACAACTTTTGACGTCTCCAGTCCAGCCGCGATTGTGTCCTCATCCCAGGAATCGCCAAATTTCGGCCTGAAAACCCGGTGCGAAAATACCTGGCGCACCAGGGGCCAATAGACATAGGCATCGACAATGGAAATGATCTGCGCCATGCGGGCCCGTTGCCCAATGTCAGCCGGCTGTAGGGACGGACCGGGAAACGCCTCGTCCAGATAGCGGCTGATGGCGCCGGTTTCGTACAGGGTGAAGCCGTCATGCTGAAGAACCGGCACCCGGCGAAAGGGATGCAATTCGCCATAGCTTTCCGGTGTTGCATCATCGAAAGGATCGACTTCCCGCCAATCAAACGCGATGCCTTTTTCGTGGCAGACCATGCGCGGTATGCGGCTGTAGACGCTGTATGTGTAGCCGTGCAGGGTGATCGTCATCGCATTCACCTTTCGGATACAGACAATGCCGCCAGCTTAACCGCCAGGCGGCCCGCCAGGGCGGCGTTGGCAACGGCCAGGGCGGTATTGACCCGCAGCGTCTGATTGTTGGATGCCCGGCGCATGTGCGAGAGGATAAACGGTGTCAGCGCGCCGCCCGAGATTTCCGCCGCATTGGCGGCGGCCGTGGCGTCCTGGACCAAAGCCTCGACCTCGTCCCGCCCCATGGCAATGTCCGCGGGCGGGGGGTTGCAGACCAGAATGCCGCCCGAACCGGGCAGGGACCAATGGGCCCGCAAGGCCTGGGCCAGCACTGTCAGATCGTCAATACGGTAACTCACCGACAACCCGCTTTCGCCGCTATAGAAGGCAGGAAAGTCATCGCTGCAATAGCCAAGTACGGGCACGCCCAGGGCTTCCAGGGCTTCCAGCGTTGTGGGCAGATCCAACAGGGATTTCGCACCGCTGCTGACCACGGCCACGGGCACGCGGGACATCGCCAGAAGGTCGGCGGAGATGTCCGCCCGGGCCCCACCCTTGGCTGCCGCCGTCACGCGGTGGACGCCGCCGATGCCCCCCGTGCCGAAGACCGAAATGCCCGCCTCCGCCGCGATCGTAACCGTGGCCGAAACCGTGGTGGCGCCCGGCAGGCTGAGGGCCAGGGCGGGACCCAGATCGCGGGCACCACACTTTTGGCCATCGGGTGCGGCCGCCAAACGGGCCATATTTTCCGCCGTCAGGCCGACCCGCAAGCGGCCATCAAGTACCGCCGTCATGGCCGGTATCGCGCCCTGTCGGCGCACCGCATCCTGCATGGCTTGGCCGACTTCCAGGTTATCGGGCTCAGGCAGCCCTTGGGCCACGATACTGCTTTCCAGCGCGGCCACCGCCTGGCCGTCAGCCAGGGCGGCGGCGACCTCATCCGTCAGCAGAAGTTTTTCATTCATTTGAATTGGTCCCGCAATTGCGCCGGCCGTCCTCATGCACTAGTCATGGTACCGTGACGGCCATCGAGACAGAAAAAGAAAAACCAACGCCCACGGTCAGCATGGCGAGCGCCATGATACTGGTCTTTATGCCGTTTGCCTGTGGCTATTTCTTCTCCTACTTCTACCGCACGGTCAATGCGGTGGTGGCGCCCTACCTGCGGCAGGATATTGGCCTGGGCCCGGCGGATCTGGGTCTGATGTCGGCGGCATACTTCCTGACCTTCGCGGCATGCCAGATCCCCCTCGGTTTGTTGCTGGACCGCTATGGGCCGCGCCGGGTGCAGGGGACGTTGTATTGTATCGCTGCCCTTGGCGCCCTGCTGTTCGCCAAGGGAGACAGCGTCACGACATTGGTCCTGGCCCGGGCGATGATTGGTTTCGGCGTTTCGGGCGGTCTGATGGCGGCGCTGAAGGCCATCGTCATGTGGTTTCCCCTGAACCGTGTCGCCATGGTCAACGGCTGGTATTTTGCCGCCGGCGGCGTGGGCGCCCTGGCGGCAACGGGACCGGTTGATTTCGCCATGCAAATCATGGATTGGCGGCAGATGTTCATGCTGCTGGCCGCTGTCAATCTGGTGGTCGCGGCATTGATCCTGCTGGTGGCGCCGGAAAAGCCTGACAGTGCCGCCACGGGCAGCCTTGGAGAGCAGATCAGAGAAATCGGCCGAATTTTCAGCGATCCGTACTTTTGGCGCCTGACGCCTTTGATGTTCACCTGCTCGGCGGCATACATGGCCATTCAGGGCCTGTGGGCCGGGCCATGGCTGCTGGAAGTGGATGAGTTTAGCCAGGCCGATACGGCGACACATCTGACCATCATGGCGGTGGGCATGACTGTCGGGGTCATGGGCAGCGGCTTGTTCGCCGCCGGATTGCAGCGCATGGGGTATAGCATGGCGGGCGTATGCGGTTATGCCGCGTTTTTCTCGATTATCCCCATGTTGCTTCTGGTTACCGATGTTGTCCCTTCAAGTTATATCCTGTGGAGTTTTCTGGGCCTTGTCATCGTTCTGACGTCGTTGGTTTTCGCCGCCCTGGCGCATCATTTTCCCGTCAGCCAGGCGGCCCGCGCCAACACGGCCGCCAACGTCTTGGTCTTCATCATGGCCTTTGGCTATCAGTGGGGCATTGGCTGGGTGATCGAACTATGGCCCGTGGGGGCGGATGGCAGCTACCCGAAAGTCGCCTATCTTTGGGCTTTTCTGGCGACCACGGCGACCCAGGTCCTGGCCTTCGTCTGGTTTGTTTGGCCAACCAAGGGGCGGCTCGCGCACCGAGATTGAGGACCGGTGGAGAAGCAGTGGGTGGCGGTCGGCGGGAAATAGTTTAACTTCTCTACCTGATGCAGAAGCGGGAAAAATCACAACGGAAATCTCTGCCGCGCTGGCTGCGCGGCCTGTCGGCCCGCCTGCTGGTCCTGACGATGTTTTTCGTCATGATCAGCGAGGTATTGATCTATGTGCCGTCCATCGCCCGTTTTCGTCTGACTTTCCTGGAGAACCGCATCGCCGATGCTCATTTGGCCTCTCTGGCCCTGAAGGCGACCCCGGACAACGTCCTGAGCAAGCCGTTGGAGCTGGAATTACTGTCGAACGCCATGGTGCGGGGCATCGTCCTGAAGCGGCGGGAAGCGCGGATCATGGTGTTGATGGAGGACATGCCGCCGCAGGTTGATGCCAGCTATGATCTGCGCGGTGCCTCCGCGCTGCCCTTGATCGCCGATGCCTTTGCCACCCTGGCCGAAGGGGACCGCACATTGCGCATTGTCGGCGGTTTTCCTGATCAGTCCGAGGGCAGCCTGGAAGTGATCGTAGACGAAAGACAGCTCTACGCTGCGATGATCGACTATTCCACCAACATCATGAAACTGTCCCTGGTGATTTCTCTGCTGACCGCCGGTCTGGTTTTCCTCTCGCTGCGTTTGCTGATGGTTCTGCCCATGCGCCGCCTGACCGCCTCCATGGTGGCCTTCCGCAAGGCGCCGGAGAATGCCCAATCCATGATCGCCGACAGTAGCCGGGGTGACGAGATTGGGACGGCGCAGCGGGAATTGCGCCATATGCAGGACGGCCTGCGCGCCTCGCTGACGCAACAGGCCCATCTGGCGGCACTGGGCGTGGCGGTCAGCAAGATCAACCATGATCTGCGCAATATCCTGGCCACGGCGCAACTGGTCTCCGACGGTTTGGGCGAGGTGGAGGATCCGACCGTCCGCCGGGTCGCGCCGCGTCTGATGCAATCCATTGACCGGGCCATAGAGCTGTGCAGCCAAACCCTCAGCTTCGGCCGGGCGGATGAAGCGGCGCCCAATCCCACATCCTTTGCCTTGCGGGATCTGGTGGAGGATGTCGCCGCCTTCGCCGGCCTGCCCAGCGATGGCCGGATTGTCTGGCGCAACGAGGTTGGTGGCAATCTGATCCTGGAGGCGGACCGGGAGCAGATCTTCCGTGTCTTCATGAATCTTGCGCGCAATGCCATTCAGGCCATGAGCCAGGGCGGCGAGATCGCCGTGACGGCGAATTGGGGCGGCGCCGGAGTCATTATCGAATTCAGCGACAATGGACCGGGTTTGCCCGAAAAGGCGCGTGAGCATTTGTTCGAGCCCTTCACCGGTTCGGCCCGGACCGGGGGCACGGGGCTGGGCCTGGCCATAGCCAAGGAGCTGGTGGAGGCGCATGGCGGTGAACTGATGCTGTTGCGCAGCGACAGCCACGGCACGGTTTTTCGTATTGATCTGCCCGGCGGTCCCCAATGACCAACACGTCCATCGGGCCGATGATCGTATTGTTCACGGATTTCGGCATTGGCAGCCCCTACATGGGCCAGATGCGCGCCGTTCTGCATCGCGAGGCGCCAGGCGCGGCTGTCGTCGACCTGTTCGCTGACGCACCAACGTTTGACGCCAGGGCGGCGGGCTATCTGCTGGCCGCCCACGCGCTGGAATTTCCGGCCGGCACGGTCTTCGTCTGTGTGGTTGATCCCGGTGTCGGCGGCGACCGGCCGGCGATGGTGCTGCATGCCGACGGCCATGTATATGTTGGGCCGGGAAATGGCCTGTTCGAAATCATCGCGCGGCGGTCTCGCACCTTCGAGGCACGGATGATTACCTGGCGCCCGGAGCGCCTGTCGCCATCGTTTCATGGCCGCGATCTGTTTGCCCCTGCGGCAGCGGCCCTCGCGCGCGGCGATGCCATCGCCCTGGCGCCGATTGCCGATAGCGCCTGGCGGCAGCCCGATTGGCCGGACGATCTGGCCCAGGTGATTTATCTGGATCATTTCGGCAATGCCATTACCGGCCTGCGTGCCGCCTGCCTGGGCGATGATGTGAAAATCCAGGCTGGAGGGGCCGTCCTTGCGGGCGCCCGGACATTCAGCGAAGCGCCACTTGGCGGGGCTTTCTGGTACGAAAATGCCAACGGCCTGGTGGAAATCGCCGTCAATCAGGGCAGTGCCGGGCGGCAATTGGCCCTGGCCGAGGGCAGCCCCGTGGCCTTGCTTTAGCCCAGGGCGCCGGCTTCCAATATGGCGGCGCGGTCCTTTGTGGGTGGGTAGATCACCTGGGTCATGACGAACTGTTTACGCGCCTTGGCTTCGTCCTTGATCATTTCTACCTGGCGCTCCCAACCATTGGAAAACACCGCCCCCCATGGCCCCAAATCCAAACAGGTGACATAGCGTGTCTGTTGATAGGGCAGGGGCGGCAGGTCCAACAGGTCGGAGGCGGCGTTGTAGCCGGCCGCCTTGCCCATGGGCATGGCATGCTGACAGGACATCAGGGAGGCATGGCTGTCGTCGGTCATGGCGTGGGCGATGTCGCCGGCGGCATGGATGTTCGCCAGTCCCTTGACGCGCAGGAACTCATCCACGAAAAGCCGTCCCGCAGGATCGGTCGCCAGGCCGAAACCGGCGGCCAGGGGATTGGCCTGGGCGCCGGTGGTGACAATCACCGTTTGGCAGGTGATCCGGCCGCCGTCATCCAGCATGACTTGATCGCCTTTGATGCGGCGCACCGTCGTATTCAGGCGCACCTCGACCCTGGCGGCCTGCAGGGCCTCCAAAATATGCGGGCGGGGGCCGGGGCCCAGATCCTCACTGACCGTGGCGGCCGCATCCAGCAGGATTACCCGCGCCTTTTCGGCGCGCGCCGTGCCGCCGTGCGCGGCCAGACGGGTTCGCATCTCCGCCGCCAGTTCAATACCGGTGAAGCCGGCGCCAATGATCACGACTGTCTCCGCATCTTCAGCGGGCTCCGCCATGCGGGCTTGCAGGTGCTGGTCAAGGGCGACGGCGGATTGGTAGTCATCCACGCTCCAGGTCCGGCCATCGACGATGTCCAGCGGCGGCGGCCTGAGAATACTGCCCGCCGCCAGGACAAGGCCGTCATAGATATATTCGGTGCTGTTGCCTTCGGCATCGGTGGCGCGGGCCGTTCTCGCCGCCGGCTCAATGGCCGTGACCTCGCCCAACGCCAGGTCGACGCCGATGGGTTCCAGAACCGGGCCCAGGGGCGTGCGCATGTCTTGTGGATTGCGCTCGTACAGGCGCGGGCGATGGGTCAGATAGGCGTCCTTCGACAACAGGCGAATGTGCAGTTCACTGCCATTCTCATCCGCCCTTCGCGCCGCTGCCATCGCCGCCCATAGGCCGGCATAGCCACCACCAATGATCAGTAAATTCGGCATAACCTAACTCCCTTTTCGCGCCCGCCGGCCACGGGTTGCCTGACGCTCTTCGAACCAGGTTCGGGCCGCCCTCTGGTGCGCCTCCGGCACCACCTTGCCAACATGGCCGGCCAGTTGCGCCAAGGTGCTTTGCCCCAGGCTTTCGCGCATGGCTGCCTCCGCCTTCAGCATGACCGCGTGAATGCCACAGACGCCCCGGCCGCTCCAGGCCGGCGGGTCGTCATCGAACAGGGCGCATTTGGCCCGCACTTCACGGCATTCGAACAATGGCTTATGGCCCTCGACCGCATCGACGACGTCCAGTACCGAGATGTCATCGGCTGCCCGGGCCAAATGAAAGCCGCCCCGCGCGCCTTCAATCGCGGTGACCAGACCCGCTTTTTGCAGGCGCGTGAACAGCTTCGCCACGTAGTCCGTGGACAATTCCTGGAATTCAGCGATGTCGCGCGTGCTGCGGGCCGTGTCCCGATCGGACCCGACCAGGTACAAAAGGCAATGCAAGGCGTATTCGACGGCGCTGCCATACTGGCTCATTCTAAACTCCGACGTTATTAGTCGTAGTTATATATATGCTATCCGCCGGGATTGTCAATTGACCGGCCCGGGTAACTTTGATCTGTTGACGGGATGAGTAGGCCCGGACCCCGTAACCTGATTACCGATGTCGATGGCATTGCCATCGGCAACGCCGCCGACGAGGGTGCGTGCACCGGCGTGACCGTCGTTCTGCCACAGGATGGAGCGGTGGCTGCCGCCGATGTGCGCGGCGGCGGGCCGGGCACGCGCGAGATTGACCTGCTGGACCCGTCCTGTCTGGTTGAGCGGATCGACGGCATCTGTCTGTCGGGCGGATCGGTACATGGTCTGGGCGCCGGCGACGCGGTGGTTGGCTGGCTGCACGAGCAGCATCAGGGATTTGCCCTCGGCGCCTGGAGTTTGCCCATTGTGCCGGGTGCCATAATTTTTGATCTCGGTCTTGGCGGGACGGAAAATCGGGGCCGTTATCCAGGTTATGGTGATCTGGCCCGCGTGGCGTGCGAAACGGCGGGCGAGGCGTTTCCGCTGGGTAATATCGGTGCCGGCATGGGCGCCCGCGCCGGCCGCCTGAAGGGCGGCCTGGGCAGCGCCTCGGTGGTGTCGGGCGATGGTTTGCAGGTCGCCGCCCTTGCGGTGGCGAATCCGGTAGGTTCCACCGTCATGCCCGGTTGCGGCACTTTGTGGGCTTGGGCCTTGGAGCGGAATGGCGAAATGGGCCGGCAAAAACCGCCCGGTCCCATCGCAGCCCTGGACGAAGATTTGCCCGTGGAGGCCCGGATCGGCGGCAACACCACCCTGGCCGTGGTCGCCACCAATGCCACGCTTGACAAAGCCCAGGCCCAACGCATCGCCATGATGGCGCACGACGGCATGGCCCGGGCCATCCGGCCGCTGCATACGCCCTTCGATGGCGATACGGTTTTTGCCCTTTCGACCACGCGGATGGCCTTGCCTGAACCTAGTGCGATGTCGATCGCGCGCATCGGTGCCATTGCCGCCGACTGTCTGGCACGGGCCATCGGGCGGGCGGTGTTTGCGGCGGAACCATTGGGGGATGCGCCCAGTTATCGGCAATCCTACCCGGATGCCTTTGCCGACGGCGCCAAGACAGGTTAAAAAGGATGGATGGATTGATCCATATGATTAAAACTTCTCGACGGGGAGGCATAAGAATGACTATTGCTCGAAGAATTGGCTACGCATTTGCCGTGGCCGCGGTCGCGGCGCTGCCGTTTGGGGCGCAGGCGGCAAAGGATTCCGTCAATATCGCCATGACGTTGGAGCCGCCGGGGCTTGACCCGCGCGCCAATGCCGCGGCCGCGATCGGCCAGATCGCGCTGTATAATATTTACGAGAACCTGACCCGCATCAATCAGGACGCCACGGTCAGCCCCATGCTGGCGAAAAGCTGGACGGTATCCGATGACGGCTTGGTCTATACCTTCAAGCTGGAGCAGGGCGTCAAATTCCACGACGGCTCCGATTTCACCTCCGCCGACGTGAAATATACCTTCGAGGCCAATGCCGGCGAGAACAGCAAGATCAAGCGCAAAAAGCGTTTCGTGAACATGGCCAAGATCGAGACGCCCGATGCGCACACGGTGCGGATAACCCTGAAAAAAGCCCGGCCGATGTTCCTGTTCTGGATGGGTGAAAGCACCGCCGTGATCGTGGATGAAGCATCCGCGGCGACCAACGCGACCAAGCCTGTCGGCACCGGGCCCTTCAAATTCATTCGCTGGGTCAAGGGCGACAGTGTTCAGATGGAAAAGAATGCGGCGCACCGGAGTGCGGCCTCGGTCAAACTCAACAGGGTCAAGTTCCGCTTTATCAACGACCAATCGGCGCAAATCGCGGCTGTCTTGTCGGGCGATCTGGATTTGATCCCGTTCTCCCGCGCCGCCGAAGGCCTGAACGCCTTGAAGAACAACCCGAAATTCGTGGTTTCATTCGGCACCACGGAAGGCGAAACCATTCTGTCCACCAATAACAAGCATCCGGCGCTGTCCAAGTTGAAAGTGCGTCAGGCCATCGCCCACGCCATCGACCGCAAGGAGATCATCGATGGTGCTATGTTTGGCGCTGGCATCCCCATCGGCAGCCATTTTGCCCCGCATAATCCCGATTATCTGGATTTGACCGGGACCTATCCCCTGGACCGGGCGAAATCCAAGGCCCTGCTGGCCGAGGCCGGCTATGGGGATGGTTTGGCCCTGTCGTTGAAACTACCGCCAACGGGCTATGCCCGCGACGGCGGTCAGATCGTGGCGCAGCAGTTGAACAAGGCCGGCTTCAAGATTTCCATCGAGAACGTGGAATGGGCGGTCTGGCTGAAACAGGTCTACAAACAAAAGACCTATGATCTGTCCATCGTCAGTCACGTGGAGCCCATGGATATCGGCATCTATGCCCGTCCCGGCTACTACTTCCAATATGACAACAAGGATTTTCAGGACATCATGTCGAAGGCTGATGGCGCCCGTGATCCCGCCATGCGTTCGAAATATCTGAAAATGGCCCAGAAGAAATTGGCCGCGGACGCGGTCAACGGCTTCCTGTTCCAACTGGCCAAGACCACGGTGCGGAAAAAGGGCCTGATGGGCGTTTGGACATCCTCGCCCATGTTCGTCAACGATATGCGCTCGGTGTATTGGAAATAATCCAACCCTAGCGGCTAGACTTCAGGCGGCGGTGCTCAGATCGAGCCCGCCGCCTTTTTCCTCCGTTGAATCAGAAACGCTCGTCGATCAGGCGCAACGGTTTCTGCCGGCTTTCGATACCTGTCAACTCGGCCAGGGCGCCGGGTTCGGCGAAGGCAACGGCGACCGCCACGCCGGCCTTGCGGCGCAGGATATCGCGGTAGATATCGGCCAGATCGCCGCCGCCCTGCCCGCTGATTTCCACCCGTACCGTCATTTCGTCCCGGCCTTCAGCATCCCGGCTCACCTGGCAGATAAACTCGCCGTTGAACTCCGGCCGCTCCGCCAGCATGGCGCCAATGGCCTGGGGGAAGACGTTGATGCCGCGCAGCTTGACCATGTTGTCGCTGCGGCCCAGGAAGCCTTCGATCCGGCGCAGGTTCAGGGCCGAGGGTGCGGCGTCCGTGCGCAGGGCGGAGACGTCATGAGTGTTGAAACGGATGATGGGGTAAATATCGTCCTTGAACAGTACCGTGTTGACCATGTCCCCCGTGGCGCCGTCGGCTACGGGCTGGCCGGTATCGATATCGCAAATCTCCAGGTACTGGGCGTCTTCCATGATGTACAGGCCGCGCTTCTCCGGTCCTTCGCCGGCGATCAGGCCGGTATCGCCGACGCCATACCAGTCATAGATACCCGCCCTGCCCCAGGCCTCCGACAGGGTGATGTTGTCTTCCCGCCCCATATGGCCCGAGATCATGCGGATCTTGATATCCTGCCCCGGCTCCAGGCCTTCTTCGCGGGCCACGTCCGCCAGGCGCTTGATGTAATCGGCGAAGCCCACCAGCGTGGTGACGCCAAAATCCTTCATTAAATTGACCTGCTGTACGGAGCGGGTTTCCACCCCCGTGCCGGCGGGCAGGAAGATCGAATTGGTCCAATGCACCACGGCCTCGCGGATATAGTGGCCGCCATTGACCATGCCGTGGCCATAGACCGACTGCACCACGTCTTCCGTGCGCAGGCCCTGTAGCAGATAGATGCGGGCAACCAACAAATTCTGAATTTCCCGGCTGCGCGGCCCGTACATCAGCACCTGTGGGCGCCCAGTGGTGCCGGAGGTGGTATGCACGATAACCGGCGGGCGTTCGCCGTCCGGGTAGGTTTCCATGCCGTGGAAATCACCGAACGGCGGCTGCGCCGCGATGGACGCCATGATGTCCGATTTATCGAATGTCGGCAGCTTGGTGATATCATCCAAGCCGCCGATGTCCCCCGCTTCCAGGCCCTGGGCGCCCCAATGGCGCTGATAGAACGGGATCTTCCAGGCCTGGGACATCAGGTCCGCAAACCGGTCCTCCTGCAAGGCGCGCAGTTCATCTCGGCTGATAGCCTCGAACCGGCGCAGAAAATCGGGCCCGATGGGAAATTCCCTGGCTAGGCCCGCCATGTCGAACCGGTTGAAATAGTTGGGCTGTCCGGTCATGGAAGCGTTCGTCTCAAATCTTTTCCAAGCCGCACCAGTTTGCCATGAACAGGGCGATGGCCTGAGTGGATTTGCGCACGCTTTCCAGATCGACCCACTCGTTGAAGCCATGCACATCCACCGACCGGGGGCCGTAGACCAGACCCGGCGTATTGGCATAAAGGCCAAAAAAACGGGCGTCCGTGGTGCCCGTAATCACGCTGCGTTTCAGCGCTTCGCCATAGACCGCCTGGTGGCAATTGCCCAGCAGTGAAACCGGCTCGGCCGCGTTTTCCATGTCTTCCAGTGCAAAGCCTTCGGCCATGAAACCCTGGTAGACGATGTCCGGCGGCCGGTTGCTCATATGGGGGTCCTTGGCGGCGGCTTCCCGGATGCAATCCTCCAACTCCCGGGCGCGGGCCTGGATGTCGTCGTCGGCGAAGATCGCGGCGCGCAGGTCGAAAGTACACCAGGCGGGAACCGAGGCCGGCCAGTCGCCGCCGGCGATCTTGCCGATATTGAAATTGATCGGGTGATGGTGACCGCAATGATGCTTGTGCTGGTCCTTTTCGGCGTTCCATTTCGCCTCCAACTCCTCCAGTGCCTGGATCAGGACGTAGGCCGCCTTGATGGCGTTGAAACCTTCGGTGGCGCGGGAAGCATGCACGGGGTGACCCTTGACGGTGATCTGCTGCCAAATGGTGCCGGTCTGGGCATTGAACAGGGTGTCGCCCGAGGGCTCGGGGATGATCGCGGCATCGGCCCGGTAACCCCGTGCCAGACAGGCCAGGGCGCCGTTGCCGGTGCATTCCTCCTCGATCACCGACTGCACGAAGACATTGGCGGCGGGGCGGTAGCCGGCCTCGACCACGGCATCGTAGGCGAACAGGCAACTGACCAAGCCGGCTTTCATGTCGCCCGCGCCCCGGCCGTACAGGCGGTCGCCGTCCCGGCGCGCCTCGTAGGGGGACGAATCCCACATATCCAGGGGGCCTTCCGGCACCACGTCGATGTGGCCGTTCAATATCAGGCTTTTGCCCTTAGGTGTTTCCGGGCGCCAGGCGCCAACCACGTTGTAGCTGTTGTCATAGTCGATGGAGACGGGGGAGAAGCCCGGCAGGTGCTTGAAATCGTCAATGTCCAGCTTCCAGCGGTCCACCGTCAGGCCGCGTGCCGCCATGGCGTCCGCCATGAAGTCCTGGGCCGTGGCCTCGTTGCCCCTGGTGGAGGGAAAACCAACCAGTTGGGCCGTAAAATCCACCTGATCTTCGAAGCGGCGGTAGACCGCATTCTGAATGGCCGTGGCAATATCGTCCTCAAGCATACTGATCTTTCCCTAATCTGATGCCATTCATCCCTTGGCAGGCTGTCCCCGATGGTTACTGTATACCCAATTGATGGCGAAGGGGACCAGCAGGTGTTTCAGTGAAGGCGGCAAAATTCGACTATGTCCTGGCTGAGAGTATCGATCAGGTCGTGGATATTCTGGACAGGGGAGACGGCGATGCCATCGTCATCGCGGGCGGTCAGACCCTGATGCCGATGCTGTCCATGCGTCTGGCCCGGCCCGCGACGGTGGTTGATATCAACAAGATCGCGGAGTTGTCAGGCATTGATGTTGCCGGCGACGAGATCGTCATTAAGGCCTGTACACGTCAGGCCGCTGCCCTGGCCTCGGCGGAGGTTCAGACGCGGCTGCCCCTGCTGGCCAAGGCCATTGCCTATGTGGGGCATCAACAGACCCGCAATCGCGGCACCGTGGGCGGCAGCCTCTCCCATGCCGATCCGGCCTCGGAGATTCCCCTGGCCGCCCTGGCGATGGATGCCTGGGTCAGCCTGCGCGGCGCATCCGGCACCCGCCGGGTTGCCATGGCCGACTATTTCCTCGGCCCCATGATGACGGCGCGGGCCGATAACGAGGTTCTGTTGAGCGTGCATTTCCCCCTGCCGGGGCCGGATAGCCGGATTGGCACCGGCTTTCATGAAGTCAGCGAACGGCGCGGCGATTTCGCCGTGGTCGCGGCGGCGGCGTTGGTTCAATTGGACGGGGATGGCATTTGCGGCCATGCCGCACTTGCCATCGGCGGCGCGGATAGCGTGCCCCTGCGCATGGCGGCGGTTGAAGAGGCGCTGTGCGGCAGCAAGGTGGATCGGGACAAAATCCAATCCGCGCTCGGTGAAATCGACGATGCTCTGACGCCGGGGGATGACCAGCATGCCTCCGCCGCCTACCGCCGCCGGGTCGCGGCGGTGCTGGCTGAACGGGCCCTGATGGAAGCCCTTTCGGAGGCGGAAAATGCATAAGCGTGAGATTTCCCTGACCGTCAACGGCAAGGTGCATGAATTGGCGGTGGAACCGCGCCTGTCGCTATCAGACATGCTGCGTGATGAGCTGCGGTTGAGCGGCACCCATATCGGCTGCGAGCATGGTGTCTGTGGCGCCTGCTCCATCCTGCTGGACGGCGTACCCGTCCGCTCCTGCCTGATGCTGGCAGTACAGGCGGACGGCCATGAAATCACCACCGTCGAAGGCCTATCCAACGAGGATCGGTCGCCCGGCATCCTGCAGGAGGCGTTTCAGGATGCCCATGGCATGCAATGCGGCTATTGCACGCCGGGCATGCTGATCTCGGCCCAGGCCCTGTTGACGGCGAACGCCGATCCCAGCCTTGAAGAGATCAAGGATGCCATTGGCGGCAATCTGTGCCGCTGCACGGGCTACACCCAGATCATCGAGTCGATCCAACTGGCGGCCAGCCGTCTGCGGGAGGCCGGCTGATGAACGTGGACAGAAACCTCCATTACGTGGCCACCAAGCGCCGGGTGCGGGAGGATAAACGCTTCGTCACCGGCCAGGGCAAGTATGTCCAGGACGTCAACCTGCCCGACACCAAGCATGCCGCCGTGCTGCCCTCGCCCTATCCCCGCGCCCGCATTCTGTCCATCGATACGGCGGCGGCGGAGGCTCTGGACGGTGTGCACATGGTGCTGACCGGGGCGCAACTGGCGGAGGACTGCAACCCCATTCGTTTGGGCCTGAAACTGCCGGAGGTGAAGTGGTACGCCCTGGCCGTGGGCATGACCCGCTATGTGGGCGAATGGGTCGCCATTGTGGTCGCGGACGATGCCTACATCGCCGAGGATGCTCTGGACCTGATCGAGGTGGATTACGAGCCACTTGATGCCATCGTCGATCCGGAACAGGCCTTTGAGGACAAGGAACTGCTGGTGCATCCCGGCCATGGCAGCAATGTGCTCTACCACGGCAATTTCCTCTGGGGTGACGTGGACGGCGATTTTGCCAAGACTGACGATAGCTTGAGATTCCGGGCCCGTTGGGGGCGCAGTTCCACCGTGCCCATCGAAACCTTCGGCGCCCTGGCCCGCTGGGACGAGGGCACGGAGATCCTGGATATCTGGGCCTCCATCCAGATGCCGAATTTCGTCGAGTTGATGGCGGCCACATTGGGCTATCCCCTGAATTGCATCCGCCTGCATCAGGATGTGGACGTGGGCGGTAGTTACGGTGTCAAACGGGGCATCAAGCAGAGCGTCCTGGTGGGTTACCTCTCCCGCAAGCTGCGCCTGCCCGTGCGTTTTATCGAGGACCGCCTGGCCAACATGGCGGGCAGTGACGCCCACGGCCCGGACCGGATTTTCGATATGGATGTGGCCTTCACCAGGGATGGCGTGATCAAGTCCATCAAGATCCGCGCTCTGGATGACGCTGGCGCCTATCCGGGCCGGGCGCCGTTCCAGTTGGCCAAGCCGATCAGCGCCATCGTCGGACCCTACAAAATCAATTCGGTGAAATACGAGGCGATTTCCGTTTGCACCAACAAATCCGGCCAGGTGCCCGTGCGCGGTTTCGGCCAGGCGCCCACCAACTTCATGATCGAAACGGCGGTGGACAATGTGGCCCGGCATCTGGGCCTGGACCGCCTGGAAGTCCGCCGCCGCAACCTGATCCAGGCGGGCGAGTTTCCCTATCAAATTCCGCCGGGCAGCAAATACGACAGCGGCGACTATCCAACGGTGTTGCAAAAAGGCCTGGATCTGGCCCGCTATGACGAACTACTGGCGCGGCGCGACAAGGCACGGTCCGAAGGCCGCCTGGCCGGCATCGGCATCGCCACAGTGCTGGAGCCGGGCGGCGGCAACAACATCTTTGAATACCTGATGGACCCTTCGGCGGAAATCACCACCTTCATGGAGGGCTGCGAAGTCCGGGTCGATCCGCAAGGCAACATCACCGGCATCATGGGCACGACGACCTCCGGACAGGGCCACGAAACCATGATGGCGACCATATTGGGCGAGGAATTGCAGGTCGACCCGGATGACATCCGCATCGTGCATTCCGACAGCCTGAACGCCCTGCCCACCCGCAGTCCCATCGCCTCCCGCATGGCGATCATGCTGGGCAGCGCGGCGGCGGGGGCGGCGGGCAAGATCAAGGACCGGGCCATGGCCATCGCGGCCCACAATCTCGATCGACCGTTAGAGCAGTTGGAATATGCCGGCGGTACCATATCGGACCGCAACGATCCCAGCCGCAAACTGACCTGGGCCGAGATCTGCTTCATCGCCTATCGCGCCTATCACAAACTGCCCGACGGCATGGAGCCAGGCTTTCAGGCGCAGTACATCATGCAGGTGCCCGGCGGCGGCCAACTGCCGGACGAGAACAACCGGGTGCAGGTCTATCCCTGTTTTTCCTTCCAGGCCCATGTGCCCTATGTGGAGATCGACCCCGGCACGGGCCGCGTATCGGTGCTGGATTATGCCATCGCTCACGACTGCGGCACGGTGATCAATCCCGATATCGTGCGCGGCATGGTGATCGGCGGCCTGGCCCATGGCATCGGCGCGGCGTTGTATGAGAAGTTCGCTTATGACGAGGAGGGGCAGTTCCTCTCCGCCACCTTCGCCGATTACCTGATGCCATCGGTGCATGAAATCCCGGATGTGAAGGATATTGAGCATTGCACGCCCTCTCCGCTCACATCTCACGGCCAAAAGGGCTCCGGCGAGGGCGGCTATCTTGGCGCGCCGGCGGCCATCGCCTCGGCCGTCAACGATGCCCTGCATCCATTGGGTCTGAACCTGTCGGAACTGCCCATGCGCATGAGCAAGATTGAAGCGCTTATCAATGACGGAAACAGCTAGATGATTATCGACACCCACGCCCACTACACGCCCCAGAGCATGCTGGGCGCCCTGCAGAACAAGATCGGGCGGTTTCCCAACGTGGAACTGCTGCACCAGGACGACAGCTATCAACTGGTCTTCACGGGCCTGGCGCCGACCCGGCCCCTGTCGCCGAAATTGCGCGATACCGAAATGCGCCTCTCGTGGATGGATGAGCAGTCCATCGATGCCCAGATCGTTGGCGGCTGGCTGGACAGTTTTGGTTATGAGCTGCCGGCGGAGGAAGGCGAGGCGTGGAGCCGCTTTCTGAACGAATTCCAGATGACGGGCACCGACGGACTGGACCGCCTGACGCCATTGGCCACGGTTCCGTTGCAGGACGGCAATCGGGCGGCAAAGGTGCTGGAAGAGGCCCTGGCCGGCGGTTTCAAGGGCGTGATGATCGGCACCCAGCCGCACGGCAGTACGGGTAACCTGGACGATCCCGACCTTGATCCGTTCTGGGAAGCCGCCGATGGCCTGGGTGCGACGGTTTATCTGCATCCCATGTTCGGCTGCGGCGATCCGCGTTTGCTGGATTACGACATGATCAACGCGGTGGGCCGGGGCACGGATACGACCACGGCGGTGGCGCGCATGCTGTTCGCCGGGCATTTCATCAAATATCCAAAGATGAACTTCATCCTTTCCCACGGCGGCGGCGGTATTCCCTATATGCTGGGACGCCTGGCCCGGAACCATGAAATTCATCCCGGCAAGTACGCCGATCCCGTAGAGGGCTTCAGGAAACTGTATTTCGACAGCGTCCTCTTTGCGCCCAACGCCCTTGATTATCTCTGCTCCTGCTGCGGCCATGACAAAGTCATGCTGGGCTCCGACTATCCCTTTCCTATCGGTGATGGCGAACCCACCAAAGTTGTCGAGGCCGCGAACCTAACAGCAGAGCAGAAACAGATGATCCTGGGCGAGACGGCGGCCAAGCTGTTTCGATAGCTGCGATGCGGTACCTGATTGCGCTAATGTTGTTAATGGTGGGCTGCACAGCCGCCAACGCGCCGCCGGGACAGGCTGACCAGGATGACGGTGTGGTTATCCATGTCACCTCCAACGGCTGGCACAGCGGCATCGTTGTTGCCAAGGAAGATATTCCATCGGGCCGGATTCCCGAGACCGCGGATTTTCCCGAGGCGCTGTTTTTCGAATTTGGCTGGGGCGATGCCAGGTTTTATCCCTCCAAGGATGTGACCATCGGCATGAGCATGAACGCTTTGTTGGTGCCGACGCCCACGGTGATCCATATGGTTAGCCTATGGACGGAGCCGGCGCGCTATTTCCCCAAGGCCGAGATCGTCCCCCTCAAGGTCAGCACGAAAAACCTGCATGCGTTGATCGATTTCATTGATGCCAGCTTCAACCGTTCCGGCGCCCCGCGTGCCGCCGCCTCCGCGCCGGGGCTATATGCCTCCAGCCACTTCTATCCCGCGCACGGCAGCTTTCATCTGCTCAACACCTGCAATTCCTGGACCGGCCGGGCCCTTGCCGCGGCCGGTTTCGACATCGAACCGCCGGGAACGGCCCAGGCGGAGGCCCTAATGCAACAGGTGCGCGCCCTGGCCGGATCAAACGAACCCGCCGGCATTCGGCCAAGGCGGCCTAAGTAACCACCCAGCCTTCCGGTGGCGCGCCCTTGCCGGGATGTATCGTGCCGCAATGGGGGCAGGTCCGCGCCACCTCGTCCCCGTGAAACGCCTCGTAGATGCCAGGTAGCTGGCTGACGATGCCGGAGGCCGAGGTCAGGGCCGCCTCGGCCCGATAGACCAGGCCCTCGCAGTCGAAGCAATACCATTCGAAGGCTTCCTTCATGCCGAACATGCGCGGGCTTTCCACCACCAGGCCGATGGAGCCGGCCTCCGGCCGTTGCGGGGCATGGCGAACGTGCGGCGGCAGGAAGAAGACCTCACCCTCGCGGATCGGCACATCGTAGATCTTGCCGCCTTCGGCGATCTTCAGGACCATGTTGCCGCGGTACTGGAAGAACCATTCCTCCACCGGATCATCGTGAAAATCCACCCGGCTGTTGGGGCCGCCGACGACCATCACGATCATACCGGTATCTTCGTGCAGCATCTTGTTGCCCACGGGCGGTTGTAACAGATGCTGATTGTCGTCGATCCACTTCTCGAAGTTGAAGGCCCTGAATTTTGGGTGGGTGTTCATCGCTCAAGCTCCATTGCCGCCGAGGCCGCAGCTTTCAAACGCCGCTTTCGTCGCGGCTTTCTCCGCGTCGTTCAATTGCAGCATGGGCCGGCGCACCGGGCCACCGGCCTGTCCCAGCAGTTCCTGCCAGAATTTTTGCTGCGCCTGGGGTTTGCCGGCGGGCCGGGTTGTTTTTAGTGCCTGGCGTACCGGCTCCAGGCTTTGCCAGATTGCCCGCGCACCCTCCGCGTCGCCGGCAAAGGCGGCCTGAGTATAGTCATGCATGCGCCGATCCGCCGCTGTCTGTAACAGATAGGGCGGCGAGGAACAAAGATAGAGCTGCCAGCCGAGTTCGAGAATATTGTCCAGCCATTCTTCTTCCGATGCCGTGCTGACTAATGGCTTGTCGCTGGCCAGTTCGGTGAGCCTGGCATACATCTCCCGCGGGACGCTGTATTTGATGGCGACGATGTTCGGCAGTTCGGCGATTTCCGCGCAAAGCTCCGGACTCATCAAATAGCCGCTGTCGGGATGGCTCCACATGGCGATGCCGATATCCACCTGCTCGGAAATATGGCGGTAATACTGCCGCAGGGTTTCATCCCGGTCGGTGACGAAATGCAAAACGGGTGCGTGCACCACGATGTAGTCGGCGCCGATGTTCTGGGCATGGCGGGCAAGCTCCAGAACCACATCCATATTCTGATCCGAACAGGACATGATCGTTGCGCCGGCAGCTTCCGTTGCCGCCACGGCGATTTCAAATGCTTGCTTGCGTTCGGCCACGGACATGGAAAAGAATTCGCCCTGCTTGCCGGCGATAAACAGGCCTTCGATGCCCAGGTCATCGACCCAATGGCGGATGTTTGCCCGGAAGCCGGCTTCATTAATGCGCAAATCGTCGCTGAACGGGGTCAGCGCGGCGGCCCAGATGCCGCGCATGTTTTCGCGGGCATAATCCTTGGCCTCGTTTTTTCGATATTTCATCCCTACGATTCTCCCCGTCCGTTCAGGCTTTCCTGGCTTCGGCCAGGTCTTCCAAGGCTTGGGCCCGCAGTTCCACCTTGCGCACCTTGCCGGTTGGGGTCATGGGCAGTTGGGGGATGAACAGAATATGCCGGGGGATCTTGAAGGAGGCGATCCGGCCCCTGCAATGGGCCAGGATGTCCGCCTCGGACGGATTTCGCCCTTCTCGCGGTGCGACGAAGGCGACGGCGACTTCGGTCAGGCGTTCGTCGGGATAGCCGACCACGGCCGCTTCCAGGACATCGTCATGACCTTGCAAATAGGCTTCCACTTCCATGGGGTCCACATTCTCGCCGCCAATTTTCAGCATATCCTTGTAGCGGCCCAGAAAACGCAGGTAGCCGTCCGCCCGCAGGTAGCCCATGTCGCCGGTGAGGAACCAGCCATCCGCATTGTAGGATTTCGCCGTCTCCTCCGGCTTCTTGTAGTAACAGGTCATGACGTTATAGGACTTCAGGACGATCTCGCCGGGCGTTTCCAGCGGCTGGTCCAGACCGGTTTCAGGATCGACGACGCGAAAATGAAAATCGGGGCAAGGGTGGCCCGAGGTCTCGCACATCTGTTCCGCCGTCGAGTCCAGGAACGACAGGCAGGCATTGCCGCCGATCTCGGTCATGCCGTAGGCGGAGATCGGTATCATCGGCGCCAATACCTCCAAAGCCTGGCGCATGATGGGTATGGCGCTGTTGGTGCCGGCGCCGAAAATGCCCGCCCGCAGCGACGAAAGATCCCGTGGCTTGCGCAGCTGCGCCTCGACCAGACCCTTGACGTGGGCTTCAAAGCCGGAGAACTGGGTCACCCCTTCGGCCTCGACCGCATCAAGGCAGGCTTCGGGATCGAAGGTCTCGGCCATGATCTGCCGGTTGCCGGTGGCCATGGACAGCATCGGCCCGTCCAGATAGCCGAAGATATGGAACAGGGGCAGGTAGTTATAGATCACGTCCGCTTCCGTGGTACCCAGGCAGCGCACCCGGTCGACCTGATTGCGCAGAAAGCCATGGCTGCGCACCACCCCCTTGGGAAAGCCGGTGGTGCCGGAGGTGTACATGATGAAAGCGGGATCTTCGACGCGCACGGCCGCTGCGCGGGCCTGCAACTCTGCCTCCAGTTCAGGTCTGTCCGCGCTTATCAGATCGCGCCAATGCAGGGTGCCGGGCGGAGCATCGGCGTTCGGGTCGGCGGTCTTGATGATGATCCTTTCCAGGTAGGGAAAGTTTTCAGCATTAATTGCGCCGTCGTCGCGCCGTTGATGATCCGGCACCATGTCCCGCACCATGGCCCAATAGTCGATAGGGCCGGAGATGTCGTGGGTGATCAGGGTGCTGCATTCCGCCTGGCCGACAATATAGGCCGTATCGGCGGTTCTAAAACGCGTATTGATGGGCACCTGCGTGGCGCCGATCCGCGCGATGGCAAACACCAGATGTTGCCATTCCGGGCAGTTGTTCAGCCAGACACCGACCCGGTCGCCCGGACGAACGCCGGCGGCGATCAGGCCGCGCGCCAGGCGATCGGCCTTCTGCGCCAACTCGGCAAAGGTTTCGCTTTGATCCTTGAAAGTCACGGCACAGCGCGCACCCCAGCGCGCGGCGGCGAGCGCGGGCAGGTCCGCCAGGGTGGTGGCGCTGTTCCAGGGTGTCGGCTTCACGAGGTTGGAAAACCGTACAATTCGGCGGCATTGTCATGGGTCACCTTGCGCCGGATGTCAGCCGATAAATGTCCCATCTCGCGCTCGATAAACTCCTGGCTATCGGGCCAGATGCCATCGGGATGGGGAAAGTCCGAGCCCCACATGATATTGTCCGCGCCCAGATTGTCGACAAGCTGCATGCCCACCGGATCGCTTTGGAAGGTGGCGTAGCATTGCCGGTACCAATATTCCGACGGTTTCATCTTCAATGTCAGATCCTTGAACTGATCCTCCCACTCCAAATCCATATGCTCCAGAATATATGGAATCCAACCGATGCCGCTTTCCGCGATGACCACTTTCAGCTCGGGATGGGTCTCCAGCTTGCCGCCGAAGATGATCTCCATCAGCTTGTTGGACATATACATCTGGAATGCGGTGATGAAGACGGCAAAGGCCTGCCGCGCTTCCAGCGGTTCCATTGATTCAAAATCCGGCGCCTTGGCCCCGCCGGTATGGAAATGCAGCGGCAGTTTCGAGGCCGCGGCGGCGGCGAACACCGGGTCCCAGTGTTTGTGGTAGAGCGGCTTGCCGTCCGGAATGGAGGGTATTTCCAATCCCTTGACGGCGCCGCGCTTGGCCACGCGCTCGATTTCCGCCACCGCCGCCTCGATATCATGGCCGGGGATCGAGGCGAGACCGGCCAGACGGTCGGGATGGGCCGAGCAAAAATCCGCCAACCAGTCATTGTAGATCTGCATCATCACGATAGAGGCATCCGGGTCGTTCAGGCGCGCCGCGCCGCCCAGAATGCCGTACAACACTTCGCCTGAAACACCGTCCAGGTCCTGATCCTTGATGCGCAGGTCTGGTTCGGTCAGGCGGCGGATGCCGTTCTTGCCGTCCTCGTACAGGCCCTGCTCCGCCATGCGGTCGGAGCGGTGAATGACGCCGGGGACATATTCCCGGCCCGCCGAACCCATGCCGTTCTGCAGGCCGAACTGGCCGCCATTTTTTGACACCCAGACCGGGCCTTTGGGGCCATCGGTGACATAGGGCATACGATCCTTCATCTCTGCCGGCGCATTGCCGGTGAACAAATCGGGCGGCAGCCAGATCAGGTCGATATGGCAATCGGCGGAAATTACGCCTGTGGTCATTGCGCTCCCCTTTCCCAGTTCCATGTTATGCGGCATGAAGTTCGTGGCGCCTGGAGATGTTCAGGCCGTGTTGTTCGCGGAGGGAACCCACGACCCGAATTGCCATGACCTTGAGCTCCGGCCCGCTGCCATTCCCCGGCAATACGATCGACCTGTTGAACAATACCGTTTTCTCCCCAAGCGCGCTTTTGCCATCCAAGGATACGCAATTTTCGGCAAAATACAAAAGCGGCCCGAAGGCTTGATGGCTCATGAACCACTTGCCGTGCAATTTACTTGCGTCCCGCCAGTTCACGTCGTTAGCTATGACAATTGATTGGGGGAATTTGGATGGATGGACCGGCTCGGTTGAATGCGCTGGCAACGGCGGTGCCCGAGCATGTGCTGCTGCAGTCGGACGCCCTGCCGGCGGCGGCGCGGTTGTTCTCGCAACAGGCGGCGGAAATGAGCCCGCAACGCCTCGCCCGCATATTCGGTAACACGGCAATCGAGACCCGAAATACCTGCGAGCCTTTGGATTGGTACCTGCAGTCGCATGACTTTTCCGAACGAAACGGGCTGTATCTGAAATATGCCGCGGTTCTGCTACAGCGGGCGGCGGAAGATGCGATTGCCGAGGCGGACCTGACGCCGGGCGATATCGACTTGATTATCACCGTGTCCTCCACGGGTATCGCCACACCCAGCCTGGATGCCCTGCTGGTGGAGAGCATGCCGTTCAGCAGGGATGTGCAGCGGCTACCGGTCTTTGGCCCGGGCTGCGCCGGCGGTGTGCAGGGCGTCGCCCGGGCCGCCGCCATGGCCCGCGCGCAACCTGGATCGAAGGTATTGTTGCTAGTGGTGGAGTTGTGCAGTCTGACCCTGCGCCATGGCGACCGCAGCAAAAGCAACATCATCGCCACCGCCCTGTTCGGTGACGGCGCGGCGGGCGCCGTCATATCGACCGCAGGCGCGGGCTCGGCGATCACCGCCTGGGGCGAGCATACCTGGCCCGATACCCTGGATGTCATGGGCTGGGATGCCGGGGGCGATGGCCTGAAGGTAATCTTTTCGCGGGATATTCCGACCATCATCGAGCAGGACTTTCAGGCGGCGTTGGATAGTTTTCTTGACCGTCAGGGCCTGGCCTGCGACCGGATCGATCATTTCGTTGCCCATCCGGGCGGGGCCAAGGTTCTGGATGCCCTGGAAGCCGTGTTCGGCCTGCCCCATGGCGGCCTGGGTGCCTCGCGCGAGGTCATGCGCCGATACGGCAACATGTCCGCCGTCACCGTATTATTCGTCTTGCAGGAAATGCGCCGGGCGGGTCTGGAACCGCAACAGCGCCTATTGTTAAGCAGCATGGGCCCCGGCTTCACGGCCGCCTTCACGCTGATGGAGGCGGATTGACCGCCGCCTGGATCGTCCTGGCCCTGGTCGTGGCCCAGCGCCTGGGCGAGCTGGTCCTAAGCCACCGTAACGAGGCCTGGCTGCGCGCGCGCGGTGGTGTCGAGGTCGGCGCCGGTCATTTCCCATTGTTCTTCCTGGTGCACGGCGGCTGGTTGGCGGCCTTGGCATTGTCCATTGGCCCGGACACCGTCGTGAACTGGTGGTGGCTGGCGGTTTTCGTCCTTTTGCAAGCCGCCCGCGTCTGGATTTTGGCCGTTCTGGGCCGTTACTGGTGCACCCGCATTATCACCCTGGACGAGGCACCGCTGGTCACGGCCGGCCCTTACCGCTGGCTGCGCCACCCCAATTATCTTGTGGTGATCGTTGAAATCGCCGTGCTGCCCCTGGCGTTTTCCGCTTACGGCATTGCCATTACCTTTTCGATCCTCAACGCCCTTTTGCTCAGCCACCGAATCCGGGTCGAGAACGCCGCCTTGCAGGCCCGGCGCTGACTACTGGACGGAGGAGAAGCTGGTTGGGGTCAGGAACTGACTGCTCAACGAGGCGACGATCGGACCATTGGCCTCGGTTTCGGCGCGCTTGCTCAGCCATTCGGGATCAGCGGCGAAGACGCCCATCTTTTCTTCCCGCTCGGCCAGGGAGTCCCAGGCCAGAAGGTAGGTCAGATCCTGGTTCGATTCACCGATCATCGTGGTCCAGAAACCGGCCTGGCGGATGCCAAGACGTTCCCAGATCGGCAAGGTAATGGTCTCGAACCGTATTAGCAGGTCCGGCAAACGGCCCGGTACGCAATGGTAAATCCGCAATTCATAGATCATCCGCTGAAACTCCCAAATGCCCGAAAATTTATTGTGCCAGCATACCACCGTCTATGACCAGTTCGCTGCCCGTCATCCAGGCGCTCTCGTCCGAGGCCAGGAATAGACAGCCCATGGCGATATCCTGGGGCGTGCCAAAGCGGCCCAGGGGTGTCGCGTTCAGGCGCGGTGCCATCAGTTCCGGATCGGCGTGGGTATTGGCGGTCAATGGCGTATCAACAAAGCCCGGGTGTACCGAGTTTACCCGGATTTGATCGCCGGCGTATTGAATGGCGGCGGATTTGCTGAAGGTGCGCACAGCGCCCTTTGATGAATGGTAGGCTGAACCGGCACCGGAGCCCACAACGCCATAGATCGACGAAATATTGATGATGGAGCCGCCGCCCGCCGCCCGCATCGGCGCGATGGCGTGCTTGACACCCAGGAAGACACCGGTGGAGTTGACGGCGAAAACCCTCTCCCAGCCCTCGACAGTGGTGTCTTCGATCTTCACCGTGGTCTTGTTGTCCGGGCGGCGGTCAGCGATGCCGGCGTTGTTCACCAGTACATGCAGCGCGCCAAATTTGGCCAGGACTTCGACCATGGCCTCGGTCCAATGTTCCTCGTTGGTGGTGTCCAGATGCAGATAGATCGCCTTGCCGCCGTTGGCGGTAATGTTGGCGGCTACCTCCCGGCCCAGATTGTCGTTCATATCAGTCACCGCGACGGCGGCGCCATGCTGGGCGAAGGCCGTCGCGGTCGCGGCGCCAATACCTGACGCGCCACCTGTTATTAACGCAACTTTTCCGGGCAATCGCGGGCCAACGGTCATGTCTTGCTCCTGCCGATATGGATCGAACATCCTGGAAGTGCCGATAATAGAGAATCTATTCAGGCCGCGATAGTTGGTTTGTCATATTCCCTGTGAGCATCACGGGCATTTGACCTGGGCGGCGCAACAATTTTGCCCTGTTGCCGGCGCCGTCACTGGCTTCATGCCCGCAGCAGCCAATCCATGATGTGCTGGTTTTCGTCACTGGGATAGGTGTGTGACAGATCGGCAATTTCACGGTACTGCAGATCGGCGCCGGCCGCCGTCAGCGCCTGCTTGGCGGTTCGGGCGACATCAATGGGAAACATCCAATCCAGCGCGCCGTGGGTCAGATAGACCGGCAGGTCCCTGATCCGGTCCGCGTCCATCATTTCCAATAGCATGGGATGAAACGAAGCGCACATGGGTGCCAGATGGGTGAATGGCGAGGTGTTTTGCAGGCCCGAGACATAGCTGAAAGTGCCGCCGTCGCTCATACCCGTCATCAGCAGCCGGGTCGCGTCCACATTCCAGTGTTCCTTGGCGAAGTTCAGGATGCCTTCGATATTCTTGCTGTCGGCTTCAGGCTCCATCAACGACCAGGTGGCTTCGCGGGAGGTTGGGGAAATCAAGATGGCGCCGCGGCTACGTGCCGCCCGCAACCAGGACCATAGGAACTCGCGGCCATGGCCACTGCCGCCGTGCAGGGCCATGATCACGGGATAGGAGATATCCGGGTCGTAGTATTCCGGCACATAGATGGAAAAGCCGCCCCGGCTGCCTTTTTCATTGTTGGCGTGCATCAGCCCGACGTCTTCGCGGCCGCCATCCGCCCCGGCCAGTTTGTCCACCAGGGCTTCGTCCGCCCGGCCCGCATCATCGAGGAAAAAGCGGTTGATCGGCGGCAGCATGGTCGCAATGGGGTAGAGTGCGGCGAAGGCCTTGCTGTTCTGCCGAATGCCCCGGTAGGCCTGGAAGGTGCCGTCGGGCATCTCGACCGCGGCGCGCAGATTGTCAAAACCATGGCAGACGGCCACCGCCGCCGTCTCCATGCGCTCGGCGAAGCTGGTCAGATGTTCCGGCCAGGCCATGGCACGGAACTCTTCCAGGCCTTGGCGCAGGGGCGGGTCGACTTCCGCCACGCTGGCCACCAGTTCGGCGAGCCGTGGCGGATGCAGATGCCGCGCCACATAGCCCAATGCCTCCATGGCATTCAGCAACGGAGAGAGCAGGTTGGTTATGGCATCGATCAACGCGTCGCTGTCACCATTGGTTTTGGCGTCATCCGGCATAAGACTTCCTATCATTTGCCATGCATACATATCATGCTTTCCCCCCGGCTGACATCGCGGCATCGTCAAAGCGCTTGACCAAACCGGTCCGCTGGCCAAACTTACGGCAACAAAATTGGCGCAGGAGGAGAACTACAATGGCAACGAAGTCTACGAATGCTGAATGGCTGGCCCAGGTGGTGGAGGAGACGATTGATCCGGAGCTGCCGATCTGTGATCCGCATCATCATCTTTGGGAGTTCAAATACGAACGCGTCGCCCATCGTTATCTGCTTGACGAGATCCTGGAAGACCTGAACAGCGGCCATAACGTTGTCTCCACGGTCTTTATCGAATGCGGCGCTATGATCAGGGCCCATGGTCCGGTGCCCCTGCGCATGGTGGGCGAGACTGAATTCGTCAATGGTATCGCGGCCATGAGCGCCAGCTGTGAATATGGCAAGGCGCGCGTTGCAGCCGGCATCGTTGGGCATGCGGACCTGTGTCTGGGCGCTGATGTGGCCGGGGTCCTGGAAGCCCACCTTCTGGCGGGCGGCGGGCGCTTTCGCGGCATTCGCCATTCCTGCACCTGGGATGCCGCGCCGGACGTTCCCAATGCCCGTTGTGAGCCGCCGCAACATCTCTACCAACAGGAAAATTTCCGTGCCGGTTTCGCCCAATTGGCGCGCCATGACATGAGCTTCGAAGGCTGGTGCTATCACACCCAGATCGCCGAGCTGACCGAATTGGCGCAAGCCTTTCCCGACACCACCATCATTCTGGATCATTTCGGCGGTCCGCTGGGCATCGGGCCTTACGAGGGCAAGCTGGAGGAGAATTTTGCCCAATGGCAGAGCGACATTAGCGATCTGGCGCGCTGCGAGAACGTGGTGGCCAAGCTGGGCGGCATCAACATGGAATTGAATGGCTTCGGCTGGCACGAACGGGACCGGCCGCCATCCTCGGAAGAGCTGATGCTCGCCACCAAACCTTATTATGAACACACGATCGAGCAGTTTGGCGCCGGGCGGTGCATGTTCGAATCCAACTTTCCGGTCGATATGTGTTCTTGCAGCTACAACGTTCTGTGGAACAGCTTCAAGCGTTTGACGGCGGACTATTCAGCCGACGAAAAGGCCAAGCTGTTCCATGACACGGCGACTCGGATCTATCGCCTCGATAATACAGCGTAAGGCGATCCCTTGACCGCAATCGAATGGGCCGGCCTGCTGCCCGCCGAATTGGCGCCATGGGCCGGGCTGTTGCTGCTGGCGATCAGTGCCGTGACCTCGTTCATCTCGGCTGCCTTCGGGCTGGGCGGCGGTATGGTTCTTATCGCGGTGATGGCGACGATCATGCCGGCCACCGCCTTGGTGCCCATACACGGGGTCATACAGCTCGGTTCCAACATCGGCCGCTCCGTGGTCATGTTGCGTTATATCAGCTGGTCACGGCTGCTGCCCCTGACCCTGGGAGGGGTGGTCGGCGCCATTATCGGCGGACTGATCGCGGTGCGCCTGCCTGACTGGCTTTTATTCCTGGCCGTGGGCTCGTTCGTGTTGTGGTCCGCCTGGGGCAAGATACCCGTTACATCCGGTCGGGCCGCGCTGTTGCTGGGCGGCGTTGCCTCGGGCTTTTTGACCATGTTCATCGGTGGCACCGGGCCGTTGGTGGCGGCGGTTCTAAAGACCCTGAAGTTAGAGCGCATGGCCCATGTGGGTACCCAGGCCGGCTGCATGGTGCTGCAACATGGCCTGAAAATCGGCGTCTTTGGATTGTTGGGTTTCAACTATGCACCCTATCTGCCCCTGGTCGCCGGCATGATGATCACCGGCATTCTCGGCACGCTGGTCGGGGGCAGGGTGCTGCACGGCATGGGTGACCGTCGTTTTCAATTTGCCCTGACCATTTTGCTGACCGTCCTGGGGCTGCGGTTATTGTGGCAGTCAGGCTCGATCCTGCTGCAGGGTGGTTGATCGCCTCCCCGTTCGCGCTCATGATGGCGTCGGACAACGAAGGGGAAGAGCCATGAAATTCGGATTGCGCTATTGCAACACCGGCCGCTATATCGACCCGGCCGAGGCGGTCGAGTTGGTGCAGGCGGGCGAGGAGGCCGGTTTCGAATCCGCCTGGACGGTGGAGCATACAGTGGTGCCGGAGGGTTACCAATCCGCCTATCCCTATTCCGACGATGGCAAGATGGCCGGCGGCCAAGACGATGTTCCCCTGCCCGATCCGCTGATCTGGATGGCCTATGTGGCGGCGGCGACCAAGCGGATCAATCTGGCCACGGGCATCCTGATCCTGCCCCAGCATAATCCGGTCATTACCGCGAAACAGGTCGCGACCCTGGACTATATGTCGGGAGGCCGCATCCTCCTCGGCATCGGCGTCGGCTGGATGCGCGAGGAATTTGACGCCATCGGCACGCCGTTCGACGACCGCGGCCCCCGCACCGATGATTATGTGGGCGCCATGCGGGCCCTATGGGGCCAGGACAAGCCCACCTATCATGGTGAGTTTGCCTCCTTCGACAACGTCTATTGCCGGCCGCAACCCGTCAACGGCAGTGTACCGATCATCGTGGGCGGCCATTCCAAACCGGCCGCCCGGCGGGCGGGGCGGCTGGGCGACGGCTTTTTTCCAGCCCGTGGCGCGCCGGCGGAATTGATTGCCATCGCCAGGGAAAGCGCCGTCGAACATGGCCGTGACCCCGATGCCCTGGAGATCACGACCTCTCTGCCTGATGACCTGGATGAAATTCCCAGCTTGGCTGCCGCCGGCGTCGACCGCCTGCTGGTTCCGGTCACGCCCATGGCCGGTCTGCGGACCAGACTGGGCAGCCCGGAAGAGGTCCTGGCCTGGCGCGATATGGTGGAGAAATACGCCGATACCTAGATACTTGGTCTCTTCAGGTGCCATTCGGTGGCTTGCTCGTAGGCCTGGGCCAGGGCCAGCACCCGGCCTTCGGCGAACGGCCTGCCGACGATCTGCAG
>JASLLM010000149.1 GCA_030747035.1 Alphaproteobacteria bacterium | reverse complement strand
GTCTTCGGTCTGTTCCGCTCCGGTCCGAACAGGCGGGCAACCCTGTTTTCGGCCTGAAAGTCAGCGCGTTTGGGGGCAAGTCGCCAGCCTAAGCGATAGTGTCACGCTGCTCGCGTGTTACGTGATGTTAACACGAAATGGTTGCGTCAGCGTATGCCAATCCTCATCACCGGGCCCGCCGTCCATATACATCAACAGGCCGAACGTCGAAGGGCGGTCAAAGCTCGTGAGCGGAAAGTGCCAGGTGCCCGCGTTGTAGTTGATGCCAACCTGTCCCGGCGCAATGAAGGCACGCAGGGTCGAGAGATCGGGCGGGCCGTCCTTGCCCTGGGGCAAAGCCGCGATCACCAGGTAGCGGTCGCAGTCGAGGGGCAGAAACGCCTGCGATGACAGGGGATGGCGTTCCATCTTCGTCACCTCGATGGGAAGCCTTTCGGGCGGCATCGCCCGCACCACGGCGAGATTGATATCGATGCCGGGCCGGCCGTTGCTGATTTGCGCCGCGTAGTCGCTGCGGTTGCCGGCTCCGGGATCGGACAGGACCTGCCCGTAGGGCGCAAACGCGGTCTCTTCAATCGGCTGTGCGGTAAGTTCGCGCATGATCGTTCTCCCATGGACAGGTCAACATGCCATACGGGCGGGCGGTCCCGGATGACTTTCAAATTCCTTGCTCCGGCCAAATTATTCCAGCTTGGCGGAAGGCATCAAGTCTTGTGATGGCCATTGGGATGAATATCTGTGAAGCCCGGGCAAGGATTTTGGTCAGTTATTTTGGACCTGTTCGCCGCGGTATCATGGTAAGTTCCTGCCTCGCCATCGTTTCGAGAGTCGTTGATGATTACGCTGACCGATTGCGCCGGACTTCTAGGGGACGCCCCACATTGTCTTGCCTTGCTCGAAGCGTGGCAGCGGTGGCGCGGCGATGATTTGCTGCCGTCATCCGATGGTGTCATGCCCGAGCATCTGGGAGCGGCGCTTGGTCATGTGACCGTGTTAGACGCTTTCTCACCTGAACAGGTGGTATTCCGTCTATTTGCCGGCTGGCACGGGGAATTGGTGAGCCGGGATCTCACGGGTCAGAACTACATTGACCTGGCACCGGAGGATGAACGGCCGCTCCGAAAAAAGAGGGTATGGGATCTGGTATCAACACCGTGCGGCGGCCTCGGCGACACCATAGTTGTCAGGCGTAGCGGTCTCGCCACGCCGTTCAAGTCATTGATGCTGCCGGTCGCACCCATATCGCGGCTTGAACCGATGAAGCTCTTCGCGGCAGCGGACATATACGGCGAGCGCCCCCGGATAGGCGACGAAACTGACGACCCGGCGCCGCTGGCACACGCATACACCTACGTCGACGTGGGCTCCGGCGTGCCCGAGTGACGGCTTGTTACCCTCAGGCCTTGCCACCGCCCCGGCTGGCCAGAAATGCTTCGATGACCGCCTGGGCCTCGCCCTTGGCATAAGATTCCTGCTGGCCCAGGACGCCGGCGCGGAAGGCTTCGTCGAAACCGGCCAGGGCGACCTCGCGGAACCGCGCCTTGGTCCGGGCCCAGGCGACGGACGGCTTGGCGGCCAGGGTCTCGGCCACTTCGCAGGCCTTGGCGACGACCTGATCCTGGTCCACCATATAGTTGATCAGACCCAGCGCCTCGGCCTCCGCCGCGTCCATCAGGCGGCCGGTCATGGACAATTCCTGGTTCTTCGACCAGCCCAAGTGTAGCGACATCCAGTACGAACCCATGATGGAGGGAATGGCGGCGTTGATTTCCGGCTGGCCCATGCGGGCGCCCGGGTGGGCCACCCGCAGGTCCGAGACCATGGCGATTTGAAAGCCGCCGCCCGCCGCGATGCCGTTGATGGCGGCGATCACCGGCTTGTTGGTCAGCAAGATCTGTTTGTAGACATTGCAGGCGGTGCCGAACCAATGTTCGATATCGGCCACCTGCATGCCGCGCGCCTCGAACAGATCGACGCCGGCGCAAAAGGCGCGCTCGCCCGCGCCCGTTAAGACGATGCCTTTGACCGTGTCGTCGTTGTCCAGCTCGATCAGCGTGGCGGCGACACCTTGGGCCAGGGCCAGGGAAATGGCGTTCAGGTTATCGGGGCGGTTAAAGCGCAGTATGGCGATCTCGCCCGCGCGCTCGACTACTACGACATCAGACATTGTAGTGACTGAACTCCTTCCTATCCGTCCGAGCGGACCAGCACGTAGCTGCCTGGCGCATCCTCCAGCACCGGAGCGTCCTTGCTGCCCGGTTGCCGCGCCTTGACCTTACGGCCCGAATGTTTGGCGACCCATTCGCCCCATTGCGGCCACCAGGAGCCCTCGTGCTGGGAGGCCCCGGCGAACCATTCGTCCGGCGTTGCCGGATTTTCCGGATTGCTCCAATAGCCGTATTTTTTGGCGCTGGGCGGATTTACGATGCCCGCGATATGACCCGATCCCGCCAGGGTGAAGGTGGTCTCGCCGCTGTATAGTTGCGTCGCGACGTAAGTACCTTTCCACGGTGCGATGTGATCTTCCTTGGTGGAGACAATGTGCACGGGAATATTCACATTGCGCAGATCGATGGGGCAGCCGCCCAACTCGATGCCGCCGGGTTGGGAGAGCAGGTTGTCCTGATACATGCTGCGCAGGTAGAAACTGTGCATTTTCGCCGGCATGCGGGTCGAATCCGAGTTCCAATAGAGCAGATCGAAAGGGAAAGGATCCTTGCCCATAAGGTAGTTATTGATGACGAAAGACCAGATCAGATCATTGGAACGCAGCATGTTAAAGGTGGTGGCCATGGCCGCACCATCCAGAATGCCGCCCTGTTCCTCCATCTTCTGTTCCAATTGTTCCAACTGCGCGTCATCGATGAAGACCGACAGTTCACCCGCCACCTGGAAATCCACCAGAGAGGTGAAGAAAGTCGCCGATTTGACCCGTTCGTCGTTATTGGCGGCCATATGGGCCAGGGTTGCGCCGGTCAAGGTGCCGCCCAGGCAATAACCGATAATATTGACCTCGTCCTCGCCACAGGCCGCCATGACCCCGTCCAGGGCTGAATAGATGCCCTCGAACATATAGTCTTCGAAGGTTTTTTCGGCCAGGGCCTGGTCCGGATTGACCCAGGAGATGACGAACACGGTCAGGCCCTGTTCGACGGCCCATTTTATGAATGAATTCTGCGGTTTCAGGTCCAGGATATAGAATTTGTTGATCCATGGCGGCACGATCAGCAGGGGCCGTTTGTGGACCTGTTCGGTCGTGGGCTCGTACTGAATTAACTGGATCAGGTCGCTTTGCCAGATCACCTTGCCGGGGCTGACGGCGATGTTTTCCCCGACCTTGAAGGCATCAAGGTCGGTCATTTTAATGGCCAGCTTACCCTTGCCCCGTTCCAGATCGTCCAGCATGTTGGACAGGCCCCGGACCAGGTTCTCACCCTTGCTCTCGATAGTTTCGCGCAGGACCTCCGGGTTGGTGGCGACGAAGTTGGTCGGCGCCATGGCATCGGTAAACTGCTGCGTGTAGAAATCCACCTTGCGGGCCGTGGCCTCGTCCAGACCCTCCACCTCGCGCACGGTATTCTGCACCCAGCGCGAGGTCAGTAGATACGACTGCTTGATAAAGTCGAATATCTGGTTGCTTTCCCACTCCTCGGCACGAAATCTCTTATCGCCTTTTTCCGGTGCGATCACAACTTCCGCGCCTTCGCCCAGCATGCCCTTGGCGGCGTTCTGCCACAGATTCAAGTAATCCTGCCACAGCCCCATCTGTGCCTCGACCATCTTTGCGGGGTCGGCCATCATCTGCGCTGTCAGCTCCATAAAGGCGTTGCCAATGTTCAACGGATCAGGATCGCCACGGCCCGCGTCCGTGGCCTGCTGCTGCAGAAAATTGCCAACCAGGGTCTGACATTGCTCGGCAACCTTGATCATGTTGGCGGAAAATTCAGCCGCCTGGTCACCGGCTGCTCCGTCCGTGGTCTTTTCGCTTTCTCGGGCCATGGCTATTCTTGATCCTCGGTTTGACGAAATCGGGCTGGGTCATACAATGCCCAAGTGATTCGTTTAACATAGAAGCGGTTGTTAGCAAGGTACCTGAAGACTATAACAATGGCCAATAGTGCGAGTTGGCCGGCTGGAGATTTAGGGTCGATCATCGCCAGTAACAAGGAGCATGTGCGCAATGAACGGACTAATGGCTAAGGTACGCGCGGGCCGCGCCCAAGGCATGGCTCCCGCAATCGCGCAGGCGCCGGGCGCGCCGCGGAAATTCGGGCCTGCCGCCCGGTCCTTCACGGCATTGACGTTGGTTCTGGCCCTGGCCGGCTGTTCCCAGTTGCCGGACGCGCCTGACTGGGCCACGCCGCCCGACTGGGTCAATCCGACCAATTGGGGCAACCCGGTCGATTGGTTTGGCGATATGTTCGGGGAAGATGTGGAAAACCTGCCTCCGGCGCCAAGACCCTCGGCCAGAGCACCGGGCGCTGACAAGCCTTTTCCCAAGTTAGGCGAAACGCCCGCCAAACCGGAGCCGGCCAGCTCGGCCGAAAGCCGGCAGAAACTGGCCAACAGCCTGGTCGCGGATCGGGACAATGCCCGCTATACCGATCAAAATCTGCGCGCCGGCGATCAACGCATGGCGGCCGCTCCGCCGAAGCCGGCATCGACGCCGGTGGCGAAGCCGCGCGCGCCCATGGCGAAAAAACCGGCAAGCAAAAAGCAACTCGCGGCAATTCCCGCCACCAAGGGAACCGCGGCCCGGCCGGCCTCGCCATCATTGCCCGCCCCACCCCGACCCGTGGCCGGCCGAGCCTCGAATTCTAGCGGTCTGACACGGGTGCCATCCATTGTGCAGCGCCGGGGCAGCCTGCCGCCGCCGCCTGAACCAGTGGCTGAAGTCTCGCGCCGCCCGATACCGCAGGTGGTTCAGAAATCCGCCGCCAGTACAAGCAGCCGACAGGTGGCGGGCGTGGCGGCGTTGCCAAAGGCACCGGCCGCCGTGGCGCCGATCACCCGGGCTCCCGCGGCGGCAACGCCGGCGGCAACTCTTGCCGCGCCGAAGCTCATTCCGCCGCCCGCGCAAGCCGTGGCCATGCAGTCACCCTCGGTGCAGGTCAATCTGGGCCTTGGCCAAGACCAGACAATACTGCAACAGGCCTTTGCCTCGTCATTGGCGGCCCAGGGCAGTCCCGTCGTGCGCCAGCCGGGCAATGTCTTTAACGCCCCGAACGCCGCACCAATTGCGGGACAATGGCCGACTAAGGTGCCCGGCGTGGTGCAACAGGCTTTCAATGCCTCGCTGAGCGGTACCGATCAGGGCGTCCAGGCGGGCGCAATGGCCTCGCCACAGATGAGCAACAGCGCCATGCGCCGGTTGCCCGGCGCGCCCGTACTGATCCGCTTTCGTCACGGTTCGACCCGTTTGAGCGGTCAGGAAAAGAAGCGCCTGGGACAACTGGCGAGTCAGGTTCGCCAGCAGGGCAAAACAATCTACGTGGTCGGTCATGCCAGCCAGCGTACCGGGGACATGGATTACGCCAAGCACAAGTTGGTCAATTTCAATGTCTCTCTGGACCGGGCTAACAGGGTGGCGGGGGAGTTGCGCCGCCGCGGCGTCGCCGCCCAACAGATCGTGGTGCAGGCCAAGGGTGATGCGGAACCGTTATACTTTGAATTCATGCCCGGTGGTGAGGCGAAGAACCGCAGGGTTGAGGTTTTTGTCCGTTAGGTCTCGCCCCGGTCAAATAAATCGGGCATAAAGCCTGCCCTCCGGACAGCGGAACAACCGCTGTTCCGACGAACGGGAAACGTCAAATAGAGCCGATGATGACGACCAATGCCCTTTGATTTTCACCGCATAAAGCGACTGCCTCCATATGTGTTCGCCGAAGTGAACGCAATGAAGGCGGCGGCGCGCGCTCGGGGCGAGGACATTATTGATTTCGGCATGGGCAATCCCGATACGCCGCCGCCCGGTCATATCATCGACAAGTTGGTGGAGACGGCGCGGGATCCAAAAACCCACCGATATTCCACCTCGCGCGGTATTCCGGGCCTCCGCCTGGCCAACGCGAACTATTATCAGCGCCGCTTCGGTGTTGATATCGATCCAGAGACGGAAACCATCGTCACCCTGGGCTCGAAAGAGGGCCTGGCCAATCTGGCTCAAGCCATAACCACGCCCGGCGACGTTATCCTGGCGCCCAATCCCAGCTATCCGATCCATCCCTACGGTTTCATTATCGCCGGCGCCGTCATTCGCCATATACCGGTGGGGCCGGAGCAGGATTTTTTCAAGAACCTGGAAGCTGCGGTGCGCCATTGCGTACCGCCACCGACGGCCCTCGTCCTGAACTATCCTTCCAACCCCACGGCGGAAGTCGTCGACCTGGCGTTTTACGAGCGCATGGTGGATTTCGCGCGGCAGAAAGATCTATTCCTGCTCTCCGATCTGGCCTACGCGGAGATCTATTTCGATGGCAATCCGCCGCCCTCGATCCTGCAGGTGCCCAGGGCCAGGGAGGTGGCGGTGGAATTCACCTCGCTGTCCAAGACCTACTCCATGCCCGGTTGGCGCATGGGTTTTGCCAGTGGAAACAGGCGTCTGATTGCGGCGCTGACCCGGATCAAATCCTATTTGGACTACGGCGCCTTCACGCCGATCCAGGTGGCGGCTTGTGCCGCCCTAAACGGCCCCCAGGACTGTATCGAGGACATCCGCGATCTGTATAGAAGCCGCCGGGATGTTCTGATCCAGGGCCTCGGTGCCGCCGGCTGGGATGTGCCGTTGCCCCAGGCGACGATGTTTGCCTGGGCACCGCTGCCCGAGGGTTTCGCTCATTTGGGCTCGCTGGAATTTTCAAAATTGTTGTTGGACAAGGCCAAGGTCGCGGTGTCGCCGGGGATAGGCTTTGGTGAATACGGCGATGGCTTCGTGCGCGTCGCCCTGGTCGAGAACGAACATCGTTCCCGTCAGGCGATACGGAATATCAAACGTTTCTTGCAGGATTACAAAGACATGGATATCGCGGACGTTCAAGACGCACACGGTGCGGCGGCGCAATGACAGGGTCGGAAACGGGGCCCTTGCGCCTTGGCATCGCCGGCCTGGGCACGGTGGGCGGCGGTGTGGTGCGCCTGCTGGCGGAACATGGCGATCTGCTGTCGGCGCGCTGTGGCAGGCCCCTGCAGGTTACCGCCGTTTCGGCCCGGGACAGAAGTCGTGATCGTGGCCTGGACCTCAGCGCCTTCGCCTGGCACGACGACCCCGTTGCGATGGCCGGCAGCGCCGACATTGATGTGCTGGTTGAATTAATCGGCGGTGATGACGGCCCGGCGAAGCTGGCCGTGGAAGCCGCAATTGCCAACCGCAAGGACGTTGTCACCGCCAACAAGGCCTTGATCGCCCATCATGGCAGCGCACTGGCAGTCGCCGCTGAAGCCCAAGGCGTTGCCTTGAACTACGAAGCGGCTGTCGCCGGCGGCATCCCCATTGTCAAGGCCATGCGCGAGGGTTTGGCGGGCAACAGTTTTTCCAGGGTTTACGGCATCCTGAACGGTACCTGCAACTATATCCTTTCCGCCATGCGGGACAGCGGCCGGGATTTCGCCGATGTCCTGGACGAGGCCCAGGCCCTGGGCTATGCCGAGGCTGATCCGGCCTTTGATGTGGACGGTGTGGATGCGGCGCATAAATTGGCCATCCTGACCAGCCTGGCGTTCGGCTGTCCGGTGAACCTGGACGCCGTGCATATCGAGGGTATCCGCCAGGTATCGGCGATCGATATCGATTTTGCCACGGAATTGGGCTACCGCATCAAGTTGCTGGCGATCGCGCGCCTGACCGACCATGGGGTAGAGCAACGGGTGCATCCCTGCATGGTCGCCGAAGGTACGCCGATCGCCCATGTGGATGGCGTTTTCAACGCCGTGGTGGCGGAAGGGGATTTCGTCGACCGGGTGGTCTTCGAAGGCCGCGGCGCCGGTGAAGGGCCGACCGCATCGGCGGTGCTTGGTGATCTGGTGGACATTGCCCGCAACATCCGTATGCCCGCGTTCTCGGTCCCCGCCGATAGTCTGCGGACGCTTCCTGCCGCGCCCATGGACCGTCACGTAGGTCCCTATTATGTACGGCTTTCGGTGCTGGACCGGCCCGGCGTGATCGCCGATATCTCGGCCATCCTGCGGGATGAGCAGATTTCCATCGGCTCCATGCTGCAAAGGGGCCGCGACCCGGGCGAGGCCGTGCCGGTGGTCTTGATAACCCACGAGAACGAGGAAGCGGCCATGTCCCGAGCCATGAGCTTGATCGGCGGGCTGGATTCGGTGGTTGAAGAGCCGAAAATCATCCGCATTGAGACGCTATAGTTTCGCGGCGGATTCGCTACAATATTCTGTACAGAGAATCACAGGGGCGCGTAATGGCCGAAAAAATCATACTGGACCGCAATCTCACGATCGAGGCCGTGCGGGTCACCGAGGCCGCCGCCATAGCCGCGGCCGAAACCATGGGTCGGGGCGATGAGAAAGTAGCCGACCAGGCCGCCGTGGATGCCATGCGCACCGCGCTCAACCGTTTGCATATGGCGGGCACCGTAGTGATTGGCGAGGGCGAAAGGGACGAAGCGCCAATGCTGTTCATCGGCGAGGAAGTCGGCACCGGCGATGGCCCGAAAATCGATATTGCCCTCGACCCGCTGGAAGGCACCACGATCACCGCCAAGGGCATGCCGAACGGTCTGGCCGTGCTGGCATTGTCCGAACATGGCGGGCTGTTGAACGCACCGGATGTCTATATGGACAAGATCGCCGCGGGGCCAATGGTGCCCGTCGATGCCATTGATCTGGACAATTCGGCCGAGGAAAACGTCAACAATGTGGCCGCGGCCCTGGGCAAGGATGCCAAGGATGTGGTGGCCTGTATTCTCGACCGGCCCCGGCATGGGGAGCTGATCGCCGCCGTGCGCGAGGCGGGTGCCCGCATCGTGTTGATCGGCGATGGCGATGTGGCCGGTGTCATGGCGACCGCCATGCCGGAAACCGGCATCGATATTTACATGGGTACGGGTGGCGCGCCCGAGGGCGTCCTGGCCGCCGCCGCGCTTCTTTGCATTGGCGGAAATATCCAGGGCCGTCTGCTGTTCCGCAACGATGACGAACGCGGCCGTGCCGCCAAGGTCGGGGTGCAGGACTTGAACCGAAAGTACGCCATTACCGATCTGGCCTCGGGCGATGTGATTTTTGCCGCCACCGGTGTCACCGACGGCAATATGCTGCAGGGGGTGCGGCGCACGGCCAGGTATCTTTCCACGGAATCCGTTGCCATGCGGGCCCGCACCGGTACCGTGCGCTGGATTCGCATGCAACACCCCATCGTCAAGTAGAACCATGAACCAGATCGCGGCTTCCTCCCCGCCGATGGAGGACAAGGCCGTGCTGGACGTGGTGCAATCGGTATCCGGCCGCTTCTGGCGGCAACGGCCCGCCGATGACCGTGTCGCCCTGGCGCTGTCCCAGCGTCTGGGCCTGCCGGATATCGTGGGCCGGGTTCTGGCTGGCCGCGGCGTCGGGATCGAGGACGGCGACGATTTCCTGAACCCCACCTTGAAATCCGCCTTGCCGGACCCATCGCGGTTGCGCGACATGGACAAGGCCGCTGATCGCCTGACCAAGGCCATCGTCGCCGGTGAACAGGTTGCTGTCTTTGGTGACTATGACGTGGACGGGGCGACCTCGTCGGCCCTGCTGGACCGCTACTTTCGGGCCATTGGCGCCGAATTGACGGTCTATATCCCCGACAGGCAAAAGGAAGGCTATGGCCCCAATGCAGCCGCCCTGCTGGCGCTGCGGCAGCAGGGCGTGGCCGTGGTGGTGACGGCGGACTGCGGCATCGCGGCGTTCGAGCCGCTGCAGGTGGCCGCCGACGCCGGTTTGGATGCAATTGTCGTGGATCATCATCAGGCGGAGCCGCGTTTGCCGGTTGCCGCCGCCGTGGTCAACCCGAACCGTCTGGACGATGACAGCGGTCTGGGCCAGTTGGCCGCCGTGGGTGTCAGTTTTCTGTTGGTGGTGGCCCTGAACCGCGCTTTGCGCCAAGCCGGCTGGTTCCAGAACCGGCAGGAGCCGAACCTGTTGCAATGGCTGGATCTGGTAGCCCTGGGCACGGTCTGTGATGTGGTGCCTTTGACCGGTTTGAACCGGGTGTTGGTGGCGCAAGGCCTAAAAGTCGCCGCCCAACGGGCCAATCCGGGCCTGGCGGCATTGTCCGATTTGGCCGGAGTGGAGCAAAAACCCGGTGCTTATCATCTGGGCTTTGTCTTTGGGCCGCGTCTGAATGCCGGCGGCCGTGTTGGAAATTCCCATCTGGGCGCCAAATTGCTGGCCACCGACGATATGGATGAGGCCCAGGCTATTGCAGCGAAGCTGAACGACTTCAATCTGGAACGCCGGGAGATTGAGGCCGCCATTCAGGCTCAGGCCATGGAGATGGCGGAGGCCAAGGGTGGTGGGCAGAAGCCGTTACTGTTCCTGGCCGATCCCCGCTGGCACCAGGGTGTCATCGGCATCGTCGCTTCCCGCCTGAAGGACCGCTACCGGCGGCCCACGATCATCGTGGCCATGGATGGCGGCGTGGGCAAGGGATCGGGCCGCTCCATCCCCGGCGTCGACCTGGGCGCCGCCATTACCGCCGCCAAGCAGGCCGGCCTATTGCTGGCCGGCGGCGGTCATGCCATGGCGGCGGGTCTGACCGTGGCGGCTGACAAGGTGGCGGCGTTGGATGCCTTCCTGAGCGAACGCATTGCCCAGGCCATGGCCGGGCAGCCGCAAAGCCACTCCCTGGGCCTGGATGGCGCGTTGACCGTATCGGGGGCGACTCGTGATCTGTTCGATACCCTGGAAGCTGCGGGACCTTATGGAGCCGGTCACCCCGAGCCCCGCTTCGCCATCGCCAATGCGGAGGTGGTTAAGGCCGATTTGGTGGGGCAGAACCATGTACGACTGGTCCTTGCCGGCGCCCGCGGCGGGCGCCTGAAGTGCATTGCTTTCGGTGTCGCGGACAGTCCACTTGGCCAGGCGATGCTGTCGTCCCGGGGCCGCGGTTTACACCTGGCGGGTCATTTGCGGGCCGACGATTGGCAGGGCCGGCGCGGCGTGCAGCTGTTTGTCGAGGACGCCGCGTTTCCGGAAAATTCATAAACGCTGTGTAAAAAGCGCATAGAGGTCAGAATAATCTTAGATCTAGCTTGCTTTTCGCGGCTGATTTAGCTAATTCCTCCTCCATCGC
>JASLLM010000148.1 GCA_030747035.1 Alphaproteobacteria bacterium | reverse complement strand
CTCTTCAAACCAGAGGAATGCTGGAACTTCTTCGCCGAGGATGGCTATGCTCCAAAATAATCCGGAAACGCTCTAGGACGATTCAGCCCTACTCCGCCGCGTCGGAGGTGCCGGAGATCAGGGCGCGGTATTCCGGGACATAGTCGCCGCGTTTTTCCGCCAGGGCGGCATCGCGCATCTGATAGCCGTTGCCGGCGTGGGCCGTCATCTGTTCCACCGGGGTGGGGCTGGTGACCTCCGGCCAGTGGCCCGGCTGCGGCTCGGCGCCCTCGGCAACGATGGCGAGGGGCAGATCGTCGGCCACGGCGGGGGGCTGGGTGATCTGCATGATGTCCCAGCTGATCTCCAGCGGAATGTTGTTGGGGTCGTAGAAATAGATCGACCAGATGATGCCGTGATCCACCGCGCCGGAGACTTCGAAGCCGGCCGCTTCCAATCTATCCTTGAGCGCGAACAAATCTTCCCGGCTTTCACAGGTCATGGAGACATGATCGAACCCCAGGGGCTGCCGGCTGGGCGAGCCATGGGGCTTCGGGTGCATGGGCTGGGCGCCTTCGTAGGCGAAAAAGGCGATCTGCGAGTCTCCCGCCCGGAAGAAATAGTGGCGATAGCCGTCGTGGCCGACCCCGGCCTCCAACGTCATGCCCAGCAGGTCGCGGTAAAAGCGGATGGTGGCGTCCAGATCGTGGGTGATGAACGCCAGGTGATTGATCCCGGTTAAGGCCATGATTGTCTCCATTCCCCAAAATGCAGTGTCGTGACTATAGCAAATCTACGTGCTCTGACGATGTACTGGATTATTTGGCGGCCCTGGGCTCAACGACAAGATGCCCGCGCGGAAACAATCTGTTGCCGAAATGGCAAGGCATCTCGCGGCAGGACTTGCCAACGGGGCTGATGAGACCCAGGTATCTGATGAAGCGCAGCGTTTATCCAGTTGCAGGAGCATCCAGATCATGAGCAATCCCCAACCCGGCATTCTTGCCCCTGGCCCAGGGTCTTCTCGGTTTGTTGAATTTTCTCGACTTGCCGGCCGCGACCCGCTGCCGATCCTGCGGGAACTGGCGGCGCGATCCGTAACGCCGGAGCTTGTGGTTGGACTGGGCCCCGGACTGCTCCGGGGATTGGGCCACGAGGTCGAGGGCCTGCGTGCCTTTCCCAGCCTGAGCGGCCCGGGCTGCGAGGTACCCTCGACCCAGGCCGACATCTGGTGCTGGATCAGGGGCGATGACCCCGGGCGGCTGATGCATGCGGGGCGGGAAATCGCCGCCATGCTGCGCCCCGCCTTTGACCGGGAGCGCATGGTGGATGGCTTCACCTACGACGGCGGCCGTGATCTGTCGGGCTATGTGGACGGTACGGAAAATCCCGACGGCGATGCCGCCCGCGCCGCCGCCATTGTCGACGATGGCGGCGTCCTGGATGGCTCCAGCTTCGTTGCCGCCCAGCAATGGGTCCATGACCTGGCACAATTCGCAACCCTGCCGCAAGTTGAGCGCGACAATATCATCGGCCGGCGGTTGAGCGATAATGAGGAACTGGACGACGCCCCCGCCTCGGCCCATGTCAAGCGCACGGCCCAGGAAAGCTTCGATCCGGAAGCCTTCATCCTGCGCCGGTCCATGCCCTGGGCCAATGAAGGTGGCGAGGGCCTGATGTTCGTGGCCTTCGGCGCCACCCTGGATGCCTTCGAAGTGCAACTGCGGCGCATGACCGGGCAGGAAGACGGCATCGTCGACGGCCTGTTCCGCTTCAGCCGCGCCATTTCCGGCAGCCATTTCTGGTGCCCGCCGGTCGCAGACGGACGTCTCGACCTCTCCGCCATCGGGATCTAAGCGTACCCGGCGCCTACCAATAGTCGGCCATGATTTCGGTGGCCCAGGCCGGCTCCCGGATCTCGCCGCGCGGCGCGAAGCCGCTGAGATAGGGCTTCAAATCCAATACGGGGGTGCCGTCTATGGCGTCCAGGCCCTGCACGGTCAGGCACAGGCCATCCACCGCGATGACCTTGCAAACGCTGACGCCCAGGCGGTTGGGGCGCCCCTTTCCGCGTTGCGCGAAGATACCCACCTTGGGCCAATCCGCGCGGCCCCGTGGATGGCGGGCGGAAGAGACGATCTTTTCTTCCGCCACCTGGTGAAAATGAAACAGTACTTCCACATGGGAGAAGTCTTCCAGGCCGGCCAGGGCGTCGGCCCGGAATTGCCCGCTATCCAGTTCGATGACTGCCTGCTCACGGTCCCAATCATCGTCCCGCGCCTCGACGCGGCCGCCGCGCACGTATCCAATGGGAGTGAGTGCAATGCTCATGGGTCAGAACCTTCCATATTGCCCCATGACCCCGCTTGGTCGTTCATTGCGGCGGTGCGACAGCCTCAGGGTCATGCAGGGCGCGGTTGAGAACAGTAGCAACTTATAGGCGGAGGCGGAGAAAGAGAACAGGCCGCCGCCACGGTGATGATGCCGCCGACCATGCGAACCACATGCTTTCGGCAAACAAAAAGCCGGTCAAAGCGGCCGGCTTTTTGCCGTCGATATTCCAATTCGGCTAGCGCCGCAGGAACGGCTCCGTCACATAGTTGCCGGGAACCATCACCATGGCGACATGCGGGGCCGGGACAACGGCAGCGCCCGATGGTCTGTCGTCACGTCTATTGGCGAACCGCTTCGATAGGGAGATCAAGGCGGCGGCAATGATATTGGCGATTGGCGCGATGGTTTCACTTAGGGCGGAAACCAGCGGCGTGCCGGGGGCGGCGGGGGCATTGAAATTTTGAACGTTCATGGCAGATCTCCCTATGTAATGCGCCTGCGCAATTTCGTGTTTCACCGCGTTCATATAGTCCTGAACATGCTCCGGGAAACGCGCCAAATTCGCATTGCTGCCCTGCGATTTTTGCATGGCCCGGCGGCCAATTTTGCTGCGGTTTGCAAGCAATAATTCCAAATGACCATTTGCAAAAATCTGTGTTACTGTTCGCGCCATAAGATTAAGCAAACAAGGGTCATGGGAAAATTCCAGGCCTGATAAAGACGAAACGGGGTGGTGGGGTCAAATGTCCGATGCGTCCGACACGCTGGTCAAATTCGAATCCGTGCAAAAAAGCTATGATGGCGAAACGCTTGTCGTAAAAGACTTCAATCTTGACGTCGCCAGGGGCGAATTCGTCACCATGTTGGGGCCGTCGGGCTCGGGCAAGACAACCTGTCTGATGATGCTGGCGGGATTCGAGCCGGCCACCCATGGTGAAATTTATCTCGATGGCGTCCCCATCAACAACGTGCCGCCGCACAAGCGCGGCATCGGCATGGTGTTCCAGAATTACGCCCTGTTCCCGCACATGACCGTGGCGGAGAATTTGGCGTTTCCGTTGCAAGTGCGGAACATGGGCAAATCCGAAATATCCGAAAAAGTAAACGGCGCCCTGGATATGGTTCGCCTGGGCGGTTTTGGCGACCGCCGTCCGGCGCAGCTATCCGGCGGCCAGCAGCAGCGGGTCGCCGTGGCCCGCGCCCTGGTTTTCCGGCCGCAACTGGTATTGATGGACGAACCCCTGGGCGCCCTGGATAAGAACCTCCGCGAGGAAATGCAGTACGAGATCAAGCATATCCACGAGGATCTGCAGGTTACCATGGTGTACGTGACCCATGATCAGTCCGAGGCATTGACCATGTCGAACCGCATTGCCGTGTTCGATGACGGCATCGTGCAGCAACTGGCCCCGCCTGATGAATTGTACGAAAAACCATTAAACGCCTTCGTCGCCGGTTTCATCGGCGAGAACAATCGCCTGTTCGGAGAGGTCAAGGCCATTGATGGAGATTTCTGCCAGGTCGAGCTGGAAGGTGGCGGCGGCATGGTGAAGGCGCTGTCGGTCAACGTGGACGGTGTCGGTTCGCGCACTACATTGTCTCTTCGTCCAGAGCGGGCGACCATTGGTGCGGCCCAGGGAGAATCGACAAATTCCCTGGAAGCCAAGGTCGAGGAACTGATTTACCTCGGCGATCACATCCGCAGCCGGGTCAGCCTTTCCGGCAACGATGAATTCATCGTCAAGGTGCCCAATTCACATGGTCATGTGCATCTCAAGGAAGGCGAAATAACCCAGATCGGCTGGGAAGCGGAGGACTGCCGGGCATTGGATGCTTGAAATTTGATGCCTGAAGGAGCTTGAAGACAACGACAAACAGGCCCGGTGCAACGGGGCGGATTGATAATTTTGAAACCAAAACAAGGGAGTACAGAAACAATGAAGAAAATCTTGAAATCAACGGCGATCGTGATCGCCAGCGTTGCCATATCAGGTATCGCCACGACGGCCCAGGCCGGCGACCTGAATGTCGTGTCCTGGGGCGGCGCCTATACGGCCAGCCAGATGAAGGCCTATCACAAGCCCTACACCAAAATGACCGGCACCAAGATCAATTCCATTGACTACAGTGGCGGACTGGCCGAAATGCGGGCCCAGACGGAAGCCAACAACGTGACCTGGGACGTGGTCGATGTGGTTATTTCCGACGCCATCACGGGTTGCGACGAAGGCATGTTCCGGCCTATCGATATCGACAAGGAAATGGCCAAGGCACCGGACGGCACGCCAGCCTCGAAGGATTTCCTGGATGGGACCCTGAAGTCCGAATGCTTCGTTCCGCTGATCATCTATTCCACGGTTTTCGCCTATCGCGATGATGCCTGGGGCGGCAAGAAGCCAACCTCCATCAAGGACGTGTTCGACACCAAGAACTTCCCCGGCAAGCGCACCTTGCAGAAAAGCCCGGTGAACAATCTGGAATGGGCCCTGTTGGCGGATGGCGTTCCCCTGAACAAGGTCTATGACGTGCTGGATACCGATGCCGGCAAGGACCGTGCCTTCGCCAAGCTGGCGACCATCAAGAAGGATGTGGTCTGGTGGACGGAAGGCGCCGTACCACCGCAACTCTTGGCCGACGGCGAGGCCGTGTTCGGCACTGGTTACAACGGCCGCTGGTTCTCCGCCATCGCCGAAGAGAAACAACCCTTCGCCATGCTGTGGGATGGCCAGGTGCTGGATATTGACGGTTATGTGGTTTCCGCCAAGAGCAAGAACCTGGACGAGGCCATGAAGTATCTGAAATTCGCCACCGACACCCAACGGCTGGCGGATCAGGCCAAGTACATCTCTTACGGTCCGGCGCGCAAATCATCGGGTCCGATGGTTGCCAAGCATGCCGAACTGGGCATCGAAATGGGACCCCATATGCCGACCAAGTATGCGGACCAGGGTTTCCTGACCAACTTTGCCTGGTGGGCCGACAATGCCGACGAAATGAAGGAACGTTTCGCGGCCTGGCTGTTGCAATAAAGCCGGCGATTAGGTGCGCGGGGCAGAGCGATCTGCCCCGCCACCGGTTTTTCAGATTTGTTTTTGTCAATTTTTGATCTGGCGGGGGCGACGGGATGACGGACCAAACTGCGGCTGGCGGGGTCGTTCTTGCCGCTGACGGCACGCCGCTAAAGGCCAGCCTGAACCGTGCCCTGCGCAGAAACCGCATACGCGCCGTGATGTTGGTGGCGCCGCTGTTGTTGTTTATTTTGTTCTCTTTCCTGATCCCTATTTTCGATATGACCTTCCGCAGTGTCGATAACTGGCACGTGGGAACCCTGATGCCGAAGACCAGCGCCGCCTTGGCCGGTTGGGACGGCAAGGATATTCCCGAAGAGCCGGTTTTCGTGGCCCTGGTGGCGGATTTGCAGGCTGGCGCCAAATCACGGCAAATCGGCAAGGTGGGCACGCGCCTGAACTACGAGAAATCCGGCCTGCGCGGCATGATCACCAGTTCCGCCCGGAAATCAAAGCGCCTAAAAGAGGGACCCTACAAAGCCAAGGTGCTGAAAATGCACAAGAAATGGCGCGACCTGGAGACCTGGGCGGTGATCAAACGTAATACCGCGCCTTATACGATTGGCTACTATCTGAACGCCGTTGATATGAAGTATGGCCAGACCGGCGAAATCGTCATGCAGCCCGAAAACCGGCGCATCTATGGCAAATTGTTTATCCGAACATTCGCCATCAGCCTGGCGATCACCGTGATTTGCGTCATATTGGCCTATCCCATTTCATTCCTGCTGGCGACCCTGCCGCTGCGTTATTCCAACCTGTTGATGATCTTTGTCCTGTTGCCCTTCTGGACATCATTGCTGGTTCGCACCACCGCCTGGATCGCCATGCTGCAAAGCCAGGGTGTCTTGAACGATCTGTTCGTCTTCTTTGGACTGGTGGATGATGAAAACAGATTGCAACTGATCCATAATCTGACCGGTACCATTATCGCCATGACGCATATCTTGCTGCCCTTCATGGTGCTGCCGCTGTACAGCGTGATGAAGACCATCCCGCCCACCTACATGCGTGCCGCCCTATCGCTTGGCGCCAATCCGGTGGTCGCCTTCGTACGGGTCTACATGCCGCAAACCCTTTCGGGCATCGGCGCGGGCAGCGTTCTGGTCTTCATTCTGTCAATTGGTTACTACATCACCCCGGCCCTGGTCGGCGGCACCGACGGCACGCTGATATCAAACCAGATCGCCTATCATATGCAGTCGTCCCTGAATTGGGGTCTGGCGGGGGCCCTGGGCGCCATATTGCTGGCCTCGGTGCTGGCGCTGTATCTGCTGTACAACAGAATTGTCGGTATCGATAACATGAGGCTGGGATAGACATGCCCCCCCCTTCATACGCCGGACCCGTAGAGACGGCCTGGTACTATGGCTTTCGCCTGATTTGTGCCTTCATCTTCATCTTTCTGATCACGCCGATCCTGGTGATCATCCCCCTGAGCTTTAATGTGGAGCCCTATTTCACATTTACCCAGGGCATGCTGACCTTCGATCCGGACGCCTATTCCCTGCGCTGGTACAAGGACTTCATCTCCAACACGCAATGGACCCATTCGGTTCAGAACAGCTTCATCATCGCCATCGCGGCGACCATTCTGGCGACGGTTCTGGGCACCCTGGCGGCCTTGGGGTTGAGCAATTCCAACATGCCCTATCGGTCGTTGACCATGGGCTTGCTGATCTCGCCGATGATCGTGCCGTTGATCATCTCCGCCGCCGGCATGTATTTCTTCTATTCCAATATCGGCCTGGATCAGACATTTCTGGGCATCATCCTGGCCCATACCGCCTTGGGCACGCCGTTCGTGGTGATTACCGTGACCGCGACATTGGTCGGTTTCGACCAATCCCTGATCAGGGCTTCCGCCAACCTGGGTGCCAATCCGACAACAACATTCTTCAAGGTCATCATGCCGTTGATCCTGCCGGGCGTGATCTCGGGCGCCCTGTTCGCATTCATCACCTCGTTCGATGAAGTCGTCGTCGTGCTGTTCCTGGCCGGGTTCGATCAGCGCACCATTCCAAGGCAGATGTGGTCGGGCATCCGGGAGCAAATCAGCCCGACCATTCTGGCCGTGGCGACCATTTTGGTAATGATCTCCATCGCCCTGCTGGCGACACTTGAATTGCTGCGCCGGCGCAGCGAACGGCTGCGGGGCATCTCGCCGGGTTAGCGCACGGCCAGTTCAAGCGGGGCCGAGGACAGTCTTTCGTTGCCGTCATCGCCGACGATTATCGTTTCGCCCAAGGTCATGGCCTGGCCGGCGGCGCTGTCCATCAGGATCATATGCAGGAAAAACACCATTCCCGGTGCCGCGATGACTGGATTGCCGTGGTAGAGCATTGGATTATCCATCCAGATCGGTGCAAAGACCGCCCCCAGGGAATAGCCGCATGCATTCAGGCGGGCATGCTTCAGGCCCGCGTCGTCCATAACCTTCGCGTGGGCATCGAAGACGCCGCCGATCGGCTGGCCGACAGTCAGGGCGGCCTTGCAGGCCGCCAGCGCCTCGGCACAGGCTTCATACATATGCAACTGATGCGGCGATGGGTCGCCAACGACGATCGTGCGCATCATGCAGGCGTGGTAGTGGCGGTAGGCGCCGGCAAACTCCAGCGTCAATTGATCTTGCGACTGCAAGACCTTCCGCCCCGTGAAATAGCGGCACAGCAGCGCGTCCGCTCCCGAGCCGATGATGAATTCGTTGCCGGGGTAATCACCGCCGCCGCGAAATACCGCACCCTGCATCGCGGCAAGAATATCGCCCTCGTCAGCGCCGGCGGCCGTCATCCCGAGCGCCTGGCGCCAAGCATCATCGGCAAGTTCGCCAGCCCGGCGCGTATAGTCCAGCTCCCTTGGGCTCTTTACCATGCGCTGAATGCTGACCAGGTCGGAAGCATCTTCAAGGCTGCAAAATCCGTCCAATGTGGCATTCAGAATCATGCCGTTCTTGGCGTTCAAGCCATAGGCGTCATATTCGACCCCCAGGCGCTGGCCGGCGCAGCCATGGCCCTGCAAGATAGCCTTCAGATCATCGCAGGGTGTGACGCCGTCGCCGTCAACCCAAATCCGGATATCTTCGATAATGGACGTGTTCTGCGCCTGCCGCAGGTCGGGCGCCCGGGTCAGCAGTGTCAACTGCCCGTCGAGGCCAAGATAAAGGCATTGGAAGAAACAAAACCCAAATGTGTCATAGCCGCTCAGGTAATACATACTTTCCTGGCGAAACATCAAAAGGCCGTCCAACCCACGCGACCGCAACATTGAAACCGTTGCCGAAATCCGTTGCCGATATTCCGAAATCTCAAAATGTAAAGCCATGTTTTGCCTAGTCGATCTTTCGATGCTGGTAGATTGCCTATGTCCGGCGCGAGACCATTCCGGTGATGGCGGTCCCTTAATAGGTCGCCCGGCCGCCCGAGAGATCGAACACGCCGCCGGTGGAGAAGCTGCAGTCTTCCGATGACAGCCAGGCCACCAGGGCCGCGGCCTCGTCAACCTGCCCCAGGCGGCCCATGGGGATGCGCGAGAGCATATAGTCCACATGTTCCTGGGTGATCTGATCGAAGATCGCGGTACGGATCGCCGCCGGGGTGACGCAGTTGATGATCACGCCGGCCTCCGCCGTTTCCTTGGCCAATGATTTGGTCAGGCCGATCACGCCGGCCTTGGCGGCGGAATAGGCGCAGGCGTTGGGATTGCCTTCCTTACCGGCGATGGAGGCAATGTTGACGATGCGGCCATAGCCGTTGTCCATCATGTGGGAAATCAGGCTCTGGCAGCAGACGAATACCGCGTCCAGGTCCAGGTTCACCACCGAACGCCATTCGGCGTAGCTGTATTCCCAGCTTTTCTTGGCCGGGCCGGCGATGCCGGCGTTACAGACCAGGATATCTATCTTGCCCATGCCCGAGACGGCACTGTCGCGGGCGGCAGCCACCTGATCGGGCTCGGTCACATCGACCTTGACGCCTTGCAGGCGCTCGCCGGCATCGGATGCGCCAAGCTTGGCATCCAGATTGTCCTGGCTGATGTCCCACATGATGACGGAGGCGCCGGAGGCGAGGAAACGGTCGGTGATGGCGCCGCCGATGCCGTCGGCTCCCCCCGTAACAATGGCCGTGCGGCCGTTCAGATCGATATTGTTCATGTCTCTACTCCTGACACTGGTTCAGCGCTGGTCGCGCACGAAGGGGAAAATCCTGGTGAAATCGGCGCCGGGTTCGGCGGCGGCGAAGCGCTGCCAGATCGGCAGCAGGTTTTTGCTAATGGTATCGGCGGTGCCGGCATTGGACACATTTTCCACATACAGCGAGATATCCTTCAGGTACAGGGTGTTGAGGAATTCCGCATCATAGGTCTCCGTCAGCACCCGGTTGGGAAATTTGTCCGACGTCGCCGTGTTCTGTCCGGACGAGACATTCAGCACATCCAGCATGGTCGACATCTCCAGGCCCTGGGTCAGGCCAAAGGCAATGGCTTCCGAGGTCGCCGTCAATGCCAGGCCGGAAAGAAAATTGTTCAACAGCTTCATGGCCTGGGCCTGGCCCGGCTCCTCACCCACATGAAACGGCCGTTTCGACATGGACTGAAGCACAGGCAACAGCGCCTCAAATTCGGCCTTCGGGCCGGCGAACATCAGGGCAATTGTGCCTGCCGCGGCACCCGCGATGCCACCCGAGACAGGGGCATCCATATAAGCCAGATCAGCGCCGGCCAAGCGGCCATGAACGGCCTTGGCAGCGGCGACGCCGATGGTCGAGGTATCGACGATGGTGGAAACCGTGCGCTGATTGCTCTCGATAATCTCTTCCGCCACCGCGGCCGAGATCTCACCGTTGGGCAGGCTCAGGATGATGACATCCGCCGCCGCAGCCACGGCGCCCACGGAGCCGGCAATGCCGGCGCCTTCGGGCGCGCGCTCTTCGGTGCCGGCGACATCAAAACAGATCATTTCGAAGCCGGCGGCGGCGACATTGGCCGCCATGCGGTTGCCCATGGCGCCCAGGCCGATGAAGCCGACGACGGGCTGTTTTTCCATCCCCACGATCAGGCGCCTCCCTCAATGTCGTCCAGCACACGCCGGGCGATGCGGAAAGCCTCCACGCCCGCCGGCATGCCGCAATAGATGGCGATCTGCTCCAGCACCGTGCGCAGTTCCTCCCTGGAGCAACCGTTGTTGATAGCGCCCCTGAAATGCAGTTCGAACTCCTGGGGCCGGTTCAGGGCGGCCAGCATGGCGATATTGATCAGGCTGCGGGTCTTTTTCTCCAGTGCCTCATCGCCCCAGACACCGCCCCAAGCAAATTCCGTCACCATCTCCTGAAAATGGCGGTTGAAGTCCGTGACATTGTTGATGTTCCGGTTCACGTAGTCTTCGCCCAGAACCTCTTTCCGGATGCCCAGACCTTTCTCGTACAACGCCTTATCCATGTCCGCCTCGCCTATTTACCTGCAAAATCTGCCGCATCTTACGCGCTCGGCATTTGATCTGGCCAGCACTCTGCCTCATTCTGTACCGAGATTTTTGCTGGGAGGATTAAATGGGTCGTGTAGCGGACAAGGTGGCATTGGTAACGGGGGGCGCCTCGGGCATCGGGCGGGCCACGGCGGAACTACTGGCGCGGGAAGGCGCCGTGGTGGTGTTGAGCGATGTACAGGACGAGGCCGGAGATGAAACCGTCGCTGCTATTGCGGCAGCGGGGGGAAAAGCGGCCTATCTGCACCACGATGTGACCGACGAGGCGGCCTGGATCAGGATCATCGAGACGGTGCGGGCGGATCATGGCCGCCTGGACGTCCTGGTCAACAACGCCGGCGTCAGTGGCGCCAGCGGCGTGCCGGTAGAGGAAATTGCGCTGGAACAGTGGCGCGCCACAATGGCTGTCAACCTGGACGGCGTCTTTCTCGGCGTCAAGCACGGCGTCGCCGCCATGAAGGAAAGCGGCGGTTCGATCATCAACACCTCGTCCATTCTGGGTTTTGTCGGCCTGTCCCTGACCAGCGCCTATAGCGCCTCCAAGGGCGGCGTTCGTTTGTTGAGCAAGGCGGCGGCCATGGAATGTGCGGCGCGGGGCCTGAATATCCGGATTAATTC
>JASLLM010000147.1 GCA_030747035.1 Alphaproteobacteria bacterium | reverse complement strand
GTTCAGCCAATCACCCGCGCGTAGTGCGGCGTAGGCAAAAAACAGCGCCGAGGCGGTGAAAAGTATCCATCCTGTTACATAAGACAGCCAGGCGCGGCGCGGCGTCATGGAAATGCAATCCTTCTCAAATTACGCCTGATAGACATTCAGACCTTGCCAGTCGAATTCCACGCCATGGCCGGGCCGCTCGGGCGCCATGGCATGGCCGCCGTCGTTCAGGCTCATTGGATCGGCTATGAAACGCTCCAGGCCAAAGCCATGGACCTCGAGATAGGATTTGTTGGGGACGGCTGCCAGCAAGTGCACATGCAGGTCATGCACGCCGTGGGAGGTCACGGGCAGATTGTTGGCCTCCGCCAAATGCGCCACCTTCATCCAGACCGTGATGCCGCCACAGTTGGAAACGTCCGGCTCCGGGAAATCGACGCCGCCGGCGGCGATCAGATTGCGGAATTCATACAGGCTGTGCAGATTCTCACCCGCCGCGATGGGCAGGCCGCCTTCGCGGGCGATGCGGCCATGGCCGGTGGGATCGTCGGGAATAGTCGGCTCCTCCAGCCAGACCAGGCGGTATTCGGACAGGGCGCGGGCGGCCCGGATGGCCTGATCCACCCGCCAGCGCATGTTGGCATCCACCATCAGGGCAAAATCCGGGCCCAGAAAGTTGCGCATGGCGGCGACCCGTTCCAGATCCTCGCCAAGATTGTCGCGGCCCACCTTCATCTTGATAGCCTTGAAGCCCTTGTCCAGATTGCCCTGGGTCTGGGCCAGCAGCTTTTCCAGGGGAAAGAACAGATCGATACCGCCGGCATAGGCCATGACATTGGCATCATGGCCGCCCAGCAGGCGCCATAACGGCTGGCCGGCCCGCTTGGCCTTCAGGTCCCACAGGGCGATATCAATGGCGGAAATGGCAAAGCTGGTCGGGCCGCCGCGTCCGGCGTAATGCAGATGCCACCACATGCGCTGCCACAGATCCTCGATCCGGCTGGCCTCGGCACCCAATAGCAATGGTGTCAGGTCATCGCGAACCAGGCTGACAATGGCGTTGGCGGCGGTACCGACGGTATAGGTATAACCCAGGCCCTCGGCGCCATCCACGTCTCGGATGCGCGCGGTGACCAGTTCGAAATGGCTCATCTCGCCATGGGTTGAGTCCGACAGGGTTTCGGGCAGTGGGATGGAGAAACGGTCGGCCTGTACGGTAGCGATGGTCATGGGAACTCCCGCGATTAATCTGTCGACAGGGTAATGGCGGCGATCTGACGGCCATAGTCGGGCTCATCCCGGTGGCAGGAACGGCGATAGCTGTAGAAGCGTTGATCGTCGGCATAGGTATCGAGGGCTAGGTCGTGGCATTGGCCCAGACCGAGGCCGGCCAGCCGGCTCATGACAAATCCCGCCAGATCGAACTGATAGTGACCGGGCCGTTCGGCCGGCGCGAAGAAGGCGGCATATCCCCTGTTTTGCGCAACAAACCGCGCTTCGAACTCCGGACCGACCTCATAGGAAGCCTGCGCGATACAGGGGCCCAGCACGGCCGAAATCCGCTCCCGCCTGGCACCCTGGTCCGCCATCGTCTGCACCGTCGCCTCCAGAACGCCCGACAAGGCGCCCTTCCAGCCGGCATGCGCCGCGCCGACGACGCCATTTTCGCTGTCGGCGAACAGCACGGGCGCGCAATCGGCGGTGAGAATGCCCAGGGCCAGGCCCGGCGTCGTGGTGACCATGGCATCGCCCCGCGGTGCGCCATCGGGGCGCCAGGGCTGCTCGGCCAAATGGACATCGGCGCTGTGAATTTGATACATGGTGATCAGATTTTCCGTCCCCACGCCCAATGTATCCGCAACGCGGGCCCGGTTCCGCCGTACCACATCGCCCGCGTCCCTGGAGCCGTAACCGCAATTCAGGCCGGCATGGATGCCGTCCGACAGGCCGCCCTCACGGGTAAAAAAGCCATGCGGCGTCCGTTCGGTGTGCAAATAGGGATGGCTAATCGGGCGCGGCTGCATCAGATTTCCTCGAAACCAGGCGGCGGTGCGGGGTCGGCGGCGGAAATCGCCATGACCTTGAACAGTTGCCCCATTTCATCGCGGTCCGTCAGGCGATGCAAGGCCGCATCGATGGCATCCGATTGTGCCGCCGTCGCCCATTGGCGCAGGATATCGGCACGGGTGGCAATGCCCAGCCGTTGCAGGAACCCGCCCTGGGTCATGGGGCCATGGGCGATCACGCCGGCCGCCGCGGCCGCATCGCCCAGGGCTTGAAAGTCCACGTGCGCGGTCAAATCCGCCTGACCCGGCTGAGCCAGCGGATCGACATATTCATGGGCCCGCATGGCCTGCAGGGTATCGCCGACCGCGCTACGTTCATGGCCATAGTCGATGACAAGGGCAGCGCCGTCATATTTCGCCAGATGCTGGCACAACTCCGACATCGCCGCCGTTCGGGCCGGCGAGACCTCGAATATGGCATCGAAAGGCGCGGCCTGAACGCCGTCGGGCAAGGGCGCGCTGGGTACGATGCCGGGGCTGAGCTGCAGGCATAGTTCGTCCTCCCGCAAAGCCACCATGCGTTCGTGCCAGCCATCTTCCTTGCGCTGAAATTGCCGGATCGGCAGGGCGTCAAAAAACTCGTTGGCGATGGCGATGGCCGGTCCGGGCGGCAGATCGGCGATGCGGTCATGCCAATTGACTTCGCTATTCGCCAGGGCCTGCTTTTGCGCCGCGCGCAGCACCGGGCTAGTTTCCACCAGTTGTATCCGGGCAGCCGCGGTAAAGCCAGGCAGGGCGGCGGCGGCGCGCAGGGCATCGGCCATCAATGTACCCCGGCCGGGCCCAAGCTCGACCAAATTAAACGGATCAGGTGCGCCCAGGGCCCGCCAGCGGTCGGCACACCACAAACCGATCAGCTCGCCGAACATCTGGCTGACTTCCGGCGCGGTGATGAAATCCCCGGCCCGGCCCAAGGGGTCGCGGCTGATGTAATAGCCCCATTGCGGATGGCCCAGCGCCTCGGCCATGAAGCGGGCGATGGACAGCGGCCCATCCAGGCTGATGCGTTCGGCCAAATGTTGCCGTAGCTGATTCATGCGGCGGGACGCCGGGCGCGCCAGACCAGATACAGCCCACCCAGCAACATCGGCAGCGACAACCACTGCCCCATGGTGGTGCCCAGGGGCAACAGGCCGATTTGCGCGTCGGGCTGGCGGACCAGTTCGACCACGGCGCGGGCCAGGGCATAGCCACACAGATAAACGCCGGTCAGCATTCCGGGTCGTTGCAGGGCATCGCGCCGCCAGGCCAGCCAGGCCAATACGGCAAACAACAGGGCGCCTTCTAGGATCGCTTCATACAGTTGCGAGGGATGCCGGGGTAGGGGACCGGCGTGGGGAAACAGCACGGCCCACGGCAGGTCGGTGGCGCGGCCGTACAGTTCGCCATTGATGAAATTGGCGATGCGGCCGAAAAACAGCCCCAACGGCACTGCGCAGGACATCAGATCGCTCAGGCGCAACAGCTCTAACTGACGCCGCCGGGCGAACCAGATCATCGCCACCATGACACCCAGAAGACCGCCATGAAACGACATGCCGCCCTGCCAGACGGCAAGGGCCCGCAACGGATTTTCAATGTAAAAGGGCAAATTATAGAACAGCACATAGCCAAAGCGCCCGCCCAGGATCACCCCGACGATGGTCCAGACCAACAAATCATCGATCACTTCGGAAGCCGCCAAATGGGCCCGCCGCTTGTTCAGGCGCAGCATGTAACGCCAGCCCAACAGCAGCCCGGCGATATAGGCCAGGGCATACCAGCGGATCGCGAAAGGCCCCAGTTGCACAAGGACCGGATCGATCAGAGGAAAGGCCAGGGCTGCCAGATAGGTGTTGGAAACGCTTGCAATCATCGGATCGATATAGCCGGGGCGACGTTCTCCCGCAAGGCTGCTTGCCACTGGAAGCAAGCCCGGCCATAGTGGCCCTGCCACAAGGAGAATGCCGCGATGTCCGCAAACCGCCGTCTGTTCGATGATGTTTCCCGTCTTGCCACTTCCGCCGCCGGCCTGGTGCAGGGTGCCGGCAAGGAGGCCGAGATGCTGCTGCGCCAGCGGCTGGAACGGCTTCTGGATGGCATGGACCTGGTGACCCGGGAGGAGTTCGATGCGGTCAAGGCCATGGCGGCCAAGGCGCGGACGGAAAACGAAGCACTGAAGACGCGTATCGCTGCCCTGGAAGAGGCGATTCAGCCCCCCAATGCCAAGAGCAAGTCGAAGGCGGCCGCAACAGGCGCCCGAAAGACCGTTGCCAAAGCCAAGGCGAAATCGGCTGCAGGGGCAAAAAAGCCGCCTAAATCCGCCAAAAAATAGACTTGTTTCTGGCCATTTTCCGGGCCAGTCCCCGGCCCAGGAGAGTCCCCTTGCGCCCAACCGGGCCTTCTGCAAGATTACTCCACATGGTGTATTGGCCTTTTGACACCACAATATGTGGGGCTACAATGTTATGAGCATGGGTGCGGAAGATTTCGTCGCTACGGTGGATAATCCGCTGGATCTGGTCGAGGACATCGTTGCCGCGCACCAGTGGCCGTTCGAACGCAATTGTGACGAGGAATTGTCGGTCACGGTTGCCGGCACCTGGTGCGATTATCACCTGGGCTTTTCCTTTAATTCGGGACAGGGCGGGCTGCAATTGGCCTGCGCCTATGACATGCGCGTGCCCGGCAAGCGTCAGACGGATGTGCACAGCCTTCTTGCCATGGTGAACGAGCGTATGTGGCTGGGGCATTTCGATCTGTGGATCGAGGATGGCGTGCCCATGTACCGTCATGCGGTGCTGACCCGGGGCGGTGCGGGCATGCATCCCAGGCAGATGGAAGAACTGATCGAGATCGCCATCACTGAATGTGAACGTTTCTATCCTGCTTTCCAATTTGTTATATGGGGGGGCAAGGCGCCGGCCGAAGCCATTGCCGCCGCCATGTTGGAGACCATGGGAGAAGCCTAAATCATGTCGGACATGAGCGGATTATCTGGACCCGTCCTGCTGGTCGGGTGCGGCAAGATGGGCGGCGCCCTGCTGGGCGGCTGGCTGGATCAGGGTATTGCGGCGGATCAGGTCGTGGTGGTGGAACCGGCCCTGGATGCGGAGCGTAGCGCGGTGCCGGACGGCGTTGCCGTATTGGCGGATGCGGATGGTATCGCGGCGGATCTTGCCCCCGCCGTGGTGATTTTCGCGGTCAAGCCCCAGGTCATGGGCGATGTCGTACCAAGCTACAGCCGTTTCGTGGCGGCTGGCGCGGTATTCCTGTCCATTGCCGCCGGCACGCCGATCAGTTTTTTCGAGGCCAATCTGGGCGACGGCGCCGCCGTGGTACGGGTGATGCCGAATACGCCGGCGGCGGTGCGCCGGGGCATGTCCGTGCTCTGCGCCAATGCTCACGCCAGCGCCGCCCAGCGGGAACTATGCGGCGGCCTGATGGCGGCGGTGGGCGACACCGCCTGGCTGGATGATGAAGGCCTGATGGACGCGGTGACCGCCGTCAGCGGCAGCGGCCCGGCCTATGTCTTCCATTTGATCGAATGCCTGGCCCAGGCCGGCGTCGAAGTCGGCCTGGATGCGGAGTTATCGGCCCGCCTGGCCTTGCAGACCGTGGCCGGTTCGGGCGAGCTGGCCCGGACATCTGATGACGATGCGGCGCAATTGCGCGTCAACGTCACCTCGCCCGGCGGCACCACCCAGGCGGCGCTGGAGGTTCTGACGGCGGATGGCGGTCTGCAGCCGCTAATGACGGCCGCTGTGAAGGCGGCGGAAAAGAGGGGCCGGGAGCTCGGCGCATAGGTGTCGCTTCTATGGACAGCCAGCCGGCCCCCTGCTACATAGCCGCCATGCTTCATGACGCTTCAAACCGCCACGCCATGTGCCTGATAGCGGCTCGAATAATTCGAATTACCGGCCCGGCCTCTTTTTAGGGCCGGGAACCCGTTCGACCATCCCTCCGACCTGCCCATGGCACCAAGGCCGGTGGATGCCTTAACAAAATTCTGTTTCTCAAATTCGGGGATCTGCCCCCATGACGACTGACTACAAAGCCACCCTGTTCCTGCCGCAAACCGACTTTCCCATGCGTGGCGGCCTGCCCAAGCTGGAGCCGAAGCTGCTGGAGCATTGGGAGAAGATCGACCTGTTCGAGCGCCAGCGCGCCGATTCCAAGGGCCGGGAGAAATTCATCCTGCACGATGGCCCGCCCTATGCCAACGGCAACATCCATATCGGCCATGCCCTGAATAAGATCCTCAAGGATATCATCAACCGCAGCCAGCAGATGCTGGGCAAGGATGCCAACTATGTCCCCGGCTGGGACTGTCACGGCCTGCCCATCGAATGGCAGATCGAGGAGCGCTACCGCAAGGCCGGCAAGGACAAGGACGATATCCCCATTGATGAGTTCCGCAAGGAATGCCGGACCTTCGCCGACAAGTGGATCACCGTGCAGACCGAGGAATTCAAACGCCTGGGCGTGATCGGCAACTGGAAAGATCCATATACCACCATGGCCTATCCGGCCGAGGCGCAGATTGTCGCCGAATGCCTGAAATTCCTCATGAACGGCGCGCTTTATCGCGGTTCGAAACCGGTGATGTGGTCGGTGGTGGAAAAGACCGCCCTGGCCGAGGCGGAAGTGGAATATCATGACCACACCTCCACCACCATCCATGTGCGCTTCCCCGTTGTGTCCTCGCCCGACGAACGGTTGAGCGATGCCGCCATCGTCATCTGGACCACGACGCCGTGGACCATGCCGGGCAACCGGGCGATCTGTTATGGCTCGCGCCTGAGCTATCGCCTGATCGAAATCGAAAGCGTTGAAGACGGCTCCCTGGCGCGTACCGGCGAGAAACTGGTGGTCGCCGACAAGCTGCTTAGCGAGATCTGTTCCGAAGCCGGCATCACCGCCCACAAGGTATTGGGCGATGTGGATCATGATGTTCTGGCCGAGACCATTTGCGCCCATCCCTGGCGCGGCCAAGGCTATGAATTCGATGTGCCGCTGTTTCCCGGCGATCATGTCACCGATGACGCGGGCACCGGTTTTGTCCATACCGCGCCTGGCCACGGCGCCGAGGATTTCGAGGTCGGCATGGCCCATGGCCTGGAAGTGCCGCAAACCGTCAACGGCGATGGCGTGTTCTTCGATCACGTACCGATCTTCGCCGGCCAGCATGTCTTCAAGGCCGACGCATCCGTGGTTGAGGAATTGACCTCTGTCTCGGCCCTTTTGGCCCATGGCAAGCTGGTGCACAGTTATCCCCATTCCTGGCGTTCCAAGGCGCCGTTGATTTTCCGCAATACCCCGCAGTGGTTCATTTCCATGAGCACCACCGGTCTGCGCGAGACGGCCCTGACCGGTATCGACAATGTGCGCTGGGTACCCAGATCGGGGCGCAACCGCATTCATGCCATGATCGCCGACCGTCCCGACTGGGTGTTGTCGCGGCAGCGGGCCTGGGGCGTGCCGATCACCCTGTTCATGGACAAGCGTAGCGGCGAACCCCTGAAGGACGCGGCGGTGAACGAAAGGATCATCGCCGCCGTTACGAAGGACGGCGCGGATGCCTGGTTCAACGCCGATGCCGCGGAATTGCTCGGGCCGGATCATGACGCCGACGACTTCGAGAAGGTGGAGGACATTCTGGACGTCTGGTTCGATTCTGGCTCCACCCACAGCTATGTCCTTGAACAGCGACCCGAACTGCAGTGGCCGGCGTCGCTGTATCTGGAAGGTTCCGATCAGCATCGGGGCTGGTTTCATTCATCCTTGCTGGAAGCCTGCGGCACCCGCGGCCGTCCGCCCTATGATGCGGTGCTGACCCATGGTTTCACCCTGGATGACCAGGGCCGCAAGATGTCCAAATCCCTGGGCAATGTGACCGCGCCGCAAAAAGTCTGTGATCAATTCGGCGCCGATATCCTGCGTCTTTGGGTGGTCAGTTCCGACTATGCCGTGGACCAGCGCATCGGCAACGAGATCATCAAGGCCCAGGTGGACGCCTATCGCCGCCTGCGCAATACCTTGCGCTTCCTGCTTGGCAACCTGGCCGGCTTTGACGACAGCGAGCGCCTGGACGTGACGGAGATGCCGGAGTTGGACCAATGGGCGTTGCACCGCCTCTCCGAACTGGATGAACTGGTGCGCCAATGTTGCGATGATTTTGATTTCCATCGCCTGTACGTGGCCCTGGGCAATTTCTGCACCAATGACCTGTCGGCTTTCTACCTGGATATCCGCAAGGATGCGCTGTATTGCGACGACCGCGCCTCGGTTCGGCGGCGGGCGGCGCGCACGGTGCTGGATCAGGTGTTTTCCTGCCTGACCGCATGGTTGGCGCCAATCCTGTGCTTTACGGCGGAAGAGGCCTGGCGTTCGCGCTTCCCCGGGGATGACAGTGTGCATCTGCGCCAGTTCCCCGAAATCCCGGCGGAATGGCGCAACGACGGTCTGGCGGAACGCTGGTCCAAGGTGCGCACCCTGCGGCGTGTCGTCACCGGCGCCCTGGAGGTGGAGCGGCGGGAAAAACGCATCGGCGCTTCCCTGCAGGGCCATCCTACGGTTTATGCTCCGGCCGGCCATCTGGCGGCGTTGGATGGTCTGGATGCGGCCGAGATCTGTATCACCTCCGCCATCACGCTTGAGCAGGACGCGGTGCCGGAGGGGGCCTTCACGGCCGAGGATATCGCCGATATCGGTGTGGTCGTGGGGCTGGCCGAGGGCGGCAAATGCGCCCGCTGCTGGCAGATTTTGCCGGAGGTTGCCACCGATGACGAGAACGCGGTCTGTCAGCGGTGCGAGACAGCCGTCGCGGCCCACGCCGCCGCCTGAGGACGCCGCATGCGTGTTGCGCTGATCCTTGCCGCGGTCATTGTGATCCTCGATCAGGCGAGCAAGGCCTGGCTGATCGGCTGGCTGGAGGGGCAGGGAGGCTGGTTGGAGGTTACCGGCTTTTTCAATCTGGTCATGGTCTGGAACCGGGGCATCAGCTTCGGCATGCTGCAATCAGGCGAAACCGGGCGCTGGCTGTTGGTGGGATTTTCCAGCCTGGTCTGCCTTGGCCTGGGTTTCTGGCTGTGGCGGCAAAGCAGACGGTTGCCCGCTCTGGCTCTTGGCGCGGTGATCGGTGGGGCGTTGGGCAACATCATCGACCGGGTCCTGCGTGGGGCCGTGGCGGACTTTTTTGATTTTCATCTGATGGGCTATCACTGGCCGGCCTTCAATTTGGCAGATAGTGCCATTACCATTGGCGTTGTTGTGCTATTGTACGACAGTTTTCGCGCTGATTCCGGCGGGGATGGGCCGGCTGCGGCAAGCGGTGAAGTGAAGGACGGTTAGAAACATGGCAGGGAAATATCCGGGTGTGGCGATCGCGGCGCTGTTGGCGTTCGGACTAACGGCTTGTGACACCATCAAGGAGCAGGCCGGATTGACCAAAAAGGCGCCTGATGAATTTACCGTCATTACCAAGGCGCCGCTGGTGATGCCGCCGGATTTCTCGTTGCGTCCGCCCCGTCCCGGCGCGAAAAGGCCGCAGGAGGTTCAGCCCCGCGACAGGGCACGGGCGGCGATCGCCTCGGCAAGCAAGGGGCGCAAGAATTCTTCGGCGAAGGCGCAACAGGCTGCCCGCGATGCCTTGAGCACCGCGGCTGGCAAGAGTGCCTCCGGCAAGGCGGTTGGCGGCGAGCTTGCCTTGCTGCAAAAAGCCGGCGCCGCGAACGCCGATCCAGCGATCCGGGAGATCGTCAACCGGGAAACCTCCGTATTGGCGGAAAAGGACAAATCGTTCGCCGACCGCCTGTTGTTCTGGCAGGACAAGCCGGCCTATGGCGCCGCCGTGGATGCCAGCAAGGAGGCAAGGCGGCTGCGGGAGGCGGCGGCGGCCGGAGAGGCACCGAACAAGGGCGAAACGCCGGTCATCAAAAGGCGTAAGCGCGGCTGGCTGGAAGGTATCTTCTAGAGTATTCCGGCAAGTCCCATCAAATAGGCTTCACGAGAGGTTGAGCGGGTTTTTGAATTGATAACTTGCACAGTGCTTCTCCGAAGTCATATCAGGGTGCAATCCGGGCTCTTGAAATGGGGAGGTCGTGTCAGGCCCATGTTCCGAATATATCCCGTACTTGCCGTTCTTCTGCTGGCCGCGGCGGCTGCTATGGCGCCGGCTCAGGCGGCGTTGTTTCATCCCAAGAGCCATACCCTGAAAAACGGTATGCAGGTGGTCGTGATCGAGGATCACCGGGCACCCGTGGTGGCGCACATGGTCTGGTACAAGGTCGGCGCGGCCGACGAGCCGCCGGGCAAATCGGGCATCGCGCATTTCCTGGAACATCTGATGTTCAAGGGCACGCCAAAGGTGCCTTCGGGCCAGTTTTCCAAAATCGTCGCCCGCAATGGCGGCCGGGACAATGCCTTCACCTCCTACGACTACACCGGATATTTCCAGAACGTGGCCAAGGGCAAACTGGATCTGGTCATGAGCATGGAGGCCGACCGTATGGTCAATCTGGTATTGACCGCCGAGGATGTGGAGACGGAACGCAATGTGGTCCTGGAGGAGCGCCGCTCGCGGACCGACAACGACCCGTCGGCCCAGTTGCGCGAGGCCATGAACGCGGCGCAGTATCTTGCCCATCCTTACGGCATACCGGTAATCGGCTGGAAGCACGAAATCGAGGCCTTGAGCCATGCTGACGCCCTGGCGTTTTACAAGCGCTATTACGCGCCCAACAATGCCATCCTGATCGTCGCCGGCGATGTCGAGGCGGACGCCGTGATCGCCAAGGCGGAAAAGTATTTCGGTCCTTTGCCCCGGGCCGCGACACCGCCCCGCAGCCGGCCGCAGGAGCCGCCACAAAGGGCCGCCCGGCGGGTTATTTTCAAGGACGCCAGGGTTAGCCAACCAGCCTGGCGGCGTGGCTATCTGGCCCCGACGCGTAGCGCCGGTGATCGCCAGCATGCCATTCCTCTCAGTTTTTTTGCTGATCTTCTGGGCGGCGGCACGACCTCCCGTCTGTATCGGGAGTTGGTGGTGGAACGCAAATTGGCGGCCAGCGCCGGCGCCTACTATAGCTCCACCGGTTTGGACCTGGGCAGTTTCATGCTGTATGCGACGCCCTCGCCCGGTGTCGACCTGGACAAATTGGAAGCCGCCATGGATGAGGTCGCCGCCGCAGCGCTGAAAGAGGGTTTCAGGGCGGAAGACTTGGAGCGCTCCCGTACCGGCCTGTTGGCGGCGGCGATCTATGCCCGGGATAATTTGTTTACTTCGCCGCGTATTTTCGGCGACGCGTTGACCTCCGGCCTCAGCGTGGAGCAGGTGGAAGCCTGGCCCGATGAAGTTCGTGCCGTAACCATGGAACAGGTCATGGCGGCGGGCCGCGCGGTGCTGGATATTCGCCATTCGGTGACCGGCCTGTTGCTGCCCGAGGGGGGAAAGGGGAAATGATGGGCCTGCCGCCGAGAAGACTTGCCG
>JASLLM010000146.1 GCA_030747035.1 Alphaproteobacteria bacterium | reverse complement strand
CACCAGCCCGCAGGGGCTTTCCAGGCGGGCCGGTCATATAGGCCAGGCCGCTCATCATCTGGACGATCTCGTCGAGGGCCCGGCGTTCTTCGTAGGGACCGGAGAGAAATCCCTTAAGTTGCAAATAGATCAGGCCCGGATTGAGTTTGCGCAAATCGTCGTAGCCCAGGCTCAAGCGGTCCATGGTGCCGAGGGCGAAATTTTCCAACAGAATGTCCGATTGCCGGACCAGTGCCTCCACCGCCGGGCGGCTGCCGGGTGCCTTCAGGTCGATGGCCAGGCTTTGCTTGTTGCGGCAGAACAGAGGAAAAAAGCTGATGCCAACACCTTGCAAATGCCGGGTCCGATCGCCGTTGGGCACGGGTTCGATCTTGGTCACCGTGGCGCCCAGATCAGCCAGGATCATCCCCGCCGATGGCCCCATCACGGCATGGGAAAATTCCAAGACCTTGATACCCGCCAGGGGCAGACTTTCCTGTTCAGCCATACTCTACCTCTTTCAACAACGCATACCTATTATCAGGCCAGGCGAAAGCCTTCATAGCCAGCCGCCGCGACGTAATCGCATTTTTCCACATAGGTGGGAAAGCCGCCAATGTAGGGCATGAAAACCCGCGGCCGGCCCGGAATGCTGCCGCCCAGATACCAGGAACTGCAGGTCGACCGCAGGGAGCCCGCGGCGATCTCGCCGACATGTTCGACCCATGCATCCTCCTCCGCCACTTCGGCCTCGATCACGTCCAGGTCGTTGTCGCGCATATGGTTCATGCAGTCGATGATCCAATCCACGTTCTGTTCGATGGCCTGGATCATCGAAGCCAGGACGGAGGGGCTGCCCGGCCCGGTGATCATGAACATGTTGGGAAAACCGGCGCTGCACAAGCCCAACAGCGTACGCGGACCGCCAAGCCATTTGTCTTTCAGCGCCACGTCATCCCGGCCCCTGATATCGATCCTGGTGAAGGAACCGACCATGGCGTCGAAACCGGTGGCGAAAACCGCCGCGTCGAACTCGTACGGCTTGCCCGCCACGGTCAAACCCGTGGCCGTGAAGCCATCGATGGGATCTTCGCTGACATCGACCAGGCTGACGTTGTCCCGATTGTAGGTCTGGAAATAGTCCGTATCCACGCACAGCCGCTTGCAGCCGAAGACGGTTTGTGGCGCCAGCAGTTCCGCTGTCGCCGGATCGTCGACCTTTTCGCGTATCTTGCCGCGTACGAATTCCGCCGCCGTTTCGTTCGCCGCCTCGTCAACCAATAGATCGCCAAAGGCACCCATGAAGGCCAAACCGCCGCGCTGCCAGTATTCCTGATAGATCTCCTGCCGCCGCGCTTCCGGTACCGACAGGGCGGAAAATTCATTGAAGGGAAAGACCACGCCCGTTGGACGCGCCTTGGCCTTTTTGCGCAGGCCGGCGTAATCGGCCTTGATGGTACGCACTTCGTCAGGGTCCAGCGGTTCATTCCAGGCCGGCACGGCATAGTTCGGTGTCCGTTGAAAGACCGTCAGATGTGCCGCCTGTTCCGCAATTATGGGTATGGATTGTATGGCCGACGATCCGGTGCCGATAACACCTACCTGCCTGCCGGTGAAGTCCACGCCTTCATGGGGCCATTCGCCGGTATGATATTTATCGCCCTGATAATCATCCAAACCGTTGAATTCCGGCAGGTTGGTGGTGGAGAGACAGCCCAGGGCCATGATGCAGAACCTGGCGCCCAGGGTGGTGCCATCTTCGAGATTGATGCGCCAACGCTCCGCCGTCTCATCAAACACGGCGGCCGTGACGCGGGTATTGAACTGTATGTCCCGCTTCAAATCGAAGCGCTCCGCCACATGTTCTGCGTAACGCAGGATTTCCGGCTGGGTGGCGTATTTCTCCGTCCATTCCCAATCCTGCTGCAGATCGTCCGAGAACTGATAGGAATATTGCATGCTTTCGATGTCACAGCGGGCGCCGGGATAACGGTTCCAAAACCAGGTGCCGCCCACCCCCGCGGCCATCTCAATGACCCGGACCGTGTAGCCTTCCCCACGCAGGCGGTGCAGCATGTACAGGCCGGCGAAGCCGGCGCCGACGACCACCGCATCAAAATCCTGTTCCATGCCCATGGCGTTCCCCCAAAGAATTATTTTAGCGCTTGTCGAACTTTGGGAAAAACCTCCTCCGACATCAACTGAAATGTGTCCAGCACCCGGGCTTGCGGCATGCCGACGCCTTGTACGCTCATGATGATGTGGTTGACGCCCAGGGTTTCGTTGTAATGCAGCATTTCCTCGGCGACCTCGTCGGGAGCGCCGACGATGAAGCGGTCCCGGGCCAGATCCTCGTAATCCATGGTGATATCCTGATCGCCCTTGGCCATGGCCTTGTCCTGGCCCCAGGTCTTGTACAGATCATACTGCGCCTTGATGTAGGGCGCGGCAATCTCGACCGCCTGCTCGTGGCTGGGCGCGCAAAAGACCTCTCGGCGGATCGGCAGTTCATCAGGAAACGGTTTGCCAAGTTTATCCAGTTCCGCCCGGTACAGATCCATCTGCCGGGTCAGGGTGGCGAGGTTCTGGTGCGGGTTCAGATACCAGCAGTCGCCCAGGCGGGCGGCGCGGCGGATGGCATTGTCCGCATTGGCGCCGATCCAGATGGGCGGATGGGGCTTCTGCACCAGAGGCAGGGAAACCACCGCCTCGTCCAGCTCGAACCGCGCCCCGGTCATGGAGACCTTCTGCTCGGTCCAGAGCCGCTTGATCGCCTCGAGATTTTCTTCGAAGCGGGCCACGCCCTCGCCCTTTTTGACGCCGAAACCCTTGTATTCCACATCCCGGTAACCCAGGGCGCAGCCGAAGATCACCCGCCCGCCGGACATCACGTCCATGGCGGCGAAGTTCTCCGCCACCTCCAGCGGATTGTGCAGGGACAACAGGACGATGCCGGCATTCAGGCGCACGTTGGGTGCCTCCGCCATGACCCGGCACAGATAGGGCACCTGCATGAATTCCCGGTGGGGATAGGTTGAGAAGTGGGAGCCGGTGGTAATCGAGTCATAGCCCAGCTCGTTCAGGACGCGCGCCTGTTCCATCAATTCGTCAAAATGGACCGACATATCGTCGTCCCATTCGAACACGCCGCGCTGCATGACGCCGAATTGCATTGTCTTGCTCATGTGATCAGTTTCCCGATGCGTTCGATATTGGCCAATACCTCGTCCTGGTCCAGGCCCGGCCAGTGCATGCGCATGAGGAAATGATCGCTGCCGGTTTCCTCGGCGCATTGCTGCAGTTGGTCACGGACCTCGATGGCGTCACCGACCATGAAATGGGTCGCCACGAAGTCATCGAAGGCGGTCTCGAAGTCACCGGCCGCCGCACCTTCCTGCCCCCAGGAGGCATAGGCGGCATATTTCGCCAGCAACGGCCCGCGCGAGACCTCACGGGCATGGCTGCCGTCCCGCCCGATGAAGCATTCGCGCACGATGGGGCATTTGACATTGTCGTCCAGGCCGGCTTGCCGACGCTCATCGCGAAATATCCCGATGCATTCGTTCAGCCGGGTAAAAGACATGGTCGGTGCCGCCAGCCAGGCATCCGCCAGGCGCGCGGCGCGGCGTATCGCGCCCTCCACATCGCCGCCCAGCCAGATCGGCGGGCGCGGTTGCTGTTGCGGGCGCACGCCGGGGCGGGCATCGGTCAACTGGAAATAGCGCCCGTCATGATTGACGACATCTTCGGTCCACAGCCGTTTGATAATCTCCAGCCCCTCGCTCAGGCGGCCGACCCGGCTCTTGATATCCACGCCCATGGCCTCGAATTCTTCGCCGCGATAGCCCAGGCCCGCCGCCAGGACGTAGTTGCCACCGCTCAGCCAGTCGATGGTGGCGCCTTCTTCCGCCGCCAATACCGGGTTCATCATGGACAGCAGCAACACACCGGGACCGATCTGCATGCCGGCGGCATCGTCGGCCAGTTGCCCCAGCAACGGATTGGTCTGAAACATGCCCATGGGGCCGCTCAGCACATGCTGACCCAGCAGCAGCGAGGAGAAGCCGTTCTTCCGTGCTGCCTGAACCTGTTGCCGCAGGTTCGCCAGGACCACTTTCGGGTCTTCGTCCGCCTGCCATTGGGATGCGGTGAACATGCCGATACGCATTCCGTCCTCCATTCCGGACCGTTGGCTATACGGTTATGGTACACTCGCCACGGTGTTGCGTGGGGGATTTTTGTCGGAGGTTGGGCATGAAAGCGGGATTTATCGGCACGGGCAGCATCGGTGCGCCCTTGGCCAGCAATGTCCTGGATCAGGAAAAGTCGTTGGTGGTATTCGATATCGAACCGGAGGCGACGAAGGCCCTGGCCGAAAAACAGGCCAGCATCGCCGGTTCGCCAAGGGAGGTCGCGGACAATGCGGAAGTAGTCTTCGCCTGCATGCCCAGCATCGAAAGTTTTCATGCCGTGGTTTCGGGCGATGACGGCGTCCTGGCGGGCGGCCGGATGAAGACGTTCGTCAACTTGGGCACCATGGGAACAGAGGCGGTGGCGGAGGTCGAGGCGGCATTGTCGGCCAAGGGCATCGCCATGCTGGACTCACCAATTACCGGCGGCGTGCAGCGGGCCTGGGCCGGGGATATCACGGTCGTTACCTCCGGTCCAAGGGAGGTCTTTGATCAGGTGGAGCCGTTCCTGCAGGCCTTCGCCCGCGATGTACACTATGTGGGCGACAAGATCGGCCAGGCGCAGCTGGTCAAGATTTCCAACAACATCATGTCCTTCACCAACCTGGTGATCGCGGCGGAGGCCATGGTGATGGCGGCCAAGGGTGGCGTCGACCCGGAAAAGGCCCTGGCGGTCTATAACTCCGGCTCCGGCCAGAACCGGGCCACCCTGTTGACGCTGCCCAACTTTATTCTGAACCACAAGTTCAACATGCAGGCGCCGATGCACATCATCGAAAAGGACGCGACCCTGTGGCGCATGGAAGCCGAGCGTCTGGAAGTGCCCCAGAATGTCGCTTCCGCCACCTACCACACGCTGCGCCAGGCCCTGGCCATGGGCTTGAAGGACGGCGATCTGAGCGAGGTTGTCCGGGTCGTGGAACGGGCCGCTGATTTTGTGCTGCCGAAAACCCGGGACTAAATCACACCATCGTGACGCAGGGCGGCGATGGCGCCTTCGTCCATCCCCAGCCAATCGCGCAGGATCTCGTCGGTCTGCTCGCCCAGGGTCGGGACATGGCGGTAGGCCTCCACCGGTGTATCCGTCAGGCGGATTGGGTTGCCTTGCATCTGCACGGTTCCCAGGGTGGGATGCTCCACATCGATGATCTGGCCGCGATGCTTGACCTGCGGGTTCTCCACCACCTCGGCCACGGTGGCCAGACGGGCACAGGGGATTTCCGCTTCCACCAGACGCTCCATCAGCCAATCCTGGTCGTGGCGCAGGAACCAGCCCGCCACCGTCTTGTCCACCAAATCGGCGTTGGCCAGGCGGTCCGCCGGCGTGGCAAAGCGTGGATCGTCCAATATCTTTTCCTCGCCCAGAATTTCGACCAAGGCGCCAAAATGCTTCAAGCCGGCGGACATCAGGTGAATGCGCTTGCCGTCCCGGGTCGTAAATGTATTCGCCGGGGCGCTGTAGCGGTCCCGGTTGCCCATGCGCCCCATCACCGTGCCGTCGCGCTGGTGTTCGGCCACTGCCGTCATCAGGAATGACATGGCGGTATCCAGCAGCGGCACGTCAACGACCTGGCCCCGGCCGGTGCGTTCGCGCGCGTGCAGGGCCGCCATTACCCCCATGGCGGCGTGAGCGCCGGTGGAATAGTCGATCACCACGGCGCCGAACATGGTCGCGCCCCCGTCAGGATCGCCGGTCATATGCATCAATCCGGCTTCCGCCTGGGCGATGGCGTCAAAAGCCGGTCGCTTGGCCCAGGGGCCGTCCTGGCCGAAGCCGGAGATGCGCGCCATCACCAGGCCCGGGTTCAGGGCCGAGACCCGCTCCCAGCCGAAGCCCATGGCTTCCATGGTGCCGGGCCGGAAATTTTCCACCAGGACATCAACTTTCGGGATCAGCTCGGCCAGGATCTCCTTGCCCCGTTCGCTGCGCAGATCAAGGGTGATGGAACGTTTGTTGCGGTTGTACATCAGCATGTACAGCCGGTCATCGCCCGTCGCCGCACCTGGCCCGCGCATGACATCGCCGACTTCGGGCTTCTCCACCTTGACCACATCGGCCCCGAAATCGCCCAGCATCTGGGCGCAGTAGGGCCCGGCAACATAGCGGGCCAGGTCGAGCACCTTTATTCCTTCAAGCGCGCGCGTCATGCGGCGTCACCTCCAACTGTCGTGATTTTGGCCTTTTGTATACCGATCCGGACGCGCCGCCTAGGGAGGCGGTGCGAAAGCCGCATATTTGCCGCCGCTACAGCTCCCGTATCCGATCGGCCACATCGGCGAACCACGGCGACAGGGGCGCCAGCAGCGTACTGGCGGCGGACCAGCGGGCGGCGCGCCCGGTTAGGCTGATCGCCTCCCCCAAGGTGACGCCGATCTTGTCGCCATTGAGGCAGTAATCGCGGTCCACAGAGCGCCTTTATCCCTGCACCAACTGCGGCATGGTGCCTCTGAGCCGCGATCTGTCCCGGCAAAAACTGCAAGCGCTTGGGGAGGGCGCGTCGATAGTTAGGGCGGAACTGGGAAAATGATTGCCCGGCATGACGGGCGTTTGACGAAGTGGAGACGTTCAATAATGCAGCTTCCGGTCCGTCAAGCCTGGAGCCAATCCGCGGTGAATTCGATGACATCTCGACAGCCTCCGCCGGTAACATACAGTGTGTGGTCGTCGATATTTTCAAAATTCCGGCCAGTAATGTCCTCGCAACGGAGGCTACCGAACCGTGCCGCAAAGTCGCCAAGCATTTGTTGCGGCTGTCGCCGCAAACCGTAGTCGATCAGATTCAATTCCTGAATTGCCGCGCGAAGCATGCCGTCGCGTCGCGCTCCAGGCCGATCGGCATAGTATTGCAGGGAGAGGGCGAAAACGCCGACCGATATCGCCGCACAGACGTCGCCCCTCAGGCCGAGACCACCTGCCAAGCCGGCAACGACAAAACGATCATCGGCCTGAACGCCAGCAGGCAGGGCAACCCATCGCAGGCATTCCACGGCGCAGTTGGCGCATGGTTTGACAACGGAATCGGGATCGAACTCGGACAAGGCAGTATCGATCGCGGCGCTGGCCTGGGAAGTCCAGGCTAGCGCTTTTCGACCGCATGCCCGTGGTTTGTCCGATCGCAGGTATCGCAGCCGGCCCGCCAATGATGTCAACTCCACGCCGGTATTCTCCCGGCAGGTGAAGGACCAGCCGTCCTCGGAGAAAGCCTCGGCGAGCCGGATGGCGGCATGGAGCGCGGCGGCCGATTTCGCGTGTTCGCCCCGAACAGTTCTCGATGCCCTGTTCCCCGCCACCAGAGCGGCTCCCCACAAGTGGCCGCAGGCATGACCTTGATGCATGAAACCGCCCGAAAATAGGTGGGAGGCTTGTTCAATCAACGGAGCTTCGTCGCCACCGTCTCGGTTAATCAAGGTCGCCGAGGCTTCGGAACAACTGACGCAACGAAGCCACCATTGCTTAGCCTGGTCCCGTGATATTCCGGCCGGCATACGCACCTCCTCCGCCAAGCAAGAATTTAGCAAACCAACCCGGCTTTTGCAGCAACGCTTTTGGAGGACCGCCGTGGCGGTTGGCGGCTCGGTTCCTAGGCTTCCTCCGCCGGGGCGATGTTGGGAATGCCTTCCATTAGGGAGGCGGGGATGGTCTCTATCAACTCGTCCACGGTGAACATGCCGTCATCGGTATGTTTGAAGATCACGCGGGCTTCCTCGCCGAAGTAGTAGGTATGGATGCGCGAACGCTCGGCATGGAACAACTGGCCATTTACATCGCGGGCTTCCTCGGTGCACAGATAGGCCACCATCGGCGGCACATATTCCGGGCCGGGCATGGCCATGCGCGATTCATACTGCGCCTGGGTCAACAGGCCGGCATCAAGGCGGCGTTTCCAACCGGCGATCACCGCATCATTTACCGTCATACGGGTCGCGGCCAGGGGGCACATGGCATTGGCGGTTATGCCGTAGCGGCCGGCTTCGCGGGCGATGGAGCGGGTCAGGCCGATGATACCGGCCTTGGCGGCGGCATAGTTGCATTGCCCGACCGAGCCCTTGAAGGCATCGGAGGAAAAATTCACGATACGGCCGTAGCGGGCGCTGCGCATGGCCTTGATGGCATGGTGGCACATATTCCAATGGCCCTTTAGATGCACCAGGATGACCTGATCGAAGTCTTCCTCGGTCATGTTCCAGATCATCCTCTCGCGCAGCATGCCGGCGACGTTGACCAGGAAATCGATCTTGCCGTGGCTCTCGATGCATTGCTGCACCATGCGCCCGGCACTGTCGTACTCGGCCACCGAATCATAGTTCGCGGTGGCCTTGCCGCCGTCTTCCGTAATGGCCGCGACCACCGCATCCGCCGGCTTCTCGTCCGTAGCCTCGCCGCCGCGTCCGACGCCCGGGTCGTTGACGACCACGCTGGCACCTTCCCTGGCCAGCAGCAGCGCCACTTCGCGGCCAATGCCGCGCCCGGCACCCGTTACGATTCCGGCTTTTCCCTCAAGGTTCATCATATTCCCTCTCCATTCTTAAGCGGCATTGTCAGCTTCAGTTTCCTGTCGGTGGCGAAAGGACAGGATTAGGTCAATGCCTCTTCGCATTTGTTCCTGCGGCGCTGGAAGCGGTCTTCAGGCACATTCCGCCAATTGGCCTGATCGCCGATCTCCCGGGCAAAGGCCTCCAGATCATTGTCGGCGACACATTTCTGGATAAAGCGCCGGGTGGCCGGTGTGTAGTCGCCGCGAAAGCGCAGATCGACGAGCACTTCCTTGATTGTTGCATCAAGCAAATCCCAATCCGTCGCGCCATAGACCTGCGTAACATCCGCCTTTGTAGCCAGCCGCCTGGTATCCGCCTCCTTGCGGGCATATTCGATATTGAACAGCTCCACTTGCTGCTCGATAGAGATTTCCGAGGCTTCAAGGTTGTTCTCCTCGATGAACTCCTCGGCCTGCGCGCCCGCCATGCCCGCGGCCTGGGAGATCAGGGCCGCCTCCGCGGGTTCCACCCCCGCTTCGATGAGATCGTCGCGGATCTCGCTCTTGGAGCGCATTTTCATGTCATACCCACGTCCGATAGTCAGTCCGGATCCCGATGACGGCACATGAAAATGGCGGCTGTGATATCGCCCGCCTTCCTGACCTTCGGCGTCGAAGGTTAGGCCGCCTTTTCCTGGTCCTTGATCATTGTTAGCCAATTTCCTTCTTCCACTCCTTGGTATTGCCCCGGGTGAATAGTCAATCCGGCCTATTGCGGCCCAGTCGGTTGTGGGCCCGGACGAATTGGTCCGAGGCGATTGCCGCCAGTACCGAAATTTCGCCGGCCAGACAGGTGGCGGCGAAGATCTCCGCCAATTTCAGGGCCCCGCCTGGTTCCGTGCAGCCCAGCATTTCCAAACATGGCAGATGCGTCGGCAGCCGCGTGCCGCCGCCCACCGTGCCCACATACAGCGATGGTATGGTAACCTCGAACAGCAGGTCTTCGCCATGCTCCTCGATCGTGGTCAGGCCGTTGGCGCTTTCCCCCACATAGGCCACGTCCTGGCCGGTCGCCAGGCCCAGGGCAGTGATACCGTTGGCAATGTGCATGTTGAAACCGATGCCCCCTGTCAGGTGGCCGATCTCCAGATTGTTACGGTAATAGCGCAGCATCATCTCGGCCGAGCTATGCAGCAGTTCCCCGATTACCTTGCCGGGCAGTAACAGCCGGGCGCGGACGCTGCGGCCCCGGCCCTTTTGGAAATTATGGAAAGACGCCTTTTTGTCCGCCTGGATGGAGGAGGGGAAATGAAAAGTCAGGCCGCCGTGATGGTCCGAAATCATGGTGCAGATGGCATGGCTGACATGGGTGATCATATTGATGCCCATGGCGTCGGCGGGATCATAGACGAAGTTGACGATCAACCGGCTGCCGAGGGGAATGTATTCGCAACGCAGCAGTTGTCCATGGCTGGTGTTGTCCGCGACCGCTCCGGCGATGCTGGCCTGGTTGCCCTCCATCCAGGCTTGCAGGCTCAGGGCCGCATCGGGGGAGGTGGTTTCGAAGGTCGCGTTGGAATGGATTTCGTTCTGGTAGACCGCCGTCTCCGCGCCCCCGGATAGGGTGATGGCTTTCATGCCCCGGTTGTAGGAGGCGACCAGCGTGCCTTCCGTGGTCACCATGGGCACCAGGAATTCCCCCTGGGCATGCTCGCCGCGCAGCAACAGCGGCCCGGCCACGGCGATGGGCAGGCGGACATAGCCGAACTGGTTTTCGATATTACCGCGATAGGCCTCCGCCTCGCCCGGATGGCGCAAGGCAGACAGATCGCAGCCACTTTCCGCTTCGGTCCAGGCCCGGCGTTGCTCTATGGCGCCGTCGGTATATTCCTCCTCCGGCGAAAATCCCGGCATCGCGGTTTTCACCATTGTCTTCCTCCCGAAGTACTTTTTGATTGGCCAACCATTCTGCGCCAGTGCTTGAAGCTGTCAAGGCAGACAGAAACCGTGCCGTGATCGAGGGACCGGGTTGATGCAGTTTGAGGAGCATGAAAATGGTCAACAGGGTTGCGATCGTAACGGGCGGGGCGAACGGTATCGGCAGGGCGACCGCCCTGCGTCTGGCGAAGGCGGAATACGATCTGTGTATCGCGGATCTGGATGGCGGCAAGGCGGAGCAGACGGCCGGGCTTTGCCGCCAGGATGGCGCCAACGTCATTGCCGTTGCCGCCGACGTCATGCAACGCCGGGAGATCGAGAATTTCGCCGCCGCGACCTACGAAGCATTTGGACGGATAGATGCACTGGCCAATATCGCCGGCGGGGCCGGGCCACGGAATTTGCACCAAATGGAGGAAATCACCGATGACGATTGGGAGCACGTGGTCAATCTGAATATGCGCGGCACTTTCTGGGCCTGCCAGGCGGTGGTGCCTTACATGCGCAGGAACTCACATGGCCGCATCGTTAATATGTCATCAACCGCGGCGCACGGACGCCTGAGCCCTGTCGGCACGTCGGGGGCCCGGCTGGTCTACGCGGCGGCGAAAGCCGGGATCATCGGCCTGACCCATCAATTGGCCAAGGATCTGGCGGCGGACGGTATCACGGTGAATGCGGTTCTGCCCTGGCTGATCCTCAGCGAACCGGGTTCGCGCATTCGCAACCGGTTCGAGGCCATGGATCCGGCGGCCCGGGAGCGGACACTTAACCTATCGCCCACAAAGCGGGCGGGCGAAGCCGACGAAGTCGCCGCGGCAATAGAATTCCTGTTTTCGGAGCAGGCCAGCTATGTCTCCGGTATAGAGATGCCCATCGATGGCGCCTTTTTATCCGGATAAATCTATCGTCAGTTATCCAGCATCTCGAACTTCGCCATCAACTCGTCTTCGCTTTCCACGAAGTCGGGGTTCTGTTCGATGC
>JASLLM010000145.1 GCA_030747035.1 Alphaproteobacteria bacterium | reverse complement strand
CAAACACCCATTCAATCAAAGATCAAAAAGCAAAACGTCGATTCAGAAGATCCCGGAAACGCTCTAGTTCTTTGATTTATCGACCAGGCGGCCCTCGGCGATCCAGGGCATCATGGCGCGCAGCTTTTCGCCCACCTCTTCCGACTGATGCTCGGCCGAGCGGCGGCGCATGGCCTTGAAGGAGGCTTGGTTGACCTTGTTCTCCAGCATCCAGGTGGCGGCGAAATCGCCGGACTGGATCCGCTCCAGGGCCTCGCGCATGCGGTCCTTGACGTGATTGTCGATCACCTTGGGGCCGGTCATGTATTGACCGTATTCGGCGGTGTTGGAGACGGAATAATCCATGTTGGCGATGCCGCCTTCATAGATCAGATCGACGATCAGCTTCATCTCGTGCATGCATTCGAAATAGGCCATCTCGGGCGCGTAGCCGGCCTCCACCAGGATCTCGAAGCCGGCCCGCATCAATTCGACAACGCCGCCGCAGAGCACGGTCTGCTCGCCGAACAGATCGGTCTCGCATTCCTCCCTGAAAGTCGTCTCGATGGTGCCGGCCCGGCCGCCGCCGATGGCGGAGGAATAGCTGAGGCCGATTTCCAGGGCGTTGCCGGAAGCATTCTGATCCACCGCGACCAGGCAGGGCACGCCGGCGCCGCGGACATATTCGGAACGCACAGTGTGGCCGGGGCCCTTGGGTGCGATCATGAAGACGTCCATGTCCGCCCGCGCCTCGATCAGATTGAAGTGGATGGACAGGCCATGGGCGAAGGCGATCGCCGTGCCCTCGCGCATGTTGTCGCGCAGGTCGTTTTCCCACAGATCGGCCTGGCCCTCGTCCGGGGTCAGCACCATGGCCAGATCGGCCCAGGCGGCGGCCTCGGTCGGCGTCATCACCTGGAAGCCCGCGGCCTCTGCCTTGGCAATGGAGCCGCTGCCGGCGCGCAGCGCCACGACGACGTTTTCACAGCCGGAATCCTTCAGGTTGTTGGCATGGGCATGGCCCTGGCTGCCGTAGCCGAAGATCGCCACCTTCTTGTTTTTAATCAGGTTCACATCGGCATCGCGGTCATAGTACACGCGCATGGTTGGTATCCTCTTCGTTGTTGTTGACGCCGCCCAGGGATGTTAAATTGCAGGCGGTATTTCCCGTGAATGATTTGTTGCGGCCTATCTACATGGCGTCCGCGCCGCGCGCAATGGCTACCACGCCGGTACGCGAAACTTCCGCCAGGCCAAGGGGTTCCATCAGGTCGATAAAGGCGTTGACCTTGCCGCTATCGCCGGTGACTTCGAAGACGAACGAGCCCATGGTGGAATCCACCGCCCGGGCGCGGAAGATATCCGCCACCCGCAGGGCCTCGATCCGGTTCTCGCCCGTCGCCACGACCTTGATCAGGGCCAGTTCCCGCTCTACCGAGGGGCCGTCTTCCGTCAAATCAACCACGTTGAAAACCGGAACCAGACGCTCCAACTGGGCCCGGATCTGATCGATGATCATTTCGTTGCCGGAGGTGACGATATTGATGCGGGAGCGGTCCCGGCGCGCATCCACCTCGGCCACGGTCAGGCTGTCGATGTTGTAGCCCCGGCCCGAGAACAGCCCCACCACGCGGGCCAGAACGCCGGGTTCGTTATCGACCAGGACCGCGATGGTATGTTTCGGGCCGGCGTTGGTTTCATCACTCATAAGGTAAACTCCGTCGTCAACTCTTTTAGTCTCCGGGTAGCGGGCGGTATAGGCGGTATTGAAACTGCCCCTAAACCAGCGCCATGCCGTCGTCGGTGACCTTGGGGCTTTCCGCCGCCTTGTTGCCGGCCATGATCATTTCGTTGTGCGCCGCGCCCGAGGGCACCATGGGGAAGCAATTCTCCTCCTTGGCGACGCGCACATCGGCGATCACCAGACCGTCGATATCCAGCATCTTCCGAATATCGTCGTCCAGGCTGGCCGGATCTTCCATGACCATGCCCGTGGCGCCGAAACACTCCGCCAGCTTGACGAAATCGGGCAGGGCCTCGCTATAGGTTTCGGCATAGCGGCTGCCGTGCAACAGCTCCTGCCACTGCCGCACCATGCCCATCCAGCGGTTGTTCAGGATGAAGACCTTCAGGGGTAGGCGGTACTGCACCGCCGTGGCGATTTCCTGGATATTCATCATGAAGGAGGCTTCGCCGGAAATATCCACCACCAGGGATTCGGGATGGGCGATCTGCACCCCCACCGCCGCCGGCAGGCCGTAGCCCATGGTGCCCAGACCGCCGGAGGTCATCCAGCGGTTCGGCTCCTCGAACTTGTAGAACTGCGCCGCCCACATCTGATGCTGGCCGACCTCGGTGGTGATATAGGTATCCCGGTCCTTGGTCAGCTCGTACAGCCGTTGAATGGCGTGCTGGGGTTTGATCACGTCCTTGCCCTGCTCAAACGCCAGACAATCGCGGGAGCGCCAGCGCTGGATGGTGGTCCACCAATCCTTCGCCGCGGCCTGGTCCGGTTGATGGCCGGCCTTGTTCCAACCCGCCAGCATCTGCTCGATCACCTGGCCCACATCGCCGACAATGCCGAGATCAACCGAGATGTTCTTGTTGATCGAGGAGGGATCCACATCCACATGGATTTTCGTCGAGCCGGGCGAGAATGCATCCAGGCGGCCGGTGATCCGGTCATCAAAGCGCGCGCCCAGACAGATCATCACGTCGCAATCGTGCATGGCGTTGTTGGCTTCGTAGGTACCGTGCATGCCCAGCATGCCGACGAACTGATCGTCGGAAGCGGGAAAAGCGCCCAGGCCCATCAGGGTGGAGGTGATGGGATAGCCGGTCAGCTTCACCAACTCCCGCAGCTTGGCGCAGGCTTCCGGCCCGGAATTGATCAGGCCGCCGCCAGTGTAAAAGATCGGCCGCTTGGCCCCTGCCATCAAGGCCACCGCCTCGGCGATCTGGCTCTCCTTGCCGGTGGTGGGCGGGCGGTAGGTCTTGTGCTGCAGATTGTCCAGGTCAGGCATTTCGTAAACGCCCTGGTTGACGCAGATATCCTTGGGCAAATCAATCACAACCGGCCCGGGGCGGCCCTGGGTCGCCACATAGAACGCCTCGTGCACGATGCGGCCCATTTCGTCCGTGTCCTTGACCAGATAGTTGTGCTTGGTGCAGGGCCGGGTGATGCCGATGGTATCGGCCTCCTGAAAGGCGTCGTTGCCGATCAGATGGGAGGCGACCTGGCCGGTCAGGCAGACGATGGGAATGGAATCCATCATGGCATCCGTCAGGCCGGTCACCGCGTTGGTGGCGCCGGGACCGGAGGTCACCAGGACCACGCCGGGCTTGCCGGTGGAACGGGCGTAACCTTCCGCCGCGTGCACCGCGCCGCCTTCCTGGCGCACCAGGACGTGCCGGATGTTGTTCTGCGCGAACAGGGCATCGTAAATCGGCAGTACAGCGCCGCCGGGATAGCCGAAAATGACATCCACGCCTTGATCGGTCAGTGCCCGGATCAGGATTTCCGCGCCGCTCAAGGTTTCGGTTGTCTCGTTCTGGTCACTGTCTTGCGCTGTACCCGACATAATCTGCTCCTAACGCGGGGTGTCGATGAATGCAATAAAGCCCCTCGACAGAGAGGCTTATGGGCGTCTTGCCGTACTCGATATCCACATAGGGAAGCGGCACGGGCGGGCGCAACATAGTGCTTCAGCGGGGACCGGTCAATAGATTTTATGTTATAAATGGAATGATAATTTCCGATAATCTTTCCGAATCTTGCGCATCAAGGCTATTCCACGCACACATCTTGTTTCGAAACCAGGTCATCTGCCGCTTGGCATAGCGCCGCGTTGCCTGCTGCGCCGCCGCCAAAGCCTCTTCCCGGCCGATCTCTCCCCGGCTTAGGCGGATCAGCTCGGGAACGCCCAGGGCCTTCATTGCGGGCAGGGCGGGGTCGAGGTCCATGGCGGCCAGAGCGGCCACTTCGTCCAGGGCACCCTGGTCCAACATGGCGGCCAGGCGTTGCTCGCAGCGGCTGTACAGTTCCGCCCGCGGCCAGTTCAGGACAAAGCCGCGCCAGGGCTGGGGCAAAATTGGCGTGGACGCCGGCCGGCGCTGCCATTCCGCCAGGGAAGTGCCGGTGCTCAGAATGACTTCATAGGCCCGGACGATACGCTGCGGATCCGTTGGCTTCAGGCGTTCGGCCATGACCGGGTCAATTTCGCCCAGGACCGCATGCAAACCGCCGCTGCCCAACTGTTCCAGTTTCTCCCGTGCTTCCGCGCGCGCCTGAGCGGAAATATCGGGAATTTCGGCCATACCTTCCGTCAGGGCCTGAAAATAGAGCCCGGTGCCGCCGACGATGATCGGCACCTGCCCGGCCTGGCGGGCCAGGGCGGCCTCGGCCAGGGCCAGATCCAGCCAGCGCCCGGCCGAGAACGGTTCCGCGGCGGAGACGATGCCGTACAGGCGGTGCGGCGCGGCGGCTTCCTCAGCCGCGCTGGGGCGTGCCGTCAGCACCCGCAATTCGCGGTAGACCTGCATGCTGTCGGCGTTGATGATGACCCCGTCCAGGGCCCGTGCCAGGGAGAGCGCCAAACTGGACTTGCCGCTGGCCGTCGGTCCGGCTATCAGGATGGCATTGTCCATTGCGTAAATTCTTTCCCGCTGTCTTGCACGGTCCGTGATGTCTCAGGTTCTGACCCTTATAGCGAAGCCATTAACGGACGGCCATGTCCGTCTCGTCCTGGCAGTTCTGCCCCAGGACACGGAGGTTGATTGGCTGGCCCCGGGGCAGGCCTGCGATTTGCGTTTTGCCGGCGCGGCGGAGGACAGTGAACGGGCGGCGCGCGATGCCTTGTCGGGTGCGCCGGTGGATCTGTTCTGTCAGGCGGACGGCCCGGTCCGGCGCCGCGAATTGCTGGTCGCGGACATGGATTCGACCATTATTACCGGCGAATGCATCGACGAGATGGCCGGCGTCATCGGGCGCAAGGCGCAGGTTGCAGATATAACGGAACGGGCCATGGCGGGTGAGATCAGTTTTGCCGACGCCTTGCGCGAACGGGCGGGAATGTTGACCGGCCTGGCCGCGGCTGACCTGCAAGCGGTCTATGACCGGCGTATCCATCTGAATTCCGGGGCGCGGGAACTGGTCGCCACGATGCGCGCCCATGGCGCCGTAACCGCGCTTGTCTCGGGCGGTTTTACCTTCTTCACTGAACGGGTGGCCGCCGCCGCCGGCTTTGATCACCATCAGGCCAACGAACTGCGCTTCGTCGACGGTCGGCTGGATGGCAGCGTGATGGAGCCGATCTTGGGGCCGCAGGAGAAATTGGCGGCGTTGCGGTCATTTGCGGCGCGGCTCAAGCTTGCGCCGGAGGCCACCCTGGCGGTCGGCGACGGCGCCAACGATCTGGCAATGGTCAAGGCTGCCGGTCTGGGCGTTGCCTATCATGCCAAGCCGGTGCTGGCGGCGGCGGCAAGGGCCAGGATTGAATATGGCGACCTGACGGCCCTGCTGTATTTGCAGGGCTATCGGGCCGACCAAATTCAGATTTAGCGGTACTGGGGCTGCTGTTAGTTAGAGGCTATTCCTTCCCCTTGTCACCGGCCTTTGGTTTCGCAAGTTCATCCAGTTGCACGGCGACAAAGCGTTTGTTGCGGGCCCGTTCCACCAGCAACAGCACGGTTTTTACCTTTTTCGATTTGCGCGCCTTGTTGCTTTCGCGGATCTTGCCGATCTGTTTGGCGACATCGGCTGGCGTGGTGACCAGGTTTTGTTGTACCTCGACGATCAGGTCGCCCGGCTGCAGCCCCCGTTTCGCGGCTGAACTATCGGCCGCGACCTCCAAGACCAGCACGCCCTGCGAGGCCTCATCGACTTTGAAGGTTTCCCGGGCCGCTTCGGTCAGGGTTGAAAGCCGCATGCCCAGCAAGGTGACGTCCTTGGCCGGCTCAGGTTTGCTTTCCTGTTCGACGCTGGCGACCTTGGTGTCGCTTTCCTCCATTTCGGCGATGGTGACTTCAAGCGATGTCAATTCGCCCCGGCGCCAGACCTCGACCTTGACGGTTTTGCCGATGGAAGTATTGGCTACGATCCGGGGCAAGGCCCGCATTTCATCAACTTCCTGTTCATCGAAGCGCAGGATTACATCGCCCTGTTCAATGCCCGCCTTACCCGCCGGTCCATCATCGCCCACGCCCGCGACCAGCGCGCCGGCGGCTTTTTCCATACCCAGGCCTTCGGCGATCTCGTCGGTAACGGTCTGGATACGCACGCCCAGCCAACCGCGACGGGTGCGGCCGAATTCGGCCAGTTGCTTGATGACCCGGTTTGCCAGGGTGGCCGGAATGGCAAAGCCGATGCCGACACTGCCGCCCGTGGGCGAATAAATGGCCGTGTTAATGCCGATCACCTCGCCCTTCATATTGAACAAGGGGCCGCCCGAATTGCCCCGGTTGATCGCTGCATCGGTCTGAAAGAAATCGTCATACGGCCCGGAATTGATATCCCGGCCCCGGGCCGAGATGATACCGGCGGTAACCGACCCGCCCAGGCCAAACGGGTTGCCGATTGCCAGCACCCAGTCGCCGACCCGGGAATCATCGGAATTGCCCCATTTCAGCGCCGGCAGCTTGCCCTTGGGCTCCACCTTCAACAATGCCAGATCGGTCTTGGCATCGCGCCCCACCAGTACCGCCTTCAGTACGGTGCCGTCGGAAAGACGGACACTGATCTCGTCCGCCTCGGCGATGACGTGATTGTTGGTAACCACAAGGCCCGAGGCATCAATGACAAAGCCGGAACCAAGAGATGTTGCGCGCCGCGGTCCCCGGTTCTTTGGCCGGTTCCGCTCCAGGAATTCCTTGAAGAATTCCTCGAACGGGGAACCGGGTGGCACCATGAACTCGGGCTGACCCTGCTGTTTGTTGCCCTTGACCACCTGGGTGGTCGAAATATTGACCACCGCCGGCGACAGTTTGGCGGACAGGTCGGCAAAGCTGTCGGGTGCGCCACGGGCCTGGCCGGAGACGGGCAATAGCAGCAAACCGAAGGTGGCCGCGGCGGCGAGTGAGACGAGGGGCGCGCTCGCGCGCCTGGATTTCAATGTGCCAGTCACGAATTTCACGAATTATCTCCTTGGTACGGTGCGGGGGAGGGGCCGCCCTCTCCCGCGCCCGGTCTGTTGGCATAAGAAGTATTGCCTAACATGACGTCTTTCAAGTCAGCCGCCATGCCGGCTACCAGGCCGTGATTTCGGATGCGAATGTGGCCAAACCATGACAGCGCGGTCATTTCATAAGATTGCCCATCAATTTCCGCAAACCCTTAGGCAAAAACCTGCTTCACATCAGTGTGAAATCGCCTTCGGGCCGGGGTTACAGAAAGGTCTTCACCAGCCAAATAATTCCCACCCCGAAGGTCGCCGCGCCCAAGCCGCTGAGGCGCAGGGCGTCATCGGGCTGTTGGATCATCACTGCCATCATGCGTTTCATGCCGGCGGGAAAAGCGGCATACAGCGCGCCCTCCAACGCCAGGATCAGACCCACGACCAACAGTATATCTATCATCGTGTCGGCGGCTCCCCAGCGTCCAAATTCGCGGCCTGACTCCGGCGCCTACTTTTTCGGCGCGCCCATGCTGTTGCCGAAATAGCTGAAGAAGTCGCTGTTCGGCGACAGCACCATGGTGGTATCGCCCGACTGCAATGCCGTCCGATAGGCCTGCAGCGAGCGGTAGAAGGCAAAGAATTCCTCGTCCTCCCTATAGGCATCGGCGAAGATCTTGTTGCGCAGGGCATCACCCTCACCGCGGATGATCTGTGATGATTTCTGCGCGTCGGCCAGAAGGATCGTGCGTTCCCGATCCGCGTTGGCGGTGATCTTCTGGCTCCGCTCAGCGCCCTCGGCCCTGATCTCGGTGGCGATCCGTTTCCGCTCGGCCCGCATCAGATCATAAACAGCCTGACTATTGGCGGCCGGCAGATCCGCTCGTTTGATCCGCACATCGACGATCTCGATGCCCAGCTTCAAGGCCTCCGTGTTCACCAGGCCGCGGATCTCCTGCATCAATTTTCCGCGCTCGCCCGATAGCATCTGCTCCAGCTTGACCCGGCCAATGGCGTTACGCAGGCTGGAATTGACAATCGGGGCCATGCGGTTGCGCGCGGTAACCTCGTTGTTGACGGTCTGATAGAACTTCAATGGATCGGCGATGCGGAAACGGGCGTAGGCATCAACCACGATTCGCTTTTTGTCCGCCGCCACTGCTTCCACGGGCGGTGCATCGAAATCCAAAATCCGTTTTTCCATGAATTGCACGTTCTGTACAAACGGCATTTTGAAATTCAGACCTGAATCCTGAACGGTCTTTACTGGATTACCAAATTGCAGGACCAGGGCTTGCTGGGTCTCGTGCACGGCGAAGACGCTGCCATAGCCGATGATGCCCAGGACGACCAGAATGATCGCCAGTATCGTTGCTACATTCCGGTTCATCAGTTTGTCCCCGCCTTGCTGTTGGATTGCTTCTGCAACTCAGGCAACGGTAAATAGGGCAGGACGCCCTGGCTGCCGCCCTCATTGTCAATCACGATCTTGTTGGTGCCTTGCAGGATCGTTTCCATGGTCTCCAGATACAGCCGCTTGCGGGTGACATCCGGGGCCAGGCGGTATTCCTTCTGAATGGCCAGGTAGCGGGAGACTTCACCCTCGGCCTGGGCCACGGTCTGTTTCTGATAACCCTCGGCTTCCTGACGGATCCGTTCCGCCTCGCCGCGGGCACGGGGCAGGATGTCATTGGAATAGGCCTGGGCCTCGTTGACCAGCCGTTCCTCGTCAGCGCGGGCCGCCTGGACGTCGCGGAAGGCATCGATCACGGCTGCCGGCGGATCGGCCTTGGCCAGTTTGACCTGGGTCACGACAATGCCGGCCTTGTACTCATCCAGGGTTTTCTGCATCAGATCGAGCGTCTGGCGTTCAACCTCGTTCCGGCCTTCGGTCAGCACGTCAACAATTCTCGATCGGCCAACAACCTCGCGCATGACGCTTTCGGCCACCGCCTTGACGGTATTTTCCGGCCGCTGGATGTTGAACAGGAAATGACCGGCATTGCTGATCTGCCACAGCACCGTGAAGTTGATGTCGACGATATTTTCGTCGCCGGTCAACATCAGGCTTTCTTCGGGCAGATTGCGCAGGGCCGAGGAACGGCCGAAATCGCCGGAGCTTTGAAACCCGACCTCAACCCGGTTGACCCGGGTGACTTTCGGCGTCAACGCGGATTCGATAGGTGAGGGGAGGTGATAACGCAGGCCAGGCGCGGTCGAGCCGGTAAATTTGCCGAAGCGTAAAACCACGCCCTGTTCATCAGGCCCAACCCGGTAAAAACCGGATGCCATCCAGGCCGCGATCAGGACCAGAAAGATCAGAAAAATGCCTTTTCCGCCCCAGTTGCCGCCTGGCAGGACGCCCTTGAACCGATCCTGGCCCTTGCGCAACAGCTCTTCCAGGTTGGGCGGCTGTCCGCCGCCGCCACCGCCCTGTCCCCAGGGCCCCCGGCCACCACCTTGCCAGCCGCCGCCACCGCCACCGCTGCCACTACCGCCTCCGCCTTGATTGCTCCACGGCATGAAAATTCCTATCCCCGATATTTCAAAACGATTTGCCAAAACCGTGGCCGCGTGCTTTGCCACGGCCTCTTAAGACGCTATATGACACCTTGCGGCTTCGGGTGCAACGGATGCCGGCAAGAGACATTTATTTGGAGAGTTAGGCGATGGCGCGGGTGAGTGAAGACGAGGTTCTACAGGCGCTACGGCGGATCGGCGATCCGGCCCGGGATGGCAACGTGGTCGACCTTGGGATGATCAGCGGCCTGGCCGTCCGCGAGGGCAATGTGGTGTTCTCGATCGAGATCGAGCCGGAGCGTGCGGACGAAATGGAAAGCCTCCGCCTGGCCTGCGAACAAGTGGTTGCGGATCTGCCCGGCGCCCTGTCAGTGACGGCGGTTTTGACCGCTGAACGCGCCACACCGCCACCTTCGGAAGCGCAACAGGGACCGCGCATAGGGCGTCATGGCGGCGGCGGCCCGGAGAAGATGGATTTGCCGGGCATCGGGGCGGTGGTCGCCGTGGCCTCCGGCAAGGGCGGCGTGGGCAAATCCACGGTGACCGTTAATCTGGCGGTGGCGTTGCAACGGTTGGGGCTGAAGGTGGGCATTCTGGATGCCGATATCTATGGTCCGTCCATGCCGCGGATGCTGGGGATTACAGGCCAGCCTCGGTCTGACGGGGAAAAGCTGGAGACCATGCGCGGCCACGGCGTCGTCTGCATGTCGATCGGATTTCTGGTCGACCCGGACCAGCCGACGATCTGGCGCGGCCCCATGGTCATGGGCGCGTTGGGGCAATTGCTGGACGATGTAAAATGGGGGGAGCTGGATATATTGCTGGTGGACATGCCCCCTGGCACCGGCGATGCGCAATTGACCATGGCGCAGAGGGTGCCCCTAAAGGGTGCGATCATCGTCTCTACGCCCCAGGATATAGCCCTGATCGATGCCCGTAAGGGCCTGAACATGTTCCGCCAGACCGAGGTGCCGGTCATGGGGATGGTTGAAAATATGAGCTATTTTCATTGCCCAAAATGCGGCGAGCGTTCGGATATTTTCGGTCATGGTGGTGCTCGGGAGACGGCGGCGGAGCTTGGCTGCGATTTTCTGGGCGAAATACCCCTGCATATCAGTCTGCGGGAAACCTCCGATGCCGGAACGCCGATTGTCGCCTCGGCGCCGGACGGCGCGGAGGCGCAAGCCTTCATGGCCATCGCGGAACAGGTGAAGCAGCGCCTTTAGACCGCCACGACCTTAACTTCAGGCGGCGAGGGTCTTGTCGATTTCGTCGACCAGGTCGCGCAGATGAAAGGGTTTCGAGAGGACCTTGGCATCGGATTGCGAGGTCTGGCGGTTGCGCAGGGCAACGGCGGCAAAGCCGGTGATGAACATGATGCGGATCGCCGGGTCCACCGCCACGGCGCGGCGGGCCAGTTCAATGCCATCCATCTCCGGCATCACGATATCCGCTAACAGCAAATCGAAGCGGCCCTCGGCCAGAACCGGCAAGGCCTCGTCGCCCTGACCCACGGAAAATACGTCATGCCCGGCCCGTTCCAGGGCCCGCCCCAGAAAGTGCCGCATGGAATCGTCATCTTCCGCCAAAAGGATCTTCGCCATCGTCGTCCTCTATACCGCTCGCTTGCCGTCAATTGGTCCGCAAAACGTCCGGTAACCAATCTTGCCGTCCCTAGAATGGTTGCACGATAGTCCGACATGCCTGCCAAAGTGTAAAGATATCACTAGAAAAGTATTAGGAAATTCTGCCCGGGGCGCAAATATTGGTCATTCCGGGCCTATGGATTTCCCGCCGCGTCATGCTAGCATTCGGGCACAGATGCAAGAATGCCCGGCCGGAAACATCCGCTGGCTAAGAGATCAAAATGGGGGCGGCGGCGAAAAATGGCGAAGACGGGACACTTGCCGGCACCATTCGAGGTCATGAGTCCTGTCAGGCGGTTGGCGCCAATTGTCTTCGCCTC
>JASLLM010000144.1 GCA_030747035.1 Alphaproteobacteria bacterium | reverse complement strand
CTGCCCGGTGCCGCTTGATAGTCCCTGGCGCAGCGCAGAGCAATTTCTGTCGCGGCTTCAAGGGGATAGCCGAAGATACCAGTGGAAATGGCGGGCAGGGCGATGGATGCCAATTCCGCTGCGTCCGTCAGCCGATAGCAATGGGCGTAGCAACCCGCCAGCAATTCCGCCTCACCCTTGCCGCCGCCATGCCAGATGGGGCCGACGGCATGGATCACGTGCCGCGCAGTCAGGTTATGACCTGCGGTGATCCGAGCCTCGCCGGTGGGACAGCCACCAAGGGTCAGGCATTCCCGCTCCAGCCCTGGGCCGGCGGCGGCATGGATGGCGCCGCAAACGCCGCCACCCCGCAGCAATTGCTCGTTGGCGGCGTTGACGATGGCGTCCACATCCAGGGTGGTGATGTCCGCCTCGACAATTTCGATCGTGGCCATCATTGCGTTTCCACTTCCGAGCTGGGCACGATGCCCCGCCGCACCAGCCACCATAGCAGCATCAGGCCGGGCAGGGCGGCAACCGTGGTAATCAGGAAAAAACTGACCCAGCTGGTATATTCCGCCATCGCCCCACCAGGCGCCGAAAGGGCGGTGCGGGCGAGCGCCATCAGCGATGACAGCAGGGCATATTGGGTCGCCGTATAGGCCACGTTGCACAGGGAGGCGAGATAAGCGACGAATGCCGCCGTCCCCATGCCGCCGGCGATATTTTCCACCGCGATGGTCACGGCCAGCATCGAAACGTCGTGGCCCACCATGGCCTGCACGGCGAACATCAGGTTGGAAAACATTTGCAGCAGGCCGCACCACAACAGGCTTTGCATGATGCCCCGCCGGGCCACCAGCAAACCGCCGAGGAACCCGCCCAACAAGGTGGCGCCGAGGCCGAAGATCTTCGAGACGGAGGCGATCTCGGACTTGGAAAAGCCGATCTCCACATAGAAAGGCCCGGCCATGATGCCGGCCAGGCTATCGCCAAATTTGTAGAACACCACGAACAGCAGGATCAGGGCCGCGGCCTGCCAGCCGCCCCGGCGCAAGAACTCGGCGAACGGTTCGAACACCGCCTCGCGCAGCCATTGCCATGGGTGGGTGCGGCCCCGTACCTGTATTCCAGCGGGCGCATCGGGCTCAGGATTCAACAGGATAGTGACGATTCCCACGGCCATCAGCGCGGCCATGACGGTATAGACCCAAAACCAACTGAAACTATCCGCCAGGAACAGGGCGCCGGCGCCCGATGCCAGCATGCCGATGCGGTATCCCGCCACGATCATCGCAGCGCCGGCGCCATACTGCCGTTCCTCCAGTATTTCCACGCGGTAGGCGTCGATCACCACATCCTGGCTGGCGGAGGCGAAGGTGACGACAAGGGCCCAGACCGCCATGGCCCAGGCGCCGTCCGCCGGATTATTGCTGCCCAGCCCGACGATGCCGATGATCAGGGCGAACTGGGTCAGTATGGCCCAGCCGCGCCGCCGGCCCAGCCAACGGGTCAGTAGCGGCAGATGCAGCCGGTCGATAAACGGCGCCCAGATGAATTTCAGGGAATAGGGCATGCCGACCATGGCGAACAGGCCGATCGCGGTTTTCGAAATGCCCTCCTCCGCCAGCCAGATCGACAGCGTGGAGAAGGTCAGCAACAACGGCATGCCGGAGGAAAAGCCAAGGAACAGAATGGCGATGACCCGCCGGTCGCCGTAGACCTTGGCGGCGGCAAGCCAGCTTTGCCGGTCCTGACGGGCCGTGATGGTCAAGATGCCTTGGCTTCCGCGGTTGGGATGTCCGTCCATTGCGCGATCAGGCGCTGCAGTTCCGCTTCCTCAACCGGCTTGGAAATATAGTCGTTCATGCCGGCAAGGGCGCAGCGCTGGCGGTCTTCATCCATGGCCGAGGCGGTCATTGCGATGATCGGTATGGCGGCCTTGGTGCCCTGCAAGGCGCGGATCTCACGGGTTGCCTGTAGTCCGTCCATCACAGGCATGTTGACGTCCATCAGGACCAGCGCGAAGTTGCCCTGGCGCACCGCATCCACCGCGAGTTGGCCGTTTTCGACGCACTCCGCCTCCAGATCCAGCTTGGCCAGCAGCGCCTCGGCCAGCATCTGATTGATGCGGTTGTCCTCGGCCAGCAAAATCCGGGGACGGCTGCCGCTTTCGGCGGCTTTCGTCGCGGCATCATCGCGCGCTAGGCGGGAATCAATCCATTCAGCCTGTTCACCCTGCGCCCCGGTCAATGCCTGTACCAGCGCGCGGCGGCGAATGGGGCGTACCAGATAGTATTCGAATCCGTCCTGGCGATAGCTATCCAGTTGCTGGTGCTGATCGACCCGCAACAACAAAACCAACCGGCTTTCCCCGCCCGCCGGGCCACGCCGCAAGGCCTGGGCAAGTTCACGAATCGCCGGTTGCGGCCAGGCACTGTCTATCAGGACGGCATCGAAGCGGTCTCCATTCGCCTCTGCCTCGGCCAGTGCCTGCAGGCTGCCATCGGCTGCATCGCATTCGCTGACCGCCGCACCAAGGGCCAATAGGTTGTCATGAATGATCTGCCGCGATGTATGGTTGCCCTCGCACAGCAGAATGCGCTGCCCCGCCAGGGCGTCGCGGGCCATGGGTTCTTCAGCGGCGTCCTCGTCAATGGCCAGATCGATCATGAACCAGAACATGCTGCCCTCGCCCATGACGCTTTCGACCCCGATTTGCCCCTTCATATGTTGGACGATGCGTTGCGAGATGGCCAAACCCAGACCGGTACCGCCATGGCGGCGGGTTGAACCGGAATCTACCTGGCTGAATTCCTCGAACAATTTGTCCTGCGCGTCCTCGTCGATACCAATCCCGGTATCCCTAACCTCGAACAGCACGACCACCCCGGTGTCACTTTCATGGGCGACCGAGACGGCGATGATGACCCCGCCCTGATCCGTGAACTTTATGGCATTGCCGCCCAAATTCAGGATCACCTGACGCAACCGACCGGCATCGCCGCAAAGGAATTCAGGGACATCCGGCGCGAACGTGGCGCCGATGGCTATGTCCCTCTCGACCGCGCGGGCGGCCAGCAATTCACAGGCCTGTTCGACAGTGTTGATCAGGTTGAAAGGCCGCACTTCCAAGGCCAGCTTGTCCGCTTCGATCTTGGAATAGTCGAGGATGTCGTTGATGATGGCCAGCAGGGCCTCGCCCGATTCATGCACGGCGGTGGCATAGCTGTGTTGCTGCTCGGTCAACTCGGTGTCCAATAACAGCCCCGCCATGCCCAGGATGCCGTTCATCGGGGTGCGGATTTCGTGGCTGACCGTGGCCAGAAAGCTGGATTTGGCGTGATTGGCGGCCTCGGCCTCGTCTCGGGCGGCCTTCAACAACTCTTCCGCCCGTTTCCCCGCGGTGATGTCACGGCCGATGGATTGAATTTCCTGGATTTGTCCTCGGTCGTCGCGGATGGCGTAGTCGACCCAGGCGATCCAGCGCCAGCCCTCGCGGGTCAATACCCTTTGGTCGTAGCGGATGCGATAGGGTGGCTCTTCCAATCCGGGTTGCAGGCTTTCGGCGGCACCGCGGTCTTCCGGGTGAACATCGGGGGTAAAATGGCTGTCTTCGGCTTCCGTTGGGTCCAGGCCAAACTGTTCGCAAAAGGCACTGTTGACGAAGGTCAGGCGTCCTTCGTTGGTGCGCCGCACGATCAGGGCATCCTGTGTTTCCACCAGGCCGCGGTAGCGCTCTTCCGATTGACGTAGATCCGCGTTGGCATCATTCAACGCTTCGATCGCCAGGGTCAGGCGATCGGCCATTTCCGAAACCCGCTCCGCCTGAATGTTCAGACGGGCGAATTTGCGCCGGGTGTCGTAGAACAGGATAGCCAGCACCACCGATAGGGTGATGGCGATCAAGGTCAGGGATTTCGGGCCGATATTGTTGCTTGGCTGGCCGCGCAAGGTATCGGCATTGAAAACCAGCACGACAACGGCCAAACCCAGACAGACCAGCAACGGGCCGAAATATCTATTCTGGGCCAGAATGCGCAACAATTTCATTGGCTACGGTCACCCGCGTATCGTCGCTCCCGCCAGGCGGCGCCGCTTGCTGCGTAACCTGGACTGCATGTCATCATGGCATTTTGCAGCGCGGACGGCAACGCGGCGGCTGCAGTCCGAAGACATCTTGGATTAGCCATCAAGAAAGCCGCATATTGCCGCATTAACCAGATCGGAGCGTTCGCGGTGCACATTATGTCCGGCACCTTCCACCAGGATCAATTCCAGGTCCGGCCGGTGGGTCAGCCATTGCGCGGCAATTTTGGTCTCGAAGTCGAAAGAATCCTCGCCGTAAAACAGCAATGTTGGCGGACCAAGGGCCTTCAGATCAGCCGGTCCAACGGCAAAGCGGCGCAGGGCGCGCAGATGTGCGGCGATAAAGGGCGCCATCTTCGCTATTTTTGCAATTTGCTGCGATTGCGTATCGTCGTCGAATTCAAGCCAGGCTGGCCCCATCGCGGCTTCCAAAAAGGCGCGCAGCATGGCCTTAGTATCCCCGGTTTCAGCGGCTTGCATTATCTCGGGCCCGACATGTGGGATGGAGTCCAAGGCTCCCTCGGGCATCAGGGTAAATAGAGCCGGTTCGATGAGAACCAAGCGCTCAATAAGGTCAGGGAAAGCCCGGGCAAATGCGAAGGCGATGGCGCCGCCCGAGGAATGTCCAATCAAGTGGAGACGTTCAACACCTTCCGCAGCCAAAATGGCGGCAATATCTCGGACCTCACTCGTATCAATGCCATAGTCGCCGGATAGCGTAGGGTCACTGCCGTCATGTCCGCGCGCACTGGGAATAATCAGGCGGCCGAGCGATGCCAAAGCCTGGTGCTGGCGGGAAAATGTCCGGCGCCCGGCAAGGGCGCCATGCAGCAGAACAACGGGCAAGGCTCGGCGGCCCGCGGATGTGGCATTTTGCGCCACGATTTCGTAGTGCAGCTCAATGCCGTCGTCGGCGGTGACGGTGCGTACGCCGCTGGCATCCCCCATTTGCGTGGCCTCTCCTGAAGTACTGGCGCCGCATTCGACTGAAACGCGTGACGCAGACAAGACAGCTTCATAATCTGACAGAGCGTACTCCGGCCAGCAATGCCATGGTATTAGGCAACGGCGCGGAGACGGCGGTAGCTTAGGGCTTCGGCCACATGGACCCGGTGCACGGATGGGCTCTGCTCCAAATCTGCCAGGGTGCGGGCGACACGCAGGACGCGGTGATAGCCCCGGGCCGAAAGATGCATGCGTTCGCTGGCCTGGCGCAACAGGGCCCGGCCTTCGTCATCGGGCGTGGCCACCGCCTCCAGCAACTTGCCATCGGCCTGGGCATTCAGACGGATGGGTGCGGCCGCATCATCCTGGTTTGGCTCGCTTTCATAGCGTGCCCGCTGCAAATCGCGGGCCCGGGCGACGCGCAGGGCGACCTCTCGGGAGCCTTCGGAGGCGGGCGGTAGATCCAGATCCGCGACCGAGACATTGGGCACCTGGATATGCATGTCGATGCGGTCCAACAGGGGGCCGGACAGTTTGCGCTGATAGTCCTCGGCGCATCTAGGGGCCCGGCTGCAGGCCAACTCCGGATCGCCGAGATGACCGCAGCGGCATGGGTTCATGGCGGAAATAAACTGAAAGCGGGCCGGATAGGTAACATGGGCGTTGGCACGGGCAACCACGGCGCGACCCGATTCGATGGGTTGGCGCAGGCTCTCCAGAACCTGGCGGCTGCATTCAGGCAACTCATCCAGGAACAGCACTCCGCCATGGGCCAGGCTGACCTCTCCTGGCCGGGCCCGGTTACCGCCGCCGACCATCGCAGCCATGGAGGATGAATGATGGGGATTGCGGAAGGGCCGCCGCCGGCGCATGCGGCCATCGCCGAACGCACCCGAGAGCGAGGCGATCATGGAGACTTCCAGGGCCTCGCGCGCGTCAAGGGGTGGCAGTATGCCCGGCAGCCGTTCCGCCAGCATGGATTTTCCGGCGCCGGGCGGCCCGATAAATAGCAGATTGTGACCGCCGGCGGCGGCCACTTCCAGGGCCCGCTTGGCGCTTTCCTGGCCCTTGATATCGGCCAGATCCAGCGGAGATCCGGTTTCATCGGCCAATTCGGGCTCGGGTTGGGGCAAAACCTGGCTGCCCTTGAAATGATTGATCAGGGCCAGCAGGTTGCCGGGCGCCAGCACCCGCAAGTCGCCGGCCCAGGCCGCTTCGCCCCCCTGTTCCCGGGGGCAGATCAGGCCCCGGTCCCGGGCAAGGGCATCCACCGCCGCCGGCAGTACGCCCGCCACCGGGGTCAGGGCGCCGTCCAGCGAGAGCTCGCCAACGGCGTTGAATTCCGCCAGTTCATCCATGGGCAAGACGTCCATGGCCAGCAGCAGTCCCAGGGCAATAGGCAGATCGTAGTGGCTGCCTTCCTTGGGCAGATCGGCCGGGGCCAGATTGACGGTAATGCGCCTTGGCGGCAGGGCCAGACCAATGGCGCCCAGGGCGCCGCGCACCCTCTCGCGGCTTTCCGCCACCGCCTTGTCGGGCAGACCGACGACGGAGAAGGCCGGCAATCCGGAGGCCAATTGCACCTGCACATCCACCGCCAGGGCCTCGATACCCAGGAACGCGACCGTGCCAACGTGGGCCACCATGGCATGAAACTCCTATTTTACGCCCGCCCTGGCCGCCAACTTGCCAATGCCGGTTGCATGAGACTATGGCAGAACAGCTTCCTGGCGTCGAGAAAAAAGAACAAAACAAAAACAAACGCTGATGGTCGCACGCTTGGACCGACCGCGCGCGGCAGCCGCGATTCGTTCATTGCAAGGAATATGACAGGGCTAGGCGGTGGTTTCGGTCCTGGGCGGCCAGGCGGTCTGGCCGGGTTTTCCCCGCCGCGCCGTCCGGTTCCCTCCAGCGAGGCTAAGCGATGGCTTGCGTTCGTCACGACTTCGGCCATACTGGCCACTTGGCAATAACAATCGAAAGGAGGTGATCCAATGTCTAAAGAATTGCGAGCCGTAACGATCGGCCAGGGGATGCATGTTGGACAAAGGGATAGCCTCTCTGTCTCAACCTGACTTCTCTGTTATGTGATCGGTCGTTCTTACGGCCCAGTTCACGGAAAGGCGGCCTTCGGGCCGCCTTTCTTTTTTGACTATGCCTTGCCGCGCGCCTGGGGATGGGCCTTGCGGTATACCTCCAGCAGATGGTCCGCATCGACTTCGGTATAGCGTTGAGTGGTGGACAGGCTGGCATGGCCCAGCAATTCCTGGATGGTGCGCAGATCGCCGCCCCCCGACAGCAGATGGGTGGCAAAGGAATGGCGCAGGGCATGGGGCGTGGCGCTGGCCGGCAACCCCAGGGCAGTGCGCAGCTTCTGCATCTGGGCCCGGATAATGCGCTGGTTCAGCCGCTTGCCCCTGACGCCAAGGAACAGGGGACCGCCGCCCGGCAACTCGTAAGGACAGAGCGCCAGATATTCACGCACGGACTGGGCAACCACGGGCAGCACCGGCACCAGACGCTCCTTGCCGCCCTTGCCCTTGACCATCAATGCCTGCCCCAGGGGCGCCTGATCGCGGTTCAGGTCCAAGGCTTCCGCCACCCGCAGGCCGCAGCCGTAAAGCAGCGTCAACACGGCCACGTCGCGGGCCTGAACCCAGGGCTCATCTGACAGGATCGCCACATCCTCGACCGATCGCACCGCCTCGTTTACGGCCAGGGGCTTGGGCACCCCATGGGGCTGCTTTGGCGTGCGCAGGCCGTGAACGGCGGCATTGGCGAACAGGCCTTGGCGTTCGCAAAATCGAAAAAAGCCACGGATCGCGGATAACGCCCTGGCCAGAGAAGCCGGCCCCAAGCCGTCGTTCCGGCGCAGGGCCAGATAGGAGCGGAAATCAAGGGTCCGCAACGCGGCCAGACTGCTGAAATCAGGCGCCTGGCCCAGATGTCCCGCCATGAAGTCGAGAAACCCGCTCAAATCCCGGTCGTAGCCGGCCAGGGTATGTTCGGAATATCGCCGCTCCGAGCGCAACCATTCCCGCCAGCGCCGATGGGCATCGGCAATGTCCGCGCCCCATTGGGGCTTCAGCTCGGCAGATCCAGCCATGTCCTAAACAGCCGCTCCAACAGGCGGGAGAGGAATTGCAACAGTTCCGTCCCCTGGCCGGCATTGAATTTGTCCCCATCCCGGCTGCCCAGGGCCAGCAAACCCGGCGGTGCGCCGGGTGATGGACACAGGCGGATCAGCGCCTGACTGCGCACCAGCCCCGCGCTGGGGCCAAAGACCAGATGGTCACCGCCTTGCACGGCCTCCAGCCGCGCCGGGGCGCCGGGTCCCAACAGCCCGTCAACGCGGCCCTGGGGGATGACATAGACATCCCGCATGGGCGCCTTGGTCGGTCCGTCACCGGCCGCCTCGACGCAAAGGGTCACCGTATCGACGCCCAACAGCTCGATCAGATCGCGGGTAACGATGTGGATCAAATGCTCGAAGTTGCGCGCGCCCAACAGGGCCAGGGCCGCGGCATGCACCTGATTCTGTGCCGCCAGATTGGCCCGGCCATTGGCCAGCAGTTCATCCTGTGTTTCCTGCAGGCGGGCCACCTCATCGCCCAGGCGCCGGGCCACGATCTGCCCCATGTCCAGCACATTCTTGCCGTCATGTTTCGCCGCCGGCTGCAACAGCGGCAGCAGGTCCGGGTTCTCGGTCAGAAAATTCGGATTTTCCAGCAAATAGTCACGCACCGCATCCGCGTCCAAGGCGCTGCTGGGCGCCCGGCCACGCAGATTTGGCGATGTGCGCTTGCTCGCCATGACTAGTCTTTACGATCCAGAATGCTTTGTCCGGTCTTCTGCCAATCCGCCAGGAACGCCTCCAGCCCCTTGTCGGTCAGGCTGTGCTTGGCCAGTTGCTGGATCACATTGGGTGGAATGGTGCAGACATCGGCGCCCAGGCGGGCGGCGTGCAGCACATGCATGGGCGAGCGGATGGAGGCAACCAGCACTTCCGTCCGGATCGATTCGTAGTTGGCGTAAATTTCCAAGATCTCGGCGATCAGTTGCATGCCGTCATGGCCGATATCATCCAGCCGGCCCACGAACGGCGAGATGAACGTCGCCCCCGCCTTGGCCGCCAGCAAAGCCTGATTTGCGGAAAAGCATAAGGTCACGTTGACCTGGGTGCCATCGCCGCTAAGCGCCTTGCAGGCCTTCAGGCCATCCCAGGTCAGGGGCACCTTCACCGCGACGTTATCGGCGATCTTGGCCAGCGTCCGGCCCTCGGCCACCATGGCCTCGGCCTCGGTCGCGGTGACTTCGGCGCTGACCGGGCCATCAACCAGTTCGCAGATTTCCGCCACCACTTCGAAAAAATCGCGCCCTGTCTTGGCCACCAGGGATGGGTTCGTGGTGACGCCGTCAAGCAGTCCCGTCGCCGCCAAATCGCGAATCTCGGCCACATCGGCGGTATCAACAAAAAATTTCATGGCCTGCTCGATCCCATCACCTGGTCAAAATTTCCCATCCCCCCCATCGCCGCTTGTCGCGGGCGGCGGAGACAGGCAAAGTCTAGCCGATGGCAGCCTCCCATACCAGCGAAGCCGAAGCCCAATTTGACGAAACGGCGCCGATCCGCCGGGTGCACGTCCTGCTGCCCCTGCCCCTGGCCAGTGCCTATGACTATGCCGTGCCACGGGAAGAATATGTCGAGGTTGGAGATTTCGTCGCCGTGCCCCTGGGCCGGCGCACGGTGGCCGGCGTGGTCTGGGGCGAGGGTTCGGCCGATCCGGATAACGCGGTGGCTGATAGCCGCCTGCGTCCCATCGCACAGCGTCTGCCGGTGCCGGCAATGGCGGAGGTGACCCGCCGCTTTGTCGAATGGCTGGCCGACTATACCTGCGCCGCGCCCGGTGCGGTGTTGCGCATGACCATGTCGGTACCGGCGGCGCTGGAGCCACCACGCCCCCGGCTGGCCTACGTATTGGACGGCCCGCCCCCCGACCGCATGACCGGGGCCAGGCAGCGTGTCTTGGCCGTTCTGGCCGATGGTCAGGCCCTGCCGTCCGCGACGATCGCCGAGTTGGCCGCCGTCAGCGGGGCGGTGGTGCGCGGTCTGGTCAAGCACGGCACCTTGCGGGAGGTGCAGTTGCCCGCCGAACTGCCGGTGCCCGAGCCGGACTGGCGGAAAGTCGGCGAGACCTTGAGCGCCGATCAGTTGGCGGCGGCGGCGGCCCTGAAGTTGAAGGTCGAAGAGGGTGGCTATTCCACCACATTGCTGGATGGCGTCACTGGCGCCGGCAAAACCGAAGTCTATCTCGAGGCTGTCGCGGCGACCCTGGCCCAGGACCGGCAGGTCCTGGTGCTGGTGCCGGAAATCGGCCTGACCGCGCAGTGGCTGGAGCGTTTTGAGCGGCGATTCGGCGCCGCGCCCCTGGCCTGGCACTCGGATCTGGGCACGGCCCGGCGGCGTCTGACCTGGCGGGCGGTGGCGCAAGGCCGGGCCCGGGTAGTGGTTGGGGCCCGTTCGGCGCTGTTCCTGCCCTATACGGACCTTGGTCTCATCGTGGTGGACGAGGAACATGACGCCGCCTTCAAGCAGGAGGACGGCGTGATCTACCACGCCAGGGACATGGCGGTGCTGCGGGCCTCCTTGGGTGAAATCCCCATCGTGCTGGTTTCCGCCACGCCCAGCCTGGAAAGCCGGGTCAATGTGGAAAGCGGCCGCTACGACAGTCTGCATCTGCCGAACCGCATCGGCGCCGCCGAGTTGCCGCAGATCGAGGCGGTGGATATGCGCGGCGAGGCGCCCCCCGGCGGCCAATGGCTGTCGGAGACGCTGGTCACTGCTATGAAGGAAACACTGGAAGCCGGCGAACAGGTTTTACTGTTCCTGAACCGGCGCGGCTATGCGCCGCTGACCCTGTGCCGGACCTGCGGCCATCGCCTGCAATGCCCCCATTGCACCGCCTGGCTGGTGGAACATCGTTTCCATGGCCGCCTGCAATGTCATCACTGCGGCTTCACCCTGCGCCAGCCGGAGGCCTGCCCGGAATGCGAGGCGGAAGGCAGCCTAGTGGCCTGCGGCCCGGGCGTGGAGCGCCTGGGCGAGGAAGTGGACAGCCTGTTCCCCGACATCCCCCGCATGTTGATCGCCTCGGACACCGTGCGCGGGCCGGAGGCGGCGGCGGAGGCCATCCGCATGATCGCCGAAGGCGAGGTCTCGCTGATCATCGGCACCCAGATCGTCGCCAAGGGGCATCATTTTCCCCTGCTGACCCTGGTCGGTGTGATCGATGCAGACCTGGGCCTGCAGGGTGGCGATCTGCGGGCGGCGGAGCGCACATATCAAGTGCTGAACCAGGTTGCGGGCCGGGCCGGCCGGGCGCAACGGCCGGGCCGGGCCCTGTTGCAAACCTATATGCCCGAACATCCGGTGATGCAGGCGCTGATCTCGGGCGATCGTGATAATTTCATGGCCCGGGAACGCCAGGCCCGCCAGTTCCAGGGCCTGCCGCCGTTTGGCCGCCTGGTGGCCCTGATCGTCTCAGGCCGGAACGAGGCCCAGGTGCTCGACAGCGCCCGCGAGCTGGGCCGTGCCGCGCCACGACAGACGGGCGTCGACGTCCTCGGCCCCGCGCCGGCGCCCCTGAGCCTTTTGCGCGGCCGTTTCCGCCAGCGTCTATTGCTGAAATGCCAACGCGGCATCAATGCCTCCGCCCTGGCCCGAACCTGGGTCGATCAGGTCCATATCCCCAACCAAGTCCGCGTCGCCATCGATGTGGACCCGTATAGTTTTATGTAGGCCTTAGGACTGA
>JASLLM010000143.1 GCA_030747035.1 Alphaproteobacteria bacterium | reverse complement strand
CTTCAAACCAGAGGAATGCTGGAACTTCTTCGCCGAGGATGGCTATGCCCCAAAATAATCCGGAAACGCTCTAGCCGCAACCGCCGTCAACATCGTTGCCAAGCCCATCGGCCCCTTGTGCAACCTGTCCTGCGACTACTGCTTCTATCTGGAAAAGACGGATATGTATCCCGACAGGGCCGATTTCCGTATGCACGATGGGCTGCTGGAGACCTATGTCCGACGGCAGATCGAGGCGCAGCCGGGTCCGGAAATCCATTTCATGTGGCAGGGCGGCGAGCCGACCCTGATGGGCCTGGATTTCTTCCAGCGGGCCGTTGCCTTGCAGCAGCGCCACCTGCCGCCCGGCCGGCGCATCGTCAATGCCCTGCAAACGAACGGCCTATCGTTCAGCGATGATTGGGGCCGTTTCCTGCATGAACACGGCTTTTTGGTCGGATTGAGCCTGGACGGACCGGCCCATCTGCATGACGCCTACCGCCAGGATCACATGCACCGGCCGACCCACGCCCGTGTCATTAGGAGCCTTGAAATCCTGCTGCGCCATGGCGTCGATGTGAATGCCATGACGACCGTGAATGCGGCCAATGTGCAGCATCCCCTGGAAGTCTACCGCCACCTGAAAAGCCTGGGCCTGCGCTATATGCAGTTCATCCCCATTGTCGAGCGGGTGCGGGCGGACGGCACGCTGGCCGGGCCGCCATGTTCTTCCCCCGGATCCGACGATGATGGACAGCCCGCCCATTTCTGCGCCGAGCCGGGACAGTATGGCGATTTCATGTGCGCCATTTTCGATGAATGGCTGGCCCGGGACGTGAGCCGGGTTTTCGTCCAGATGTTCGATGCCATTCTGGCCGGCACCCTGGGCGAACCCCCGGGCGTTTGCCTGTTTGCCGAGACCTGCGGCAACAATCCGGCGATGGAGAGCAACGGCGATCTCTATGCCTGCGATCACTACGTCTACCCGCAATACCGCCTGGGCAATATCGCCGACGGCAGCCTTGATGAACTAATTTCCTCGCCACAGCAAAGGCAGTTCGGGCAGGACAAGAAGAGCGGCCTGCCGCGGCAATGCCGCGACTGCGAGGACCTGGCCCTATGCCATGGCGGCTGCCCCAAGCACCGGTTTTTGACAAGCAGCGACGGTGAAGGGGGCCTGAACCACCTGTGCCAGGGCTATCGCCGTATCTATCGCCACACCCGCCCGGCCATGGCCCGCATGGCGGACCTGTTGCGTCAGGGCCGCCCGGCCGTCGGTGTCATGGCAACCGCCGGACAGGGAAAAAGCAAGCCCGGCCGCAACGATCCCTGTCCCTGCGGCAGCGGCCTGAAGTACAAGAAATGCTGCGCACTACGGTGACCCTATTTCGGTGACATTTCGGTGACAGACATTTCGGTGACAGTTTACTTAATTCGAACCCATAGTTTGCCAGACTTGCAAGATAATGAATTCGGCCGGTCTCAGGGGCGCATAGCCGACGACAACCCGTAGGATGCCGGCATCGATATCGCCCTGGCTCATGGTATATCGGTGGTATATCGGTGACAGTTTACTTTTTATCCGTCCCCGCTATGCTGCCCCATGGCTCGATTGGCGCGCATTGTGGTTCCCACCATCCCCCACCACGTCACCCAGCGTGGCAACCGGCGGGCGGATGTGTTCTTCGGTCCCGATGACTACCGGGCCTATATGGCGCTGCTGGCCGAGGCGGCGCAAAAGGCGGAAACCCAGGTCTGGGCCTATTGCCTGATGCCGAACCATGTGCATCTGATCCTGGTGCCGGCCCACGAGGACGGCCTGCGCGCCACCTTGGCCGATAGCCACCGCCGCTACACCCGCCGCATCAATGCCCGCAATGACTGGACCGGGCATCTGTGGCAGGGCCGCTATGGCTCCGTCGCCATGGACGAGGCGCATCTGGCCTGCGCCGTGCGCTATCTCGCCCTCAACCCGGTGCGGGCCGGTTTGGTTGACGAGGCGGCGGCCTGGCCCTGGTCCTCCGTACAGGCCCATCTGGCCGGGCGGGACGATGAACTGGTCACGGTGGCGCCGGTGCTGGAGAGATTTCCCGACTTCGCCGGCTTGTTGCAAGGCGCCGAGGATGAGTCGCGGACCCAGGCCCTGCGCGCCGCCGAAAGCATTGGCCGGCCGCTGGGCTCGGCGGCCTGGATCGACGGCATAGAAGCGCGGCTGCGGCGGCCGGTACGGGCCCGGCGGCGCGGCCCGAGGAAGAAGGCGCCGGCCGGAAACGGGGAATAGAGTAAACTGTCACCGAAATAGAGATGTGACGCGCCCACGGGGACCTGATAGAGTGCGCCCGTACTGATAGAGACGTTTGTGCTTTAGCGTTTGCAATCCACAACGGCGGGGCTATAGTCCGCCCGCCGAAACGCGACCTATTTCTGACCCAGGACACTTAATACCGGAGAATTACCTATGCTGATTTCGCCCGCTTTTGCGCAGGCCGGCGGCGGGGCCGACGGCGGCATGTTCGTGCAGTTGATGCCCCTGTTGCTGATTTTCGTCGTCTTTTGGTTCTTTTTGATCCGACCGCAGCAAAAAAAGGCCAAGGAACACCGCGAAATGGTCTCCAACGTGCGCCGTGGCGACCAGGTGGTCACCGGCGGCGGCATGTTCGGCAAGGTGACCAAGGTGATTGACGAAAACACCGTGCAAGTGGAACTGGCCGAAAACGTGCGGGTCAAGGTGATATCCTCGACCCTGACGGACGTACTGAGCAAGGGTGCGCCTGTATCCGGCGGTGGCGGCGGCGGCAAGTCCGATGATGACAGCGATGGCGGCAAGGATAACGCTGCCAACGACGGCGAAGCGCCGGCGAAAAAGTCATTATTCAGCTTCGGCTCCAAGAAATAGCCTCGTAGCGCAATAGTTCAAAGCGGCCCGCGTCATGCTGTACTTCGCTCCCTGGAAGATCGTTTTGGTTGCCGTTCTGTGCGTCCTCGGCGTGGTTTTCACGCTGCCCAACTTCGTCTCCGAACAGACGGCGGAGGGTCTCCCCGACTGGCTGCCCCATAAACAGGTCAACCTCGGCCTCGATCTGCAAGGCGGCAGCCATCTGCTGTTGGAAGTCGAGGCCGAAGTGGTGGTGCAGGAACGTTTGGCCGCCCTGGTGGATTCCGTGCGTCCCGCCCTGCGCGGCAAGCGCATCGGCTACCGCAATCTGGGCCAGCAGAACGATGCCGTGACCGTGACCATCCGCAAGCCCGAACAGTTGGAACTGGCGCTGACGGAAATCCGCAAACTGGCGGTACCGGTGCAGGGCAACGCCATTGCCGGCATCACCGGCGGCCAGGATATCGTGGTCGAGGTGGTGAACGACAATCAGATCAGCATCACCCTGACGGAAGAAGCCATCCGGGAGCGCCGCCGCTCCGCTATCGAGCAGTCCATCGAGATCGTGCGCCGGCGCATCGACGAACTGGGCACGCGGGAGCCGACTATCCAGCGTCAGGGTGACGAGCGCATTTTGGTGCAGGTACCGGGCCTGCAGGATCCGGAGCGTTTGAAGAATATTCTCGGCAAGACCGCCAAAATGGTTTTCCGCTTGGTCGATGTAACCACCTCGCCGGCGGAAATTCTTGGCGGCGCGCGGACGCCACCGGGATCGGAACTGCTGGAATCGGACGAACGCACCGCTGACGGCGGGCCGGCGGATATGTATGTGGTACGCAAACGGATCATGGTCAGCGGCGATACCCTAGTGGATTCCGCCGCCACCTTTCAGGATAACATGCCGGTGGTCTCGTTCCGCTTCGACAGCGTCGGTGCCAAGCGGTTCGGCGATGCCACGGCCAAGAACGTGGGCCGGCCCTTCGCCATCGTCCTGGACCGCCGGGTGATTTCGGCCCCGGTGATACGGGAGCCGATCCTGGGCGGCACCGGCATCATCAGTGGCAATTTCACGGTGCAGGAAGTCCAGGACCTGGCCCTGCTGCTGCGTGCGGGCGCCTTGCCGGCACCGTTGAAGATTCTCGAGGAACGGACCGTGGGGCCAGCGCTGGGCGCTGATTCCATCGCCGCAGGCAAGGTCGCCTGTGTCATCGCCTTTATCGCCGTGATGGTCTTCATGGTGCTGTCCTATGGCATCTTTGGCCTGGCCGCCGATCTGGCCCTGTTGATCAATCTGTTCCTGATCATGGGCGCGCTGTCTGTCCTGCAGGCCACCCTGACCCTGCCGGGTATCGCCGGTATCGTTCTGACCATCGGCATGGCGGTGGACGCCAATGTTCTGGTGTTCGAACGTATCCGCGAGGAAATTCGTACCGGCAAGACGCCATTCGCGGCCATGGAGGCGGGCTATCAGCGCGCCGTGGGCACCATTTTCGATGCCAATATCACCACATTGATTGCGGCCGTGATCCTGTTCGCCATGGGTTCGGGGCCGATCAAGGGGTTCTCCATTACCCTGGGCATCGGCATCGTCACCTCGGTCTTTACCGCCGTGATGGTCACCAGAATGATGCTGGTCTTCTGGTTGCGCCGGACCCGGCCCGTGGCCTTGCCAATTTAGGGGATTGGATATGTTTCATATTAAGCTGGTCCCCGAAAAGACCAACGTCCCCTTCGTTAACTGGCGCAAGCCGGCCATGGCGGCCTCCGCCGTGCTGGTGGTGATCTCGTTGGTGATGGCGTTTATGCCGGGGCTGAATTTCGGCATCGATTTCCGTGGCGGCATTTTGATCGAGGTGCAGACCGAGGGCCCGGCCGATTTGAGCGATTTGCGCACCAAGACCGGCGGTCTGGGCCTGGGCGAGGTCTCGTTGCAGGAATTCGGCGCCGCCGACACGGTGCTGATCCGCATCGAAAAACAGCCCGGCGACGCCACGGCGCAGCAAAAGGCGGTGACCAAGGTGCGCGCCGCCCTGGGCGAGAGCCTGGATTACCGCCGTACCGAATTCGTCGGCCCCAAGGTCAGTGGCGAACTGATCGAGGCCGGTGCCATCGCCATTGCCCTGGCCGTGGTCCTGATGCTGATCTACATCTGGTTCCGTTTTGAATGGCATTTCGGTGTCGGCGCCGTTGTCGCATTGATCCATGACGTGGCCCTATCGGTGGGCATGTTCGCGGTGACCCAGATGGAGTTCAATCTCTCCACCGTCGCCGCGCTGCTGACCATTGTCGGCTATTCCATCAACGATACCGTGGTGGTCTATGACCGGGTGCGGGAGAACCTGCGCAAGTACAAGACCATGGATTTGGCGGATGTCCTGAACCTGGCCATCAACGACACCCTGTCCCGCACCTCGATGACCTCCGTTACCACCCTGTTGGCGCTGGTGGCATTGTTCATATTCGGCGGCGCGGTCATTCAGGGCTTTGTCTTCGCCATGATCTGGGGTGTCATCGTGGGCACCTATTCCTCGATCTTCATCGCCGCGCCGTTGTTGATCGTACTGGGCCTGGGCAACCGCCACCGCAGTGACAGGGGCAGCGGCGAAGGCCGAGACGCGGCGCAAACTTCCAGCTAAGCCATGGATATCACGCCCCCCGTTGCCGCGGACAGACAACTGATCCACGGCTATGGCGACGGCGGCTTTCGCGTCTCCGGCGTCAGGTATCATGGGCCGATCATCGTGCGGCCGCGCCAGACCACCGCCTGGTCCGTACGGGACATCGCCAGGCTTTGCATCGATGATCTGGCGCCGCTGCGCGATGGTGACGAGGCGATTGGCGTCCTGCTGTTGGGCTGCGGTGAGACCGGCGCGCTGATCGATCCGGAATTGCGGGCCGAGGTGCGGACATGGGGCGTGGTGATCGAGGCCATGGGGACCGGGGCTGCCTGCCGGACCTACAATGTCCTGCTGGGCGAAGACCGGGACGTCGCCGCCGCCCTGATCCCGATCGCGTAAAACATCATGTTTTCGTATTGGATTCCCATCACCATTTTTGCCGCCTTCATGCAGAACCTGCGTTCGGTACTGCAGAAGCATATCAAGGGCCGGCTGTCCACGGGCGGGGCGTCCTATGTGCGCTTCCTGTACGCATTGCCCCTGTCCTATGTGTTGTTGTGGGCCGTGGTGCACTATGGCGGCCATGCCCTGCCGGCGGTGAATGGGGAATTCCTGATCTATTGCTTCCTGGGCGGGCTGTCGCAGATCCTCTTCACGTTTGTCTTGATCTATCTTTTCTCCCTGCGAAATTTCGCTGTGGGCACGACGTTTTCCAAGACCGAGATCCTGCAGATTGCCCTCCTCGGCCTGATCCTGCTGGGCGACGAGGTCAGCATGGCGGGCACGGCGGCCATCATGCTGGGTCTGGTCGGCGTGGTGATCCTGTCCATGGCGCAATCGGCACTGACCTGGAGCAACCTGGCGACCAGCCTGTTTGAGAAATCCACCCTGGTGGGCCTGATCTGCGGTGCTTTCCTGGGCGCATCGGTGGTGTTCTTCCGGGGCGCCACCCTGGCCTTGGGCGATCTGGACGTGATGATCCGCGCCGCCTTTGCCCTGGCCGTGGCCTTGAGCATGCAGACGGTGATGCTGGGCGGCTACCTGTTGTGGCGGGAGCCGGGCCAGATGACGGCGGTGATCCGCCATTGGAAACCGGCCTCGATGGTCGGTTTGGTCGGCTTTTTGGGTTCGGTCGGCTGGTTCACCGCCTTCACCCTGCAAAACGCCGCCTATGTCCGGGCGGTCGGGCAGATCGAGCTGATCTTCACCTTTGCCGCGTCCATCTTCTTCTTCAAGGAAAAGACCTCACCCATGGAGCTGGCCGGCATCGCCCTGATCATGGTCGCCATCATCGCCATCATTCTGACTGGTTAGCACGGTACGAATGCCGCACTTGCCCACGGTAGCGACCATGAGCATCCGCTCCACCCCCAACTTCGAGCGCTATATCACTATGCGCCTACAGTCTTTTCGTGACCCGGAGCGGGCATGCCAAGGTACGAATTGGTCGATTGTCCTGAAGTCGCCAATGCCCGAGATGTCATTTTCAGCAACACGGCAAACTGCCAAAGGAACTTCGCACGGCAATTCCAAAAAGGGCCGCTTGCCGTCGGGAGCTTGAACGATCACTGGCCTGATTTGATGTTGCGAGGATTTCATCCCTTGGGCCAGTGATGTAAGATGCCAGCGCTTCAACCGATAGGAAAATTTGTATGACGACACATAACGGTTACCTCCTTATGGCGGATATCTCGGGCTATACTCAGTTTCTGACATCTTCTGAGCAGGATCACGCCAATCCGATACTGCACTCGCTGTTGAGTGCCTTGGTCGAGCAGGTAGGTGAGCCGTTGCATTTCTGGAAGATGGACGGCGATGCGGTGCTGGCCTATTCGACGCAGCAGGAATTTCCCAACGGAGAAACTTTTCTGACAATTTGCGAAAATCTCTACAACGCGTTCGCAAGCTGTCGTCAGAACATCATCGCCAACACAACATGTCCCTGCCGGGCCTGCGCCAATGTAGGCTTACTGGATCTAAAGATCATGGCTCATCACGGCCAGTTCGATGAAATGCAAGTTGGCCCGATGAAGGACATCTCGGGTGCGGACGTTATCCTGATTCACCGCATGGCCAAGACGGACGTCGGCGAGGCCACCGGCGTGCGCAGTTACGCAATGTTCAGCGACACTGCGGTCAAGAAAATGGGGATAGATACCGCCATGGTACCCTTTTCGCAGGAATTTGAGCACTTCGGCGAGGTTTCGATGCAGGTCTATGACTTGGCCGAAGCTTGGGCAAAGTTTCGGGCAAAACGCGAACGTTTTTTTCTAGAGGAAGCGGACGGTGTCTGGACCTATCGTCGGGAGATCGACCTTCCGGTTGCCGTGGTTTGGGAGGCTTTGACTGCCCCAGAATTGAAGCAACGCTGGATGGTGGACATGAAGGGCGTGAGCGCCGAGAATCCGCAAGGCCGTCTTGGCATCGGATCGGATTATCATTGTGCCCATGAGGCAGCCGATTTTTTCTACCAAGTTACCGATTGGGAACCATTCGAATATTTCTCCACCAGCTTCAACGATCCAGCGCGCGAAGGGGTAGCTTGGCCTGAAACATATCACCTAACGCCTACGGAAACGGGAACCGAGGTGCGTTATACTATGGGCGAGGCGTATGATCAGAACGGCAACCGCTCGGAAGCAACCGAGGAGGAAGGGAGCTCGTTCTTGGCGGTATTTTGGCCGGAGAGCTTTGACAAGATGGAAAAGCTAATCAATATCGAAGATCAACGCTAGCCTCGGCGTTACCGCCCTCCGCCCCCGACCGCGAGCGCTAAGTCCTATGCGCTTACAGTCTCTTCGTGACCCAAGACAGACATCGGAGTCGAACGCCGCACTGTCTGCTTTGCCCTTGGAGTGGATATTCGCTCGTTGGCAAATATCCAAGAATTTGGCAGTCGGTATTTGGGGGAAGGGCGTCATGTTTGGTCCTGAAATCTGTGCCGTTGCGCAACTCCTATTGCTAAATTTCGTGCTTGGCGCTTTGATGTATCTTTGACTTCGCGGCTTGACCTTGTCCATGCGGCCCTATCGATTGGAATAAGAACCGATGCGAAAAACGGTATTCGGCGCGATGCTCGGTTGTCTGCTCGCCATGTGTGTAGCGGCGGCGCAGCCGACTCAGGCGCTGGCTAGCCCGGAACGTACTCTGACGTGGGAAGACTTGGCGCCGCCTGAACCGGACCTGCGGGCGCCCTTCGCCCACCTCAAGGAACAGCAGTTTTCCGATCTCTATGAACTTTATAAACTCCAGCAGTGGCGGAAACTCGGCAACGATGCCGACGATAGCGGCCTGGCGAAGCAGGTCGAGGAACTGACGGCAAGCCTGAAGGCGGCTAAGATCGACGTCCCGGTCCTTCTGCAGAAGCTGCGTGACGGCATGGCCGCATACGAGCAATACGGGGCGACGCCGGTGTCAAAGCTCAACGGGCAGGTGATCCGCCTGCCGGGCTACGTGCTGCCGCTTGAATTCGGTGGCGAGGCAGTGAGCGAATTCTTCCTGGTACCCAATGTTGGCGCCTGCATTCACACACCGGCGCCACCTGCCAATCAAATCGTCCTGGTTAAGCTCAATCAGACCTACAAGATCAAGGAACTCTACGATGCGGTCTGGGTAACCGGAAAACTCAAAGTCGTACGGATTGAGCGCGAGCTCGGCTATCGCGACGGTGCTGGCAGCGTCACTTCCACTTACGAGTTGGAAGGCACCCGCATCATTCCATATCAATGACCCGTATACTGGGCGGAAGAATGGCGTCGAGATCGCAACATCGATTGGCAAGACGCGGCATGTGGTGGCTGTTCATGGCGCTATTCCAACTGGCGCCCTTGGCGGCGCTGTCGACCGTGCAAGCCCAGACACAAGATGCTCATGTCCATGGCGTCAGCACCGTTCTGGTCGGGGTGGAAGAAGCTGGCGTGATCATTGAATTGAAGGCGCCCGGTGACGATATCGTCGGTTTCGAACATGAACCGGTGGACGCAGCGCAGAAACGGCGGGTTGAGGCGGCGCTTGCCGTGCTGAAGACGCCAGGCGATCTGTTCCGGCTCACCGCGGCGGCGGCATGCGAAGCGGGGGAGGTGACGGTGCTGGGCTCGCTGCTCGCGGAAAAGCACGCAGGTGAGAGCCACGGCGAATTTCACCTGCGTTATCAATACCGATGCCGGCGGATCGGCGAATTGTCCGGGCTCGAGCTATTGCTGTTTGACCGGTTCGGGCGGATGCGCACCGTCGACGTCCATATCGTCAGCGCCCGGGGCCAGCGCTCGCATCGACTGGACAGCGGCAACCGCCGCGCGGCGTTCTAGCGAAAGGATCGACCCAGTTTGATCGACATTAGCGATCTGATCTTCCGCTGGCGCCCGGACGGACCGCGGATTCTCGACATTGAGCGCTTTACAGTCGCCCATGGCGAGCGGGTTTTCTTGCAGGGTCCGTCGGGCAGCGGCAAAACCAGCCTGCTCAACCTGCTGGGCGGCATCGTCACGCCGCAGCAGGGCCGCATCGCGATCCTGGAACAGGATTTGTGTGCGCTGTCGGGTGCGAGACGCGATCGTTTCAGGGCCGATCACATCGGCCTGATCTTCCAAGTCTTCAATCTGGTGCCCTATCTTTCCTTGCTGGAGAACGTTGCCCTACCCTGCCTGTTTTCCGAGCGCCGCCGTCGGCGGGCGGAGGCAAATGACGGCTCGGTTGCGGCGGCGGCGGCGCGCTTGCTGGACGAGATGAACATTCCGCCCGGCAAGTTCGGCGGCCAGCCGGTGCGGGAGTTAAGCACCGGGCAACAGCAGCGCGTGGCGGCGGCGCGGGCGCTGATCGGCGATCCGGAAATTATTATTGCCGACGAGCCGACCTCGGCGCTCGATGGCGTCAACACCGAACTGTTTCTGGACCTGATCTTCCAGGAATTGAAGCAACGCGCAACGACCCTAATTTTCGTTAGCCATGATGAGCGCCTCGCAGGCCGTTTCGACCGTACCGTTGCCATGAACTCGCTGACGCCGGGGCCGGAGGCGGGGCCATGAATATCGCCGCCGTGCTTTGCCGCCTGGCCTGGAAGAGCCTGTGGAGCCGCCGGACCACGGCGCTCCTGACCATTCTGTCCCTGGCCATGGGGGTGACCTTGGTTCTGGGGGTGGAGAAGCTTCGGCGGGAGGCGCGGGCTGGCTTCGCCAACACGGTGTCCGGTACCGATCTGATCGTCGGCGCGCGCAGCGGCCCGGTTTCACTGTTGCTCTATTCCGTGTTCCGTATCGGCAATGCCACCAGCAATGTTTCCTGGCAGACCTATCAGCGCATTGCCGGCCATCCGGACGTGGCCTGGACCATTCCGCTGTCCCTGGGCGACAGCCACCGCGGCTATCGCGTGGTCGGCACCGAGAACAGCTATTTCGAGCATTACCGCCATGGCACGCGCCAGTCCCTTGAATTTGCTGCCGGCGGTCCGTTCGGCGATGTCTTCGATACCGTTCTAGGCGCCGAGGTGGCGGAAAAACTGGGCTACCAATTGGACGACGCCATCGTCGTTTCGCATGGACTTGGCGCCATCGACATCAACAGGCACGACGATAAACCGTTCCGGGTGGCGGGCATTTTGCGCCGCACCGGTACCCCGGTGGACCGCGGCGTGCATGTTTCCCTGGCCGGGATCGAAGCCATGCATATGGACTGGCGGGACGGACGGCCGCGAAAAGGTCTGTCGATCAGTGCCGAGCGGGTGCGCCAATTCGACCTCAAGCCGAAAGCCGTCACGGCCTTTCTGGTTGGGTTGAAGTCGCGCTTCGCCGTATTCACCCTGCAGCGCGAGATCAACAACTATCGCGAAGAGCCGCTGCTGGCGATCCTGCCCGGCGTGACATTGCAGGAACTTTGGGACCTAATGAGCAATGCCGAACTGGCATTGGCGGCGATCTCCATTTTCGTTGCCGCCGCCGCCCTTATCGGCATGCTGGTGATGCTACTGGCCGGTCTCGCCGAACGGCGCCGGGAGGTTGCTATATTTCGTGCCGTTGGCGCCCGCCCCTCTCATGTCTTTTCACTTATCACGTTGGAGGCGGTGGTGCTGACCATGCTCGGTATGATCGCCGGTCTGGCGCTTCTTTATGGCGGCCTGGCGCTGGCCAAGCCAATTATCAGCGAGGTCTATGGCATTGAGGTCGCCGTTGCCGGCCTGACGCCCTGCGATTTCGTCTATCTCGGTGGTTTTCTTGCTGTCGGCACCCTGGCTGGTGCCCTGCCTTCCTACAGCGCCTATCGCCGCTCCGTAGCCGACGGCCTCATAAGCAAATTGTGAAGATTGTCCCACGAAGGCCGAAAAAGTGGCAATCATGGAGTGAACCATCAACTTCAAGAGCTTTCAATAAGGCGTGAGCCGTTCAAACAACTTGCCGTCTTTTGGCCCTCCTCGAAAGGGCCCGCTGTTTTACCGAACTTCTGTTCGTGATGCACCTCCGGATAAGGAG
>JASLLM010000142.1 GCA_030747035.1 Alphaproteobacteria bacterium | reverse complement strand
TTTTTTATTGTTACAACGCTTTTCATCCTGACGGGTTGTCTGGGGGAAGAAACAACCTGGTACGAAGACCGCTGTCTGCATCTGGGTATTGATCGGGGCAGCGCTGATTTCGACAAATGTATCGAGCGCGATCAGCGTTGGGTCAACGAGATCCATACCCGCGCACAGCGCGAGCGCGCGCCCTGATCAGACCTGCGTTTGGCCGGCCGAGCGCCGCATGACACTTCCGACAGCCGCCTGCAGCCGCTGTAAACCCGGTTCCGGCCGGCCGCCCATGGCAGCAAGTGCCGCAAGGGTACCCGCCAGATAGCCCCTTGAGGTGCCCTTGCGCCCCTCCCCCTGGGCAACCAATAAGGCACTCCGTTCCAGGGACTGCTTGCCGATATAGCGGGGATGACGCGGATCGGCGGCAAAGGTCAGGGCCCGGATCGGCCCCTGCCGGGTTTGCAGCGGAACATCAATATGGCGATAGGCCACTTCCCGTTGCCGCAGATAACCCCGCGTCCGCCACCAATAACCGGGCGCGATGCGAAAGGCGCAACCCAGGCACTCACCACCCGGCACCAGGGTCAGGATCAGTCCGGGCTGTTCGACGGAACCCCAGGCCAGGGTACTGTACAAGGCATGGGCCCGATGCCAGCCACGCAGCAACGCCGCGCGCCGCTCCACATAGGGAAAATCCGGCTGCCACATGAGTGAGCCGTAACCAAAAACCCAATGCTGCCCCGCCATCTGGCCTATACCCTCATCTCTATGATTTGGGCTTGAGGTGCGCCGCCACCAGGCGGCGGGGCTCGTCGGTTTCATAGGCATCGCCGAAAGGATCGATACCGGCCTCGATCGCCGCCGCCAGGCCCAGTTCCTCCCACCGCCCGATCAGGGCCTTCTGCGAGCGGACCACGAGCGGTCCGGCCTCCAAGATCCGGCCGAGCCAGGTTTCCACCCAATCGTCCAGCTCCCCCGCCGGCACCAGCTTTTCCACGAAATGCATGGCCAATGCCTCTTCGGCGTCATAGTTGGCGCCGGTCAACAGCAATTCCCGCGTTTTGCCCCAGCCAATCAGTTGCGGCAGCAGGGCGGCTTCGATGACCGAGGGCAGGCCGACCTTAACCTCCGGCATGCCCATGACGAAGCTGGCATCGGCGACACGGAAATCGCAGGCCGCCGCCAGTTCCAATCCCGCGCCCAGGCAAAATCCGCGCAGGCGGCCGATCACCGGCACCGGCAAATCGCGGATCGCGGCGGCGGCCAGGTGCAACTGAGTGATGAAACGGCGCGCGCTGTCGGGCTCCAACTCAGCCAATTCATTCAGATCGGCGCCCGCCATGAAAGCCCTGTCGCCGGCCCCGGTCAGCACGGCCGCCCGCAGACCGTCATCCCCGGCCAGGTTTTCGAAGGCGGCCTTCAGATCCGCCACCAGCGGCATCGAACCGGCGTTCAGCTTCCGCTGATTGTCCATGCGCACCCAGGCGACGCGCCCGGCCGCTCGTTCCTCGATTTCCACCTGCACTGTCGGCCTTGCGTCCGTCATTTACTCCGCCTCGCAATCTCCTGCTGATGGCCCTTGATATCACAGGCGATGAAAGTGCCAATACCTGATTGGCTCACGCCTTCGCAAAAGGCATGCTAGATTGCGCTCATGGCAAGCGATGACAATAATTCGACAGTGGCGCTGGTCGTGGCGGCCGGGCGCGGCAGCCGCATGGGCGGTCCGGTGGCCAAGCAATATCAAAGCCTGGCCGGCATCCCCGTGCTGCGCCATTCCCTGTTGGCCTTTTGCCATCATCCAGCCATCAACGCCGTTGCCGCCGTCATCGGCGCCGAGGATGGCGAGCTTTATGAGCAGGCTGCCGCGGGCCTGGAGATGCTGCCACCAATAAGCGGCGGCGACAGCCGGCAGCAATCTGTCTTGCTCGGCCTGCGCGGCCTGGCCGAACAGAACCCTGATCGCGTCTTGATCCACGACGGCGCCCGGCCCTTTGTGTCAGCCACCGTGATCAACAACGTCCTGGCCGGGCTGGACGACAGCGACGGCGCCATCGCGGCCATGCCCGTGGTCGACAGCCTGAAGCAGGGCGGCGGCGGCCTGATCACCGACGAGGTCCCGCGCGAGGGTTTGTGGCAGGCGCAGACGCCCCAGGGCTTCGCCTTTTCCGCCATTCTTGGGGCGCACGAGGATGCGGACACGGGCCACACCGATGATGCCTCCCTGGCCCGCGCCGCCGGTTTAACCGTGGCCCTGGTCGCGGGCGCGCCGGAAAACAGCAAGATCACCACGGCCGAGGATCTGGCCCGTGCCGATGGTGCCCACGCCGCCCGGCTGTTCGATGTCCGCGTCGGCCAGGGCTTTGATGTGCATCGGTTCGAGACGGGCAGCCAGGTTCGCCTGTGCGGCGTCGATATCCCCCATGACGCCGCTTTGGCGGGTCATAGCGACGCGGACGTTGCCCTGCACGCGGTGACCGATGCCATATTGGGGGCCATTGGCGATGGCGATATAGGCAGGCACTTCCCGCCTAGCGAGGCAAAATGGCGGGATGCGGATTCGGCCCGCTTCGTTTCATTCGCGGTGGACCGGGTGCATGCCCTTGGCGGCCGCCTGGCCCATCTGGATCTGACAATCATCTGCGAGGCGCCGCGCATCGCGCCCCATCACGAGGCCATGGCCCAGCGTCTGGGCGACATTGTCGGCCTGGACGCCAACCGCATAAGCGTCAAGGCGACGACGACGGAACGCCTGGGCTTCACCGGCCGCAACGAAGGCATCGCAGCCCAGGCCACCGCCACCGTACGGCTGCCGATCTGAATGGGAGCGCCATTTTCCAAGGCGGCCCTGCCCCTTTCCCATCCCGCCTGCCTGTTGGCAACCTGGTTCGGCAGTGGTCTGTTGCGGCCCGCGCCTGGCACCTGGGGTTCGTTGGCGGCCCTGCCGTTCGCCTGGATCATTACCTATTATGGCGGGCCCATCGCCCTTGCGGCGGCGACTGTATTGATCTTTGCCCTGGGTTGCTGGGCCAGTGATGTTTACGAACGGGCCGGTGGTGACAAGGACCCCGGCGTCGTGGTGATAGACGAGGTCGCGGGACAATGGCTGGTGCTGATCGCGGCACCGCTTGATCCCTGGTACTATTTGGCGGCTTTCGTGTTGTTTCGTATTTGCGACATCCTGAAACCCTGGCCGGCTGGTTGGGCGGACCGTAAACTATCGGGCGGCCTGGGCATTATGATGGACGATATTCTGGCGGCCCTATATGCAGTCGCGGCCATCGCGGCGTTTCGCGTTTGGTATTGATTAGAGGAGATGGAAGATGAAATTCGGCGGCATGGTGGCGACCAAGATCGATGACTGGCAGATGTTCCCCTATCTGGAGGAACTGGGCTATGACTGCGGCTGGGTGCCGGATTCGCAGATGATCTGGTCCGATTGTTACGCCACCATGGCCTTGGCGGCGCAGAACACATCCAAGCTGCGTTTGGGCACCGGCGTGGCCATCGCCGGCACGCGCTTGGCGCCGGTCACGGCGCATTCCATTGCCTCCATCAACAAGCTAGCGCCGGGACGGGTTTTCCTGGGCATTGGCACCGGTCATACCGCCATGCGGGTGATGGGCCAGAACCCCATGCAGCCGACCGCCTTTCGTAATTACCTGCGCGTCGTTCGCGGCCTGCTGGCTGGCGAGGAGGTGGAATACCAGGGCAAACCGATCAAGTTTCTGGACCGGGAGTTGGAATGCATCAACACCGAACACAAGGTGCCGATCTATGTCGCCGCGAACGGACCCAAGGTGTTGGCGGCGGCGGGCGCCTACGGCGATGGACGCATCGGCGCCGGCAATGAACCCTATGGCCTGCTGTCAAAGAATCTCGATCGCATGCGGCGCGGCGCCGAGGATGTGGGGCGGCAGCTTGATGACGGTTTCCATACCGCCGTGCTGACCTTTGCCTGTGTCCTGAAACCCGGCGAGAAGCTGACATCGGACCGGGTGATAGATGAGACCGGGGCCGAGGTCGTCTCATCCCTGCATTTCTGGTACGAAATTTACCGCCAAAGGGGCGATGACGACTTCATTCTGGGCGAAGTGCGCGACATTTGGGACGACTACAAGAACTACGTTGAAACCGAGATGCCGGAAGACCGCCGGCATCAGATCCTGCATACCGGTCACTGCGCTTTTCTGCCCCCGGCCGAACGGCGCTTCATCACGCCCGAGATGATCAAGGTGTCGGGCGGCTTCGTCGGCGAGCCGGACGAAATCATCGGACGCCTGCGCGAGTTGGAAGCCGGCGGCCTGCGCGAGATCGCCCTGCTGCCGCCCATCGCGGTGGCACGGGAGAACTTCAAGGACTTCGCCGAACAGGTCATGGCGAAATACTAGATGGCGATTATTGGGAGCAGGAACCATGTTTTCCGATGAGTTGACAGCCCAGGCCACGGCGCTGTTACAGGCCTGCCGGGAGGCACGGGTCATGGTGGCGACGGCGGAATCCTGTACCGGCGGTCTGATCGCCGGTTGCCTGACCGAGATCGCCGGCTCCTCCGACGTGGTGGACCGGGGCTTCGTGACCTATTCGAACGAGGCCAAGAACGCCATGCTGGACGTTCCTATGGCACTGATCGAGGGCCACGGCGCGGTCTCCGAACCCGTGGCCAGGGCCATGGCGGAGGGGGCCATCGCCAAATCCGCCGCCGATCTTACGGTCGCCGTCACCGGCGTGGCGGGACCGGGCGGCGGTACGGCGGAGAAACCGGTGGGCCTGGTGCACCTGGCCTGCGCCAAGCGGGACGGAGCGACCCTACACCTGGAACAGCGCTATGGCGATCTGGGCCGGGCCGGCATCCGGGAGGCGACCGTCCGCACGGCACTGGATATGTTGTTCCAGCAGCTCCACGGCGACTGAACCGGCATGCCCCCCAGCATCAACACCCGCGAGATGTGGCCGGCGGTCCTGGGCGCCATCATCATGCAGTTGGCCATGGCGTTGCTGGGCCGCCGCCTGCTGGGTCCGGGCGCGGAGCAGGCGCCGGCGGCGATGATGCTGGCCTATCTGGTAATGCCCAGTCTGGCCGCGGTCATCTGGATCTGGTTCGCCACAGTCTGGCGCGAACAGGACGGTTGGACCCGCCTGGGCTTTGCCTGGATCGACCGGCGCTGGCTGCTGCGCGCCGTCGCCCTGGGGGCGGCCTCGGTACCGGCACTGATGCTGATCACGGCCATGACCAAGCCGGTGTTCGGCCCCGCCAAGAACCCCGCCCTGCCCCTGACCGGCGCCGATGCCTGGGGCGAGCCGTCCTACATGGCGGCATTGCTGCTGGGCGTGGTGTTATTGGCGCCGCTGATGGAGGAAATGATCTTCCGTGGCCTGTTGTTCGGCTGGCTGCGCCGCCGCTATGGGCTGTGGCATGCCGGCGCCCTGGCCGCCCTGGGACATGCCATCCTGCATTTCGACCAAGGCGCCCTGCCCGGCCTGTTTCTGTTTTTTCTGTTCCTGGCCTGGATCTACGAATATTCCCAAAACCTGTGGGTCCCCACCATTGTCCACAGCGTGCACAATTTCGTCGTCCTGGCATTGCCGTAATATTCTGCTCGCGGCTTCAGCGAACGGTTGGCAGTTCGCCGGCGATGGTGTAAAAGCCCCTCTTTCCTATACGTGTCGGCGTCCTTATATAGCGGTTTGAGACGTTGACGATGCGGGCCCTGTTACGCGGATTCACAACGGCCGTGCCGCGGCGGGCTCCAGCAGGTGCGAATTATGCAAGAAGTGCTTTTGGTTGTTCATTTGATGCTGGCGATCGCCATTGTCATCACCGTGTTGTTGCAGCGTAGCGAAGGCGGCGCGCTGGGCATGGGTGGCGGCGGTGGAGGCGGCGGCGGCGGCGGTGGCGGTTTGATGACCGGGCGCGAGGCGGCGAATTTGCTGACCCGGTCCACGGCTGTTTTGGCGGCCTGTTTTTTTGCCACCTCGCTGACCCTGACCATCATGGCCAGCAATTCAAGCGAGCGGAAATCGATCCTGGAGCAATCGGGAACGGAGAGTTCGACGAATCAACCCACCGCACCCGCCGGACCGGCCGTTCCCACCGACAAATAGTTTCGGCCGTACCCCAGGAAAAGCGGCAAAAACGAGCTATTTTCGGCTTGTTAACGAAACAAGGCTTTGGCGCCGGGGCGGGCTGGCTTAGAATGTAGTTCCATGACGCGGTATATTTTCATAACCGGCGGCGTGGTTTCCTCGTTAGGTAAAGGACTGGCATCGGCGGCCCTGGGCGCCTTGTTGCAGGCGCGTGGCTATTCGGTGCGCTTGCGCAAGCTTGACCCTTATCTGAACGTTGATCCGGGAACCATGAGCCCCACCCAGCACGGCGAGGTCTATGTCACCGATGACGGTGCCGAGACCGACCTGGATCTGGGCCACTACGAACGCTTCACCGGCGTTTCCTCGCGCCAGAGCGACAATGTCACCACGGGGCGGATCTATCAGGACATCCTGGCCAAGGAACGCCGGGGCGATTATCTGGGTGGTACGGTGCAGGTCATCCCCCACGTCACCAATGCCATCAAGGAATTCGTTCTGAACGATACCGAGGGCACGGACTTTATCCTTTGCGAAATCGGCGGCACCGTTGGCGACATCGAGAGCCTGCCGTTTCTGGAGGCAATCCGGCAATTGGGCAACGACCTGCCACGGGGCCAGACCGCCTATGTTCACGCCACCCTGGTGCCGTTCATCAAGGCAGCCGGCGAATTGAAGACCAAGCCGACCCAGCATTCGGTGAAGGAACTACGCTCCATCGGTATCCAGCCCGATATCCTGCTGTGCCGCAGCGAGCGCGAAATTCCGGCCCACGAACAGCGCAAGATCGCGCTGTTCTGCAATGTCAGGGAAAGCGCCGTTATTCAAGGCCTGGACTGCCGCTCCATCTACGAAGTGCCCCTGGCCTATCACAAGGAAGGCTTGGACCGGGAGGTTCTGAGCATCTTCGGCATCGACAATCCGCCCGAAGCCGACCTGAGCCGCTGGCAGGAAATCCATGACCGTATAGAGTCCCCCGAGGGCACCGTGAAAATCGCCGTCGTGGGTAAATATACGGACCTACAGGATGCCTACAAATCCCTGGGCGAGGCCCTGGTGCACGGCGGCATGGCCAACCATGTGAATGTGGAGCTGCAATGGATCGAGAGTGAAACCTTCGAGCAGCCCGATGCGGTACAACGCCTGGAAGGCGTCGACGGTATTCTGGTTCCGGGCGGTTTCGGTGAGCGCGGATCGGAAGGCAAGATTGCCGCGGCCACCTTCGCGCGGACCAAGAATGTGCCCTATTTCGGCATTTGTTTCGGCATGCAGATGGCGGTGATCGAGGCGGCGCGCAACCTGGCCGGCATGCCCGGTGCCTCATCGACGGAATTCGGCACCTGCGATGATCCCGTGGTCGGTCTGATGACCGAATGGAGCGACGGCAATGTGCTGCAGACCCGCGGCATTGACGATGACAAGGGCGGCACCATGCGACTGGGCGAATACGCCTGCCAACTGCAACAGGGTTCCAAGGTCAACGAGGTCTATGCCAATGGCGCGGCGCAGGAATTGGACCAAGGGCTGATGATCTCGGAACGCCACCGCCACCGCTATGAAGTCAACATCAACTACCGGCAAAAGCTAGAGACGGTGGGCCTGTGCTTTTCCGGCCTGTCGCCGGACGGCGCCCTGCCGGAAATCGTTGAGCTACAGGATCACCCCTGGTTCATCGGCGTGCAATTCCATCCCGAACTGAAATCGAAGCCGTTCGCGCCCCACCCCCTGTTTGCCTCGTTCATCGCCGCCGCCGTCGATCAGATGCGCCTGGTGTAAGCGGATGGCCGACGTCACGATTGGCGACATCATCCTCGGCAACGACCGGCCCTTGACCTTGATCGCCGGGCCCTGCGCCATGGAGGGCCGGCAGCATGCCCTGGAAATGGCGGACCGTCTGACCAGCCTGGCCGGCGATCTGGGATTTTCGCTGATCTATAAATCGTCCTTCGACAAGGCCAACCGTACCTCGCTGGACAGCCCGCGGGGTATCGGCATCGATGCGGCGTTGGATATCTTCGCCGAGATCAAGGAGCGTTATCATTGCCCCGTGCTGACGGACGTGCATACGGAGGCGCAGTGCACAGAAGCGGCGGCGGTGGTCGATGTGTTGCAAATCCCCGCCTTCCTGTGCCGGCAGACCGATCTGCTGGTCGCCGCCGCCGCCACGGGCCGGGTGGTCAACGTCAAGAAGGGCCAGTTCCTGGCCCCGTGGGATATGAAGAACGTGGTCGCCAAACTGACGGAAAGCGGCAACCACAATGTTCTGGTGACCGAACGGGGCGCTTCGTTCGGCTACAACACCCTGGTCAGCGACATGCGCGCCCTGCCGGTGTTGAAGGACATGGGCTACCCGGTGGTCTTCGACGCTACCCATTCGGTGCAACAGCCCGGCGGCCTGGGCGCTGCCTCGGGCGGGCAGCGGGAGATGGTGCCCGTGCTGGCCCGCGCCGCCGTGGCCATCGGCGTCGCCGCCGTCTTCATGGAAACCCACGAGGAACCCGACCGCGCACCATCCGACGGCCCCAACATGGTGCCGGTTGATCAGTTGGGCCCGTTGATGGAAACCCTGCTGGCCTTCGACCGGCTGGCCAAGGCGTAGTAGCGGTGCAGCCCGAACAGGCGCGGGCGGAGATCGACAGCCTTCTCGAAGAATTGCTGGAACGCTACGATTTGCGTATCCGTGCGGCCCACAACCGGGCCCGTTCCGATGCGGGCCCATCGCTGATGGGCGGTATGCGCAGTTTCGACCACTACACCTTCAACTATGTGCGCGAGGCGGCGGATGACTGCCTGCGTGACGCCTCCATGGTGCTGTTGGAATACGCCGGGGAACGGGGCATGGAACCGATGCTTCTGGTCGCGGCGGCGCGCGGCTGCCTCGGCCAGCATTTTCAGGGCATCAAGGATTACCTGCACGACGACATCAACCAGCCGCCGGCCCACGAATACGGCATGCGGCCCAGCCGGGAATCGCTGGCCGAAGTCAGCCGCTATCTTGATGAGCGCCTGGCCGCCGCCATGACCTCCCTGGGACGGGGCCGCCTGGATGAAAGATTGCGCCCCAAGGTCAACTTTGTATCCCTCATCCTGCAACGCTTTGGCGGCGGTCACCGGGTGGCGCTTTATATCGTCGCGGCGGTGCTGATATGGGCCTTGTTCTCCGGTCTTTGACTCCGTTCAGCCGAGGCGCTAGATCACGTGCGGACAATTCAGTTTTTTCGGTAGGGACAGAAACATGAGTGGCATCATCGATATCGTCGGGCGGGAAATCCTGGACAGCCGGGGCAACCCGACGGTGGAGGTCGAGGTAACCCTGGACAGCGGCGCCTTCGGCCGGGCCGCCGTGCCCTCGGGCGCCTCCACCGGCGCTTACGAGGCCGTGGAACGCCGTGATGGCGGCACGCGCTATCTGGGCAAGGGCGTGGAAGGCGCGGTCGAGGCCGTGAACGGCGAATTGTTTGATGCCCTCTCGGGCCTGGATGCGGACGATCAGGCCGGCATCGATGCCATTATGTGCGATCTGGACGGCACGGCGAACAAGGCCAACCTGGGCGCCAATGCCATATTGGGCATCAGCCTGGCGGTGGCCAAGGCCGCCGCCATGGATGCGGGCCTGCCGCTCTATCGGTATGTGGGCGGGGCGGGCGCGCGCCTGCTGCCGGTGCCGATGATGAATATCGTCAATGGCGGAGCGCATGCGGACAACCCTATCGATATTCAGGAATTCATGATCATGCCGGTGCGGGCGGAGAATTTTCGCGAGGCCCTGCGCATGGGGGCGGAGGTCTTCCATACCCTGCGCGGCGCCCTGAAGGATGCCGGCCATAACACAAATGTGGGTGACGAGGGCGGCTTCGCGCCCATGCTGAACAGCGCTGACGAGGCCATGGGTTTCGTCATGAAGGCCATCGAAGGGGCGGGCTATAAACCGGGCGAGGACATCTATCTGGCCCTGGACCCGGCCTCGACGGAATTCTACCGCGACGGCAAGTATCATCTGGACGGCGAGGGCAAGGTTCTGGATGGCCCGGAGATGGCGGCCTATTACCAGGATCTGGCCGAGCGTTATCCGATCATTTCCATCGAGGACGGCATGGCCGAGGATGACTGGGCCGGCTGGGACGCCCTGACCCAGGCCATCGGCGACCGGGTGCAGTTGGTGGGCGATGATCTGTTCGTGACCAATCCGCTGCGTCTGGCGGAGGGCATCGAAAAGGGCGTGGCCAACGCCATTCTGGTCAAGGTCAACCAGATCGGTACCTTGTCCGAAACCCTGGATGCGGTGGAAATGGCGCACAAGGCCGGCTACCGTGCCGTGATGTCCCATCGCTCCGGCGAAACCGAGGATGCCACCATTGCCGACCTGGCCGTGGCCACCAATTGCGGTCAGATCAAGACCGGCTCCCTGGCCCGTTCCGACCGGCTGGCGAAATACAACCAACTGCTGCGTATCGAGGCGGAGCTTGGTCCCCAGGCGCGCTATGCCGGCGCCTCCGTGTTGAAGGTATGAGCGGCAAGGTGGCCCCGGTTGCCCTGGTCGCCGGCGTCTGCCGGGGCACGGGCGGTGCCGTGGCCCGGCGCTATGCCGCCGCCGGCTACCGCGTGGCCCTCCTGGCCCGTTCGGAAAGCCGCATGAAGGAGTTCGAGGCGGAGTTGCCGGGCAGCCTGGCCATTCCCTGCTATGTCACGGACGAAGCCGCCCTGAATGCCGCCGTTGAATCCTGCCGCACCGAACTGGGCCACCCGGATGTGGTGGTGCACAACGCCGCCCGCGGCACCCACGGCACCTTCCTGGAAATCGATCCGGCGGACATGGCGGCGAACTTCAATGTCAACACCATGAGCCTTTTATATCTGGCCCGCGCCGTGGCCCCGGCCATGATCGAGCGGGGTTCGGGCGCCATCATGGTCACCGGCAATACCTCCGCCCTGCGCGGCAAGGCGAATTTCTCCGGCTTCGCCCCCACCAAGGCGGCGCAACGAATATTGGCCGAGGCCATCGCCCGGGACCTGGGCCCGAAGGGCATTCACGTGGCCTATATCGTGATCGACGCGGTGATCGACCTGCGCTGGACCCGCCGCAGCCGGCCCGACTTCAAGGACGAGGATTTCGCCAGGCCCGACGATCTGGCCGAGAGCATCTATCAAATCAGCCAACAGCCCCGCTCTGCCTGGTCCTTCTACACCGAACTACGGCCATTTAAGGAGCCGTGGTAATAGGCGGAAGGTATCGGATCAATTTTTTCTGACCCCTTTGATTTGCACGGGTGCCGGAGGCCACGTCCAGGCGGTTGAGCACAATAGACTTGCCCGCACCATAGGCATACCTGGGCTGCACGGCGCCTGATGTGCTGTCGTATTCCTGCACCACCCGGTTGTCGCCGTCAGTGATGTAGTTTGTCGTCGTTGAACCGACTGTCTTGGATTTGCGCCAACCCTGGGCATCGGATTGATAGATCGCCACGGCGGCGCTATTGCCGATCTATTATACGATCGCTATGGCTAACGTTGGAGCCCCACCAGTCTTTGCTTGGCTAACATCAAACATTCTTCGAATGTTGCTAGGTCCAAATTTCTTAGCACCATATTTTCATCAAGATTCGCACCGGGAAATTCGATTGTAATGTCGTCAACCCCCTCATCCTGATTAAGCAGCGCCACAAATTTTCCGAAACAATAGAGTTCGGCGGTCACTTTTTCATATCTACTGTCGCTAGATATTAGCACTTCAATTCTCGAATTTTCCATTTAGGGCTCCAAGAATCCCATCATGTTTCCATTGGAGTGCAACCTAGAGCGTTTCCGGGATCTTCTGAATCGACGTTTTGCTTTTTGATCTTTGATTGAATGGGTGTTTGTGATTCG
>JASLLM010000141.1 GCA_030747035.1 Alphaproteobacteria bacterium | reverse complement strand
CAGACCAGACAAAATAGCCTCAATCACCCGGAGAGAATGGGCGATCGTGTCATGACTTATGGCGACTGGTATTAGAACCGCTGCGCAGACCGGAATGGGGCGCAAGTATTCAGAGTAACCGCACCGGGCTCAAGGCGCCTTGGCGCTAGGCGTGTAATAGGTTCCCTTGCCGGCCTGCCTGACGATGCCGGCCATCCCTTTATGTTCCAAAACGCCGGGCGTCATGGGTCGGCCGTCCTCTCGCAACCAGAGCCGCAACAACATCCTCTTCAGCGCCGGATCTTCAGCATCCTCGAACTCCGATCGATTGTGCAGCAACAAGCAGTTATTGACGATGCTGAGTTCGCCAGGCTCCATCATCAGTTCGAACTTCACATCCGCGCGCTCGGTGACGGACTCCAGGAAATCCAACGCCTCCAATTCAACGTCGCTGAGCTGGACATGCCCTTCCCGCACGGCAAGATCGATATAGCCGCGAATGAAGATCATCGAAGGCACGTCTTCAGCGACCGAAAAAATCGGAATGCGCCGCTCGGTAACCAGAGACTCGCCAGGCGCCTGCTGCCCGAAGCGGTGATGGTGGTAGCCGCGATAGAGCGCTTCGATCAAGTCCGGACGTTCTTCCAGCACTATGTTGTGTGCCGTCAGTCCACTGGCATAACCGCTCAATCCACCCGAAATGGCCGGACGGACGCACAACATGGCAAGATGATCGCAACGATCCGTATGCAGGGAAAGCCGCCGGCGGCTGCGATAGGCGCGCTCCTGGGGGTCATGCCCGCCAATATTGACGACCTCGCCGATCAAGTCGCCCAGCGGACTCTGCGATGTGGGCCGGCCAAAATGGCAGCCAAGGCCCAGATACATCAGTTGCAGGTCCTCCGCATTTAAATCCGCCACCGGAAAGCCCTTCAGTATGACGATGCCGCGACCCTGTCGCACCTCCGCGCGCCAGGCGGCGATGTCATCGGCGATCCCATCCAGTGGAAATCGCTGGGGTGTGACCTCGGCGTGGTCGTCAGTCACCGACTTCAATGCCGCCAGGGCCGCCGCCAGCCCGGATAGATGGCGTTCATCGAGCTCGATTGTGAGGTCCTGCTTGGAAGCAAAGTCCGTGGCCTTCCATGCCGCGGGATGGTCGAAGGCGCGGATGTCTGCCTGCATCACCAAACTCCTGAATTTCCTGGCTGTTCCCCTAGTGCGGCAATGGTGCCAGATTCCGCCGGCAGGGTGCAAGATGGCGTCGAATGCCTAGCCTCCCGAGGCCAGTCGTGCTGAAATGGCGCCAACAAGTATCGAGTAAGGGAGATCGGTGATGGCGGCGAGACGGCCGAAATTCTTTGGCTGGGGTTACGAGGGCGACGGCCTGACTCCGGATGAAGAGAAAATGGTGCTGGACAATTACGCCGGACGTTTCGGCGTCGACGGCTTCGAGCGCATTCCCATCCCCACCCCGGATCAGGTGGAGCTGCACGTCCCGCGCGTCGAAATACCGGCAAAACTGGCGGAAATCTGCTCCACCAAAGATTTTGACCGGCTGACCCATACCTATGGCAAAAGCTTCCCCGACTATGTCCGCATCACCGAGAGGGATTTCGCCAACGCCCCGGACATCGTGGCCTATGCCAAGTCCGAAGACGACATCGAGGCGGTGCTGGACTGGGCCACGGGGGTCAACGTGGCGGTGGTGCCGTTCGGCGGCGGTTCCACCGTTGTCGGCGGCATCGAGCCGGCCGTGGGCAATAAATTCGCCGGCAGCCTGAGCCTGGATCTGACCGGCCTGAACCAGATACTGGAGATCGACAGGACCTCCCGCGCGGCCCGCATGCAGGGCGGTATCCGCTGCCCGGATATCGAAAACGGCCTGCGTCCCCATGGTCTGACCATGCGCCACTTCCCGCAAAGTTTCGATCTGGCCACCCTGGGCGGCATGATCGCCACCCGCTCCGGCGGCCATTACGCCACCGTCTATACCCATATCGACGATTTCGTGGAAAGCACCCGCATGCTGACCCCGGCGGGCGCCATGGAAAGCCGCCGCCTGCCCGGCTCCGGCGCCGGGCCCAGCCCGGACCGCATGGCGATCGGCTCGGAAGGCTCGCTTGGCATTATTACCGAGGCCTGGATGCGCCTGCAGGACCGCCCGAACCAGCGCCGCTCCGCCGCGATCAACTTCGACAGGTTCGAGCATGCGGTGGAGGCGGTGCGCCAATTGACCCAATCGGGCCTGTTCCCCACCAACGTGCGCCTGCTGGACCGCATGGAAGCCATGTTGAACGGTGCGGGCGACGGCAGCCACGACGTGGTGGTGCTGGGTTTCGAGAGCGCCGATCACGCCGTCGATGCCTGGATGGAACGGGGCCTGGCCATCGCCCGGGAGCTGGGCGGCACCTATGACGAGGCTGCCGCCAAGGCCGCCGACAGCAATACCGCCGGTGCGGCCGGAGCCTGGCGCAACGCCTTTATCAAGATGCCCCATTTCCGCGACGCCCTGATCTCGGCGGCAGTGATCTCGGATACCTTCGAAACCGCCATCACCTGGGATAGGTTCCATAGCTTCCACGAGAATGTCACGGCAGCGGCGGAACAGGCCATTGAAGAGGTCACCGGCACCAAGGGCGTGGTCACCTGCCGCTTTACCCATGCCTACCCCGATGGCGCCGCGCCCTACTACACCTATCAGGCCCTGGGCCGTCACGGCGCGCTGCTGGAGCAATGGCACGAGATCAAGAGTCGGGCCTCGGACGCGGTAATCGACAATGGCGGCACCATCGCCCATCACCACGCCGTGGGCCGGGATCACATGCCCTGGTATGAGCGCCAGCGCCCGGATATCTTCGGTTTGGCCCTGCAAGGGGCCAAGGAAAAGCTGGACCCTGCCGGCATCCTTAACCCCGGCGTCATCGTGCCCCTGGGGAAATAAGAAAATCAGCAGTTAGGAGGATTTCGAGATGAAATTATTAAGTTTCCAAACAGCCGCCGGCGACAGTTTCGGCCTGGTGGAAGGTGACGGCGTCATCGATCTGGGCCAACGGCTGGGCGGCAAGTATGCCGATCTGCGCGCCCTGCTCGACGGCGGCGGCCAGGATGAGGCGGCGGCCTTGAGCGGTTCGGAGGCCGATCATGCCTTGAGCGATATTACCTACCTGCAGGTCATTCCCAACGCCCGGCGGATCATCTGCATCGGCCTGAACTACCGCGAACATGCCGAGGAAATGGGCCTGGACTTCCCCGAGGACCCGAACCTGTTTTGCAAATGGCCCGATGCCCTGGTCGGCCATGAACAGGATGTGATCTGCCCCAAGGCCTCGAGCAATTTCGACTATGAAGGCGAGCTGGCCTTCATCATGGGCAAACCGGGCCGCCATATATCGGAAGCCGACGCCATGGCACATGTAGCCGGTTACGCCCCGTTCCTGGACGGCAGCCTGCGCGATTTTCAGGGGCATTCGGTGATCGCCGGCAAGAACTTTCAACACTCCGGTTCCTGTGGGCCCTGGATGACCACGGCGGATGAAATCGCCAATCCCATGGATCTGCAACTGACCACGCGCCTGAACGGCGATGTGGTGCAGAACGAAAGTACCGAGCAGCTCTACTACACCATCCCCAACATCATCGCCTATGTCTCGCAGTTCACGCCGCTGCATCCCGGCGACGTGATCGCCACCGGCACCCCCAGCGGTGTTGGCGCCGGGCGTAAGCCGCCCCTATGGATGAAGCCGGGCGACCGGATCGAGGTGGAGATCTCCGGCCTGGGCTGCCTGGCCAACAACGTGGCGGCGGAATAGGGCCCCGCTACCTTGAAAGGCGACAGTGGCAATGGGGGCACCGTCATCGTCGCCGGCGCCGGCCTGGGTGGCCTGACCCTGGCGTTGTGCCTGGTGCGGGCCGGCTTCAAGGTCAGCGTGCTGGAACAGGCCCAGGCGTTGGGCGAAGTGGGCGCCGGCGTGCAGATCAGCGCCAACGGTGCCCGGGTGCTGTATCATCTGGGCCTGGCAGAGGCGTTGAAGGCCGTTGCCTTTGCGCCGGAACGGGGCGAGATGCGCCATTGGCAAAGCGGCGAGACCTTGAGCTCCCGCCCCCTTGGCGCCGAGAGCGAGGCGAAATTCGGCTTCCCCTATTTTCATCTGCACCGGGCCGATTTTCATCAAGTCCTGGCCGATGCCCTGCGGGCGGAGGCGCCAGATGCAATCCATCTGGACGCCAAGGTCACCGGGTTCAGCCAATCGAATGACGGCGTGGCGGTCATGACGGAGGATGGCCGAAGCTTCCGGGGCGATGTCCTGGTCGGCTGCGACGGCATCCATTCCAGCGTCCGGGGCCGGCTATTCGGGCCCGATGCGCCACGTTTTACCGGCTGCGTCGCGTGGCGCGCCACGTTGCCGGTTGGCGCGCTGCCGCCCGGCCATGTTCGTCCCGTGGCCTCGAACTGGATCGGACTGGGCGGGCACTTCGTGCACTATTACGTGCGCCGGGGCGAACTGGTGAACTGTGTCGGCATCATGGAACAGGATGAATGGCAGGCCGAAAGCTGGTCCACCCAGGGCGCCAAGGCGGCCTTTTTGGAAGACTTCAAGGACTGGCATGAAGACCTGCAAATCCTGATCCGCAATGCCGAAACCTGCTTCCGCTGGGGCCTGTTCGACCGTGACCCCATGCCCCAATGGGGCGAGGGCCGGGTCACCCTGCTGGGCGATGCCTGTCACGCCATGCTGCCCTTCATGGCCCAGGGCGCGGTCCAGGCCATCGAGGATGCCTATACACTGGCGCAATGCCTGGCCGTGGCCGGGAAGGACGCGGAGGCCGCGCTGCAACGTTACGAGGATTTACGGCGGGAGCGCACGGCAACGGTGCAACAGATGTCCCGCGACAACATCCAATTCTTCCACCACGCCGATATTCCCAATCTGGCGGAACGCATGAGCAAGCATCGGGATGCCCATCTGTGGCTCTACAGCTTCGACGTCACCAATCAGGACTTTTCGGCCTAATCCGAACGGTAGAGGCGCAGGTATTCAGCGATGGCGGTGCGGTCGACGGGCAGGTCCAATTGCCCGACTTCGTCAAAGCTGAGCCAAAGCAGGGCCTCCGCCTCGTTGTTTTCAATCTCGCCGGTCCATTGCCGCACCGCGTAGTAGTGCAGTTTGCGAAACTCTTCCGAACGGTGCAGCAGGGTACAGATATAATCGACCCGGCCCGCGGTTAGGCCCAGTTCCTCCCGCAATTCGCGATGCAAGGCGTCCATCGGACTTTCACCGGCATCCAGATGCCCGCCTGGAATGGCAACGGCGCCCGGGTCCACGGCCTTGTCCGGCCGGCGCCGCTCAACCAGAAAGCGGTCACCGTCCACCAAGAGAAAGCCGGCGCATTCCAGCATTTCCATGAATCCATCCGCGCTAACCGACGGAAATTGTCCGCCCGCCATCAATAACCAGGCTGGTGCCGGTCACATAGCCGCTGGCATCGGAGCCCAGGTACAGCACCGCATAGCCGATCTCTCGGGGATCGCCCGGCCGGCCGACAGGTGTATTGGCGATCATATTTTTCTTCTGCTCGGGCGTGAAGGCATCCGCCAGGGTGGTTTCGAACAGGCCGGGCAGAATGGTATTCACCCGCACGCCCTTCTCGCCGAATTCCAGGGCAAACGAACGGGTCATGCCATCCAGCGCCGCCTTGAAAGTGGAATACAGCGCCAGATTAACCGTGGAATGACGGGCGGCGGTGGAGGAGATGTTGATGATGCTGCCCCTGCCATTCTCCGCCATCAGCTTCACCGCCGCCACGGACATCTGCCAATAGCCGCCAATGTTCACATCCAACGCCTTGCGCAGCAAGCTCGGCTCGGTATCAAGGATGGTATACCAGGGGCTGAGCACGGCATTGTTGACCAGGATATCCAGCCGGCCATGCTTCTCCCGAAGATGTTCGAACATGGCGTCGATATCATCGTCATGTCCGATGTTGCACGCCTTGCCCTCGGCGCTCAGACCAAGCTCGCCGAATTCGGCGGCGACGGCATCGCAGGCATCCTGTTTACGGCTGGAAATCACCACATGGGCGCCGTGTTCGGCCAATACCTGCGCCGTGGCCCGGCCCAGGCCCATGGATGAACCGGTTACCAGGGCCACCCGGCCGGTCAGGTCAAAGATATCGCGCGACATGGCCTATACTCCTCATACAAACTTGCGGCCGTGGTCAGGGATGCGGACCCCACGGCGCCTCGTTCAACAATTGCACGTTCTGGGTACTGATCAGGGGCCGGATCTTGCCGGCGAAGTTCATGAAATCATCGTCCGCGAACAGCCTGGCCCAGAAATCACGCCGGGCCGCATCGTCATCGAATTTCCACAAATGGATAAGCTGGTGCAGACCGCCCGTGTCGGATGTGAAGTAGCCCACCAAATTGGCATCGAAGCCGCCCCCCTTGATCGCCGGCCAGCCGAACTCCGAATAGATCTTCACAACTTCGCCCATCTTGCCGACGTAAACCTGATAGGTGCGCATTTCATATAAAGCCATTTCCGTTCTCCTCTACTTCACCAAGGGTGCATAGTCGTCCAGCAGGCGCAGGACCTCATCGCGGGGCGCCGACGGCAGGGTCAGAATGGCCCGGGTCACGCCAGCCTCGGCATAACTTTCCAGGGTCGCGGCATCGCCAGGTGCACCAAAAACGCTGACCGAGATCTGCGAGGCATCCCGCCCCGCCCCGTCGGCAAACTTCTTCAGCCGCGCCATATTCTCCGCCGCATCGAAACCGTGCCGGGCGCGGGGCAGCCAGCCATCGCAGTAATCCACCACCCGGCGCAGGGTGTAGTCGGTCTCGCCGCCCAGGATAACGGGGGGATGCGGTGTCTGCACCGGTTTCGGATGAGCCCAGGAGGCATCGAAGTTGACGAATTCGCCATGATAGGCGGCGTCTTCCTCGGTCCACAGCGCCTTCATGGCCAGAACCTGGTCCTTGATCTGGGCAAAGCGGGTTTTGTATTCGACGCCATGGTCATTCATCTCTTCCACATTCCAGCCGCCGCCGATGCCGAAGATAAAGCGGCCGTTGGACATCATGTCCAGGCTGGCCACGTTCTTGGCGGTGACGATGGCTTCGCGCTGGGCAAGCAGGCAGATACCGGTGCCCAGTTTCAGATTCTTGGTCACCGCGCCGGCGTAGGCCAGGGCCACGAAGGGATCGTGAGTATGCCAGTAATCCCTGGGCAGGTCGGCGCCGCCGGGCCAGGGGGAGAGGCGCGAGGCCGGGATATGCGTATGTTCGGGCAGGAACAGGGATTCAAAACCACGCTCTTCCATGGCCACGGCCAACTCGTCCATGCGGATGGTGTAATCGGTCGCGAAAATCAAGGCGCCCACATGCATGGCATATCCTCCTCATTGCTCTGAATTCAGGCGTCATTAGAGCCAACCGGCCCGGCTCTGTCCACCAACATGATAAAATAATGGAAACCCTAGGCAGCGCTGCCGCAACAGCGTAAGTTGCCGGCCAACAAAATCCGAAAATACAACCGCATAAAGAGGACGGATCGAAACCATGCGTATCGCGACCATCAATCACAACGGCAAACCCACAATGGCCGTCCGCCGGGGCGACAACTATGTTGATCTGTCCAAGGCTGCGCCTGAACTGCCGGGGGACATGATCTCCCTGTTGGCGGCCGGCGCCCTGGCCCAGGCCGACAGCGCGGCCCAGGCGGCGGGTGACGATGCCCTGATCCCGGCCGCCGGCGTGAGCTATCTGCCGCCCGTTCCCAACCCGCCGAAGATCCCCTGCTGCGGCCTGAATTATCGCGACCATGCGATCGAGACCAACAATCCAATTCCCGAATACCCGATCATCTTCATGCGCTCCGCCACCTCGCTGGCGGCCCATAACACGCCGATGATCCTGCCCAAGGCGGCCTCGGACTATGACTACGAGGCGGAATTGGCGGTGGTGATCGGCAAGGCGGGACGGCATGTTTCCAAGGCCGACGCTTATGATCATGTGGCGGGATATTCCTGCTTCAACGACGGTTCCATCCGCAGCTATCAGTTCAAGGCGCCGCAATGGACCCTGGGCAAGAACTTCGATGCCTCGGGTGGTTTTGGCCCGGAACTGGTGACACCTGACGAGCTGCCGAACGGCGTTGATGACCTGCGCATTCAATGCCGCCTGAATGGCGAGACCCTGCAGGATTCATCCACCAAGCAGCATATTTTTGATGTCCCCAGTGTTATCGAAGTCCTGTCGGAAGTCATGACCCTGGAAGTTGGCGATGTCATCATCATGGGCACGCCGCCCGGTGTCGGCGCCGCCCGTGACCCACAAGTCTGGATGAAGGACGGCGATGTCTGCGAAATCGAGATCGAGGGTATTGGCGTCCTGTCCAACTCCATCGTCGCGGAATAGTTCATTGATGCGCTAAGCCGCCGATCATGGCTATTCTGGAGCCGCCGCCGCGCCCCCTGCCGGGCCCGAGGGAATGTCTGGCGGGCGTCGACCGCCATAATGTGGTCAACGCCGTGGTCGCCTGGCTGTTCGCGATTTCCGGCCCGGTGGTGATTATTCTGGCGGTCGGCCGCCAGGGCGGTCTGCGGCCGGAAGATCTTGGCAGTTGGGTCTTCGCCGCCTTTGGTTTCGGCGGCTTGCTCACCATGGGCTATTCCTATCTGTTCCGCCAGCCCATCGCCATCATGTGGACCATCCCCGGCGCCGTGCTGGTTGGCGGCGCCCTGCCGCATCTGACGTTTCCGGAAGTGATCGGGGCCTATCTGGCCTGCGGCCTGTTGCTCACTGTTCTGGGCATCACGGGCCTGGTGCGCAAGATCATGGCGGCGATCCCTATGCCCATCGTTATGGCCATGGTGGCGGGCGTCTTTCTGCCCTTCGGCCTGAATATCATCACCGCATTCGGCGAGGCGACCCTGATGGCCGGGGCCATGGTGGCGGCTTTTGCCATTCCCACCGCGATCCCCAGCCTGGGCCGGGTGCTGCCGCCGGTGCTTTGCGCCCTGGCCGCCGGCACTGTGGTGATTGTTTTTTCGGGACAAATGGCAGGGGTCGAGATCCCACCCGTCGCCATCGCCGATCCCATTCTCTACACGCCGGTATTTTCCCTGCGTGCCTTGGGTGAGTTGGTGGTGCCCTTGGCGGTCACGGTGATCGCGGCCCAGAATGCCCAGGGCTTCGTCATTCTGCGACAGGCCGGGTTCGCGCCGCCGGAAAACAGCCTGACCGTGGCCTGCGGGGCGGGCAGTTTCATCTTCGGCATTTTCGGCTCCGTCCCGACCTGCGTCACCGGGCCGGCAAACGCTATCCTGAATACCTCGGGCGAAAAGGAACGGCGCTATATGGCCGGCGTCATCTTCGGCCTGCTGGCCATTGCCTTCGGTCTGTTTTCACCCTTCACCACCGGCCTGGGCCTGGTGCTGCCGGCGGTCTTCATCAACCTGTTGGGCGGCCTGGCCATGCTGGGTGTGCTGCAGGGCGCCTTCACCACCGCCTTCAGCGGGCCACACGCCCTGGGCGCCCTGGTCAGCTTTCTGGTGACCCTGTCGGGCGTCGCGATCCTGAACGTGGGCGCGCCTTTCTGGGGCCTGGTTTTCGGCTACGCCGTCACCATGCTGCTAAATCGGCAACGGAGTTAGCGGCCTACGAAACGGCCGTCGCGCCGTTCCTTGAAGGACAGCATGCCCTCGGCGAAGTCCTCGGTGGCGCGCAGCCGGGTCACGGTCGCCGGCAATTCCGCCGCCGCCGCCGGAATGCCTTCCAGCATGGCCGTGCGTCCCGAGGCCATGGTCGCCTGCACCGCCAAGGGGGCCTGGGCGGCAATGCGTTCGGCGATTTCCATGGCCTTGCCGTATTGTTCGCCCGGCGCCACCACTTCCTGCACGAAACCCATGCGATAGGCGGTTTCGGCATCGAACTCATCGCCGGTCAGCAGATAGCGCATGGCATTTCCCCAACCGGCGCGTTCGACCATCTGAAAGGTGCCGCCGGCGAACGGCAGCACGCCCCGGCTGACCTCGATCTGGCCAAATCGGGTGTCGCTCGCGGCCACGACAATATCGGCGGCCAGCATCAATTCCACCCCGATGGTGAAACAGACGCCCTGCACGGCCACCACCAGGGGCTTGCTGCGACGGATCAGGCCCATGTTGCAGGGATTGACCACGCCGTCGGGAAAAATATTGAAATCCAGATCGACCAAGTTCAGATCCGCGCCGGCGGCGAAATGCTTGCCCTCGCCATACAGAAGCGCGCAGCGGGCGCCCGTGTCGTCCTCGTAGGCCTGATAGGCCGCCGCCAGATCATCGAACATGTTGGGGCTGAAACCGTTGTACTTCTCCGGCCGGTCAATGCCGATAACGAAAACATCGCCCTCCTTGCGGCTGATGATGCGTCCCGGCGCGCCGCCGCCCCTGGTCTGTTGTTTTTCGGCGTTCATGTCGTCCTCCACAATTACGTTACAGCGACTAATCCGAAATCTATTGCACCCGCCCCAGGGGATCGCCGAAGCGCTCCAGCATGACCGCTTCAAGCTTCAGGCTTTCATCGGCGATCCAACTGCCAGGGCGGACACGGTAGGCCTGCGGCTGCCAGGGCGCGGCGGGCTCCTTGCCGGATGCGGCCAGGGCCTTGGCGCCCTCCAATAGCGTGCGGCGAAACCGTACTACGGCGGCATCTGTGGCGGTCAGAACCTCCTGGCTGCGGTCAACGATGCGGCCCTGGCTCTCCTGGATCATCAGATCCTGCTCCGCCAGGCCCTTGACGCCGGTGTAGCTGACGTTGCGCTGTTCTTCCCGGTCGATCATGTAGTCGTTGGCGCGGTTGCGCACGGGAACATAGCCGGCCCCCGTGGTGGCAATGATGCCATGGCCCTGTTCCAACTTGGCCCGCTCCGCGCCCTCGATGGGACGTTCCGGGTTCCATCCGTAGCAATACATCCAACAGCTTTCATCGGTGATCGGCACCATGGTGAAGCCGAAATAGGTCTCGCCGGGGAAGGTCGAAGGCCCCGTGCCGTTGGCCGGCAGGGTGAACTGGGTGATGCGCCAATAATTCTCGCCCTCATCGCCGGCCCGCATGCCGCCGACCACGAAACCCAAATCGTGATCCAAAATGGTGAATTGCGGCATGGGATCATTGCGGATCCAGCGCAGACGCCGGGCGTCGGCGGGCGCGTCCGGGTTCTCGTTCGAGGCAACCGAGGGCGCGGGCATATGCAGGAAGGAAAAATGCGAGGTATCCAGATCACCTTCCATGATCTGGGCCCAATTGCAGTCCACATATTGCTTGGTGACATAGCGGTGTTGCGCGCCGACCTGGGTGAATTCCACCTGTGGCAGGTCCGGCAGCCGGCCATCGGGCAAAAACTCGGCGTTGGGGCCCAGATAGGCCCAGACGATGTCGCCCTGCTCCCGCGTCGGATAGGACTTGATGGCCACGGTATCATGGTGACGGGCGCCGGGGGGAATGTTGGGCAGGTCCACCGCCTTGCCGGTAACATCGAACTTCCAGCCGTGATAGACGCAGCGCAGGCCGTTCTCCTCGTTACGGCCAAAAAACATCTCGGCACCGCGATGGGGACAGCGGCCGTCCAGCAGGCCGATCCGCCCGTCCGTATCGCGGAAAGCCACCAGCTCCTCGCCCATGATATTGACCCGCAATGGGGCACCGTCGGGCTCGGGCAGTTCCTCGACCAACGCCACCGGCTGCCAGAAACGGCGGAAATACTGCCCCATGGGCGTGGCCGCGCCGGTCCGGGTCAGAACCTCGTTATCTTCGATCGAAAGCATGCGCCGCGCGCTCCATTGCTAGGGGGCGCAATGGTTGATGATACGGGCAGCACTGTCAACGGCGTCAGACTAGGCCGAAGCGCAGGAATATCAGCAATAACACCAACCCCGTGATCGCCTGGCAGATCGAGGCGCCGGCCAGGCGCCGGATCGCGGCCCCGTCGCCCTGTTGCTCCAGCGCATCACCGCGCACGATCCAGTAATAGCTGTCGTTGGGCAGAATGGCGACAAAGGCACCCA
>JASLLM010000140.1 GCA_030747035.1 Alphaproteobacteria bacterium | reverse complement strand
ATGCGGTGGCGTCCACAGGAACAGGACCACTGCCAGAAGCACCGGCGCCGTCGCCAGGTCCGGGTCCGCGGCGGCTACGCCCGCCAACACGGCGAAACTGCCAGACAGGCCGCCGATCACAATGTTCATCCAACTGCGCCGCTTCAGCCAGACGGTGTAGACGACACCATAGAAAAAGGCGCCCAGGAAGACATACAGCGCGGTGGCGAAATTCAGCACCGACCAGGCCAGTATGACCGCCCCGGCCAGCAACAGGATGATGGCGAGCAGCCATTTCGGGCCGGCCTTATAAACACCGGTGACGAACGGCCGGTTGGCGGTCCGCGCCATCGCACCGTCCAGGTCGCGCTCGAGATATTGATTAAGGGCGCCGGCTGCGGCGGCTGAGACCAGCACGGCAACCGCCAGGGCGAAAACTTCAAAGATCGACAAATTCGCGTTCGGGGTCATCGCCAGGCCGGCCAATGCTGTCAGCATGATGGCAAAGCCGAAGCGAAGCTTGAAGACGTTATGAAGCTGGCTGAACTGCAAATGACGGGATGCGGTGGCCATGTGGATGTCTCCGGGAACGCGTTGCAACGCGATTACAAGCAAGGTGGAAAAAGCAGGAGCGGACTACGTGGATTTTACGGAGCCCGCTCCCCTTTTCGTTATTGACGTCCTAAGCTAGTCGCTGACTTAGCTCAGGGGCCAGACCTCCGACAGGTACTTCCAATTGACGTAGTAGTAGAGCACGAACGCCACGAAGAAGACTGTCACCAGGACCACCGTACCCGGCAGCTTGGGATGCTTTTCACTGCCATAGGTGGTCACTGTTTCCGCGGTGCCGGTCGACGGCAACGTGGGCGAGGCGGCAATGGATTCCGGCGTTCTTGCCTTGCCGAAGAACACCGAACAGACCACCACCAGGACGAACATCAAGCCACCCAGCGAGGCCAGAATGGCAGAGATGCCGTTCAGGCCCATCATTAGGAATGCCGTGGCCGGATAATCGAAGCTCATGGCCGCATCGGAGAAACCGATATCCCAATGCCGCCGGGATACGCCAAGCGTTCCGGCACCCATCATGAACAACGAGACGCCAGAGATACCCGCGCCAAAGACATAGGGCTGCCACTGGGCAATCTTCTTGAACATGATTTCCTTGCGGAAGATCAACGGTACCACAAGGTATGTGATCGCCATGAACGCCAGGGTCGTCCCGCCCACCACGGTGGCATGGAAATGTCCAGGCACATACAGGGTGTTGTGCATGATCAGGTTCAGCTGTTCGGTACCCATGATGACGCCGGTAATACCGCCCAGGAAGCCGAAGATCACGATCGACAACGCAACGCCCGAGAAGGCCGGGTTGCCCCAAGGTGCCTTACGCAGCCATTCGAACATGCCGTTGTTGAAGCCGGCGCGCCGTTGCGCCGCCTCCATCGCACCCGGAATGCTCATGCCATGGATCATGCTGCCCAGGACCGCCAGATACAGCGCATAGGAGGTGTTGAAGATCTTCCATTCGGAGCTGACGCCCGGTTCCACCAACAGATGATGGGCCGAGGCCAATTGCAGGAACAGAATATACATCAGGAAGGCCATGCGGCTGACTTTTTCAGACAGCGGCTTGGCACCCAGCAGCATGGCCGCCACGGCGTACCAGATCGCCACTTGCGCGGAGACGTTGATCTGCTGCGACGAATGGCCCATGCCCCACCAGATCACCTTGTACATCAGGGGATCGATATGGCTGATGTAACCGACCGACCACAGGAATGTGGGGATCAGGATGATCGCGCCCGAGGCAATGGTGAAGACCGCGATAATCGCCGCCGTTATGGCGCCGAAGGTAACAAGGGGGACGGAGCCCTCATAGCTGCCTTCCTCCTTGGCGATCACCAGAGTGCCGAAAAACACGAACACCGCGATTAACGCACCCACGGCGAAGACGATCAGCCCCAGATAAAAATGCGGCGCCGCCTGCATGGGCACATAAGAGGTGAACATGACGCTGGATTCGCCTTGCAACACGGCGACGTTGGCGACAACAGCGCCAACCACCATGAGAACAAAGGCCAGCCAAGCCCATTTCGGTGCCGCCAATCGACAGTTTAATATGATGGCGGAGGCGAAATAGAGCACGGCGACTTCGAAAAAGATGATCCAGAACAGCAGAACATCGGCGCCGTGGGCGGTCAGCAGCAAATAGAACCAATCGGCGGGCAGTAAATGCACGGCCGGCCAGCGGGTCAACGCCACCAGCAGGCCAAAAAAGCCGCCGACGGCCAGGAAAACAACCGCGACAACGGCATTTACCTTGATCAGGGCCTCGGCCTGGGAGCAGACCTTGAGACCGGTTTCCGGGCAGGTTCTATAGCTAGCGCCAGAGAACCCGCGCGACGGTGCTTGTGTATCAACAGCCATACTCAGCCCCTATTTCTTATCTACGACGTGGATTTTGCCGACCATCGTATGATGGCCGATGCCACAGAATTCGTTACAGACGACGGCATATTCGCCCGCCTTGTCCGGCGTAATCGTCAGAACCATGTCATAACCGGGATGAACCTGGATATTGATGTTCTGCGGTTGCAAGGAAAAGCCGTGCTGCCAATCGGTCGAGGAGAGATGCAGGCGGTAATTCTGCCCCTTCTCCAGTTCCAGAACCGGCCACCATTCCCACAGCCGTCCCAGCATATAAACGTCGCTGCCCGGCGTCGGGTGCACGACCGGCACGCCGGTATCGCCTTCTTCGCGTACTTGGAAGCGCTCCACCATCGCCTCGACCTTTTCGCCAAAGGCATCGGGCGTCGTACGATAGGTTTCATTCGACAGGTTCTGCTTGCCGACGAAATGCCAGCTCACCATGGTGCCGAACATGACCAAACCCCAGAGGAAGGCGATGCCGACCCAGGTAATTTCCACACCTGAGAGAGGCTCTTTCCACCAGAGTTTATTTTCAGGGGGTGATATTGCCATTGTTTATTCCTCCTACCGATCCGTTATTGCGCAATAGGGATCTGGGACAATTCCATCACCCCCCAAAGCAAATACAACGCGGCAGGTGATGCCACGCCCATAAACAGCAGAAGAAATGGATTATCGAGCAACCGCTGCATCGCGGGTACCCGCTCCTCCGGCGCGCCGCCGGATCCCGTACCTTGTTCGCTCATCATCACCCCTTTCAGAGGACCGCATCGAAAAACACCGCCTATTCAGGCCATCCCAGGATGCTAGGCCCTCTGGCCAGGGATTTAATTGACCATCGTCAAGTGCCAGATAGTTTGTCGTGCCACGAATAAGCACCCGTCGCGGCAGGAAATAATTTGGTTTTCGACAGATGTCAGATTATGAAATCTTCGGTGTCCATATAAAAGACTCCAAAATTACAATATTATAATTTTGTAACATTCCTAATAAAATGAATTTTATTAATAAATCTTTGTAATTATATTTTCAGGTTTTTCTACTATTTCGTCCATACAGCTCAAAAAATTCTTGAATATTTCGCAGGTTCACCTTATGTCAGCACACGTTGATATTCGCCTGAATCAATCAACGATCCGAGAGAATCGAGAGTATGGAATGGCGGGCCAAGTCGGGGGCAATACCACAGGTGGCGTAGGGTACCGTCACGCGCAATCCGGGCAGTTCGCCGCGCACATGCTGTCGCTGCCCCGGCGGAATATGTGCCCCTTGCGCAGCGCCTTCGATCCGGCGCAAATCCCTGATCTGCTGCCGCGCATTATATTGCGGGAGCGGGACGACGCCAGCGTTTACAAATTTCGCCTGGTCGGCACGGAATTGCAAGAATATTTTGGCCGTAAGGTAGTCGGACTGCCTATTGCGGCAGGAATGGGCGAGCAAGCCGCGCAAGCCATGAAAGTTGCCTTCGACCGAATGATTGAGCACCCATGTGGGCTGCGCTGCGTCATGGACATTGTTCTAAATTTGGATCAGATGGCCAAGGTCGAGGTTGTCTACTTTCCTTTCGCGGGCGCATCGCCGCCGCAACAGATTTCCCATTCGGCCATTCTGGAACGGCCCGTGTTTGTAGACATCACCGACACCTCGACAATCGGAAAGCTGCACGAAATAGAAGGCATCGACCTTGGCGCGGGCCTGCCGGATCTTTCGGATATTTCCTGGTAGCATCCGGCAACACCTGGCGATACCCGGCGGAACGGGCGCCGCGAGCCTTTGGGAAATTCTCTTGCGGCTATGCTTCCAGCACTCTGATCGGCTGGCCGTTCAACCAGGCCGCGATATCTTCCACGGTTTCCTGGTGAAACTGGGTCAGGTTTTCCTCGGTCACGTAGGCCATGTGCGGCGAGATGATGGTGTTGTCGAGGCTCAACAGCGGATGCTCCCTGGGCAGGGGTTCGAGGTCATAGACATCCAGGGCGGCGCCCGCGATGCGGCCATGGCGCAGAACATCCAACATTGCCGCCTCGTCCACGATGGGTCCCCGCGATGTGTTGACCAGATAGGCGTCTGGTTTCATCAGGGCCAGATCTTCGGCACCGATCAGGCCGCGGGTCCGTTTCGACAATATCAGGTGGATCGAAACGATATCGGACTGCCTGAACAGCTCCGCCTTTGAAACAAGCTCGGCGCCGCATTCCGCGGCCCTTTCGGCGGTCAGATTTTCGCTCCAGGCGATAACCCGCATATTGAAGAAGTTTGCGATAGCCGCCGTGCGCGCGCCCAGCCGGCCCAATCCCACCAGCCCCAAGGTACGTCCCGCCAGGGTCCAGCCCACGCTGGTCTGCCATTTGCCTTCGCGGGTGGCCTTGTCTTCCTGCGGCAGGCGGCGGACCACGGCCTGGATCAGGGCCCAGATCATCTCCACCGTGGATTCCGTGCTACCGGCGGTGCCGCAGACCATGACATCATGCTCCGCCGCCGCCCGCATATCGATGGCGCCGTTGCGCATGCCGGTGGTGACCAGCAGCTTCAGGTTCGGCAATTTCTCGAACAGGGCACGGGGAAAGGGCGTGCGCTCCCGCATGGCTGCCAGCACTTCGAACGGCGCCAGTCGCTCGGCAACGGCGTCGAGATCGGCCAGGTTGTCATCGAACACCGTGATCTCCACATCGCCCGGCAGGCCGGACCAGTCCGCCATGCCCAAGGCCACGTTTTGGTAATCATCCAGGATCGCCAGCTTGACCGTCATCTTCAGGCCTCCGCCTTTTCCGCCCGGTATTTCTGCGAGGCGGGGATGAGCAGCCGGTTGGCAAAGATATTCATGAATTCATCGCCTGACTGCCTGGCCAGATCATTGGCAATGGGCCACAACGCATATAGCGCCTTGCCGGCCGCCGTGTTGCCATAGAACCAGTCATTCATTTCCTTGCCGGTGTTTTGTCCGGGCTGCGCACCGGCGGCTTCGCGGTAGTACGCCTTCAGATCCTCGACAGCGAATTTCAGGCTTTGCCCCAGGCTTTGATCGTCCCTGGGGTTGTCCGGCACATGGCCGTCAAGAAAGGCACAGACGAAATCGGTGATCTCGCCGATGCTCATGCCGCTGAGGCCCATGGTGGTACGGCCCCGCTCCCGCAAGGCAATATCGTACCAGGTGCTCAAGCCGCCGATTTCAGCCTCCATGGCCGCCTTGAAACCGCCACCCGCCGCCAGATCCGCCGGCGGTGGCGGCAGGTCGATGGGACAGAACCAGCCTTCGCCATTCTCCGCCGCCGTGGCCGCCGGTGCATCCTCGGGGAAGTCTTTCAGGATGACCGGGCCGTCCTGGCGCAGCAGCAGAGCCAGCGCGGCCCGCAGCACCTTGGCTTGAAAGGCCGGATCGTTGGGTGCGCCCAGGGGCCGGCCCAATTCAAACGGCACCCAAAGGGCCCTCGGCGGCCGGGTATTCTCGGTCTGCGGCCGGATCAGACTGATCTGGGTCGTCGCCAGGCCTTCGTCTTCCAGGTAATGTGCCAGCCCGCCCACGGCGCGCGTACACAAGGGTCAGACCGGTATCAGGATACAGCTATCGACCCCATCCGCTTTCAGGTGCCCGGCCATGGCGCGGGCCGCGTCTTCCATTTGCACCGGATCGGTCGACCCCATGAAGGCGTAATGGAATTTTGCCACCGAGCCGATTTCGCCCGCCGCCGCCAATTCGTGCATGCGGTCCAGGGGCAGGACCACGTTCAGGTCCTGCTCAAAGCCCGAGCGGTCGAAATTGGTGGAGATGTGCGCCATCACCAGGTCATTGGCCGGGGTATCATCGGCAATGACCCGATAGTCGCCGGTACCTATCTCGAAGGGCTGATCATCCCGATGCTGCAAGGCGGCCGTGGTGATCATTGCGATCCGCCGTTCCGCCAGGGGTGCTCCGGTAACCCAGGGTTCCGTATCGAAACTGGTGCAGGGCACGCTCCCCAGATGCGAGCGTTCCGGCTCGTCCAGATCCGCTAATCGTACCATTGTTTCCTCCTCCTCTAACTCTCGGCGCCCATGGCGCCGCGTCTTCGCAAATCGGCGATGCCGGCTTCGTCGTAGCCGGCTTCCGCCAGTATTTCCAAATTGTGCTGGCCCAGTTCCGGGGCTGGACGGGGCGCCCGTTTGGCCTCGCCCTCGATCCAGACGGGGCTGTCGATGGTCAGCTCGGCGCCAAACCCGGCGCCGCTGCCCGGCACGGTTATACCGGCGCCAAGGGCCTGTTCGTTGTGCAGAATGTCTTCCGTCTTGGCCACCAGACCCACCGTGATCCGGTTGGCCGCAAAGCTGTTGCGCCAATAATCCAGATCCTGCTGGGCGAAGATTTCATCCAGCATGGCGATCAGCTCGCCGGCATTCTCCTGCCGGTCGGCTTGCGTTAGGAACCGCGGATCCTCCGCCAGTTCCGGATGGCCGATGGCGTCTGGGAAGCGGGCCCATTCCTTGAGCTCGTTGGCGGCGGTCAAAATGAACCAGCGGCCATCCTTGGTCCGGTAATGATTCGACAAGGCGTTGGCCGAGGCCTCGCGCCGGGGCCGGTTGGGCACCGCCGCGCCGCACAGGGCGGCCTGGGCCATGAAGGCGTTGGACCAATAGCCGTTGGCCAGCAACGAGGTATGGGCCAAACCGCCCTGGCCCGTGCGTTCGCGCCGGTACAGTGCCATCATGATGGCCGAAAACAGGGCGACGCCGGTCGGATGATCCCCCATGCCGGCCATGGAGCGGGCCGGATCGCCATCCGGGTCCGGGCGCACCAGATCCATCAGCCCGCTGCGGGCCCAATAGGCGGTGGTGTCAAAGCCGGTTTGGCCGGCCTCCGGCCCGGTTTCGCCATAGGCCGACATGGAGCCATAGATCAGGCGCGGGTTCAGGGGCGCCAGATCCTCGTAACGCAGGCCGAGCTTTTCCCGCACCTGCGGCATGAAATTGGTCACGAATACATCCGCCTCCGCCACCAGCCGGTACAGCACCTCGCGGCCCGCCTCGCTGCTCAGATCCAGGCTCAGGCCGCGTTTGGAGCGGTTGTCGACCAGCCAGTGATAGGGCACCTCGGCCTTGGGCAGGCCGGCCACCTCGTGCAATGGCCGGTAGCCGTCACCCATGGGCGGCTCGATCTTGATCACGTCGGCACCGAAATCGGCCATGATCGTGGCCGCCACCGGACCGGCGATAAAGCTGGCCACATCCAATACCTTGATACCCGCAAGGATCATGGCTTCTTCACTCATGCGGTCATTCCTTCCAACTATCCCATTGCCCCATGGTGACAGCATAAGGTGGTCGCCGGGAATGGCAACGCTTGCGCCTTGACGACCCCTGACATCGTTGGCAGCATTCAAGCAAGCTGCGTAGGCGTAGGAAAATCACAACAATGACAACAAACTGGAGGCATCATGAAAAAGCTACTCGCAACCATGGGCGCCGGCGTACTGGTGCTGGCCGCCGGCGCGGCTCTGGCCGGCGACAAGACGCCCGCCGTGGTCTTCGACATGGGCGGCAAGTTCGACAAATCCTTTAACCAGGGGGTCTATGACGGGGTTGAAAGGTTCCGCAAGGAAACCGGCATCAAGTACCGGGAGTTCGAGGTCAAGAACCCGACCCAGCGGGAACAGGCCGTGCGCAAGATGGCCCAACGCGGCTCCGACCCGGTGCTGGGCGTCGGCTTTGCCCAGGCATCGGCAATTGAAAAGGGCGCCAAGGCCTTCCCCAAAACCCGCTTCGCCATCATCGACATGGTGGTTAATCAGCCCAACGTCAGCTCCATCGTCTTCAAGGAACAGGAAGGCTCCTTCCTGGTCGGCATCCTGGCGGCCATGGCTTCGAAAACCGGCAAGGTCGGCTTTGTCGGCGGCATGGATATCCCGCTGATCCGGCGTTTCGAATGCGGCTATTACCACGGCGTCAAACACGCCAACGGCTCGGCCACGGTCTATGCCAACATGGCCGGCACCACGCCCGCCGCCTGGAGCGATCCCACCAAGGGCGCCGAACTGGCCAAGAGCCAGTTTGACCGGGGTGCCGATGTGGTCTTCGCCGCCGCCGGCAGCACCGGCCTTGGCGCCTTGCAGTCCGCCAAGGACAACGGCAAATACGCCATCGGCGTCGATTCCAACCAGAACTATCTGCATCCGGGCACCATGTTGACCTCGATGCTGAAGCGGGTCGACGTGGCCGCCTACAACACCTTCAAGAGCGCCAATGACGGCTCCTGGAAGCCGGGCATCCAAGTGTTGGGTTTGAAGGAAGGCGGCATCGACTGGGCCTTGGACGAGCACAACAAGAACCTGATCACTCCGGCCATGAAGACCGCGGTGGATCAGGCCAAGGCCGACATCATCGCCGGCAAGATCAAGGTGCATGACTATATGTCGGACAATAAGTGCCCGAAATAAACCGTGCCTGCGTAACAACGTTGCCTGACCGGCGGTGGTTCCAATGACCACCGCCGGGCCACCGGCTGTTGCCCCCGCCATAGCCTTACGGGGCATCAACAAGCAATTCGGCCCGGTGCGGGCCAACCGGGATGTCTCCCTGACCGTGCCCGCCGGCACCATCCACGGCATCGTGGGCGAGAACGGCGCCGGCAAATCGACCCTGATGAGCATCCTGTACGGCTTCTACCAGGCCGACAGCGGTGAGATCGAGGTTGCCGGTGAAGCCCGTAAAATCCACGGCCCGGAAGATGCCCTGGCGGTAGGCATCGGCATGGTGCATCAGCATTTCATGCTGGTGGATGTCTTCACGGTGCTGGAGAACATCCTCCTCGGTGCCGAGGGCGGGCCGTTGCTGGCGGGCGGTATGGCGGCGGCCCGGGCCGAGGTGACGCGCCTGGAAACCGAATACGGCCTGGAGGTTGATCCCGACGCCATCGCCGGCGGCCTGGCCGTGGGCCTGCGCCAGCGGGTGGAGTTGCTGAAAGCCCTGTACCGCGGTGCGAACATCCTGATCCTGGACGAACCGACCGGGGTGCTGACGCCGCAGGAAGCCGACCGTCTGTTTGACATCCTGCGCGCCATGCGGGCGCGGGGCGTGACAGTGATCCTGATTACCCACAAATTGCAGGAAATCATGGCCATCACCGACAATGTTTCGGTCATGCGGGCCGGCCAGATGGTGGCGCACCGGCGCACGGCGGAAACCACGCGGGAGGAACTGGCCGAGCTGATGGTGGGCCGGCAGGTTCTGCTGCGGGTCGACAAGAGCCGGGCGCAACCGGGTGTCACCGCGCTGCGGGCCGAGGCTTTGAGCCTGACCGATGGCACCGGCGTCAAACGCCTGGACGGCGTTAGCTTCGATTTGCGGGCCGGCGAGATCGTCGGTATCGCCGGCGTCAGCGGCAATGGCCAAAGCGAACTATTGGAAGTTCTATCGGGCATCCGGCCGCCCAGCCAAGGCAACCTAACTGTCCACGACCGCGTTATCGACCGGGAACATCCCGCCGATGCGGCTGAGCTGCGCGCGCTTGGGCTGGCGCATGTGCCCGAAGACCGCCAACGCATGGGCATGATACCAGCGTTTGCGGCGTGGGAGACGGCGATCCTGGGGTATCACCAGGACCCCGCCTATTCCGGACCGGTACTGTTGAAGAGCGCTGATATCGTAACGGACACGGAAAGCAAGATGGCGCGTTTCGATGTGCGCCCGCCGGACCCGCAACTGACATCTGAAAGTTTTTCCGGCGGCAACCAGCAAAAACTGGTGCTGGCCCGGGAGATCGAACGTCACCCCGATATCCTGCTGGTGGGCCAGCCGACCCGCGGCGTCGACATCGGCGCCATCGAATTCATCCACCGGCAATTGATCGAAATGCGCGACCGGGGCTGCGCCGTATTGCTGGTCTCGGTCGAGTTGGAGGAGATCCTCTCACTGAGCGACCGTATCCTGGTGATGTTCGAAGGCCGCGTCGTCGGCGAAGTCGACGGCGCCGAAGCCGACGCCCGCACCATCGGCCTGATGATGGCCAATGCCCTGGACGCGGAGGCGGTCAATGGCTAGCGCGCCGGCCAAACTGCCGGCCTGGATCGACATTGGCCTGTTGCCCCTGATCAACGTGGCGCTGGCCTTCGTGGTCTCGGGCCTGTTGATCGCGGCCCTGGGCCAGGATCCGTTCGAGGCAACCTGGATCATGCTGCGCGGCGCCTTCGGCTACGAGGAAAGCCTGGGCTATACATTTTATTACACCACCAACTTCATCTTCACCGGCCTGGCCGTGGCGGTCGCCTTTCACGCCGGTCTGTTCAATATCGGCGGCGAGGGACAGGCCTATATGGGCGGCCTGGGCGTCGGTATCGCCTGTCTGGCCCTGGACCAGCATCTGCCGTTCGCCCTGATGCTGCCGGTTTCCATACTGGCGGCCGCCCTGTTTGGAGCGGCCTGGGCCTATATCCCGGCCTATCTGCAGGCCAAGCGCGGCAGCCACATCGTCATCACCACCATCATGTTCAACTTCATCGCCGCCTCGCTGATGGTCTACCTGCTGGTCAACGTCTTCATCAAGCCGGGACAGATGTCGCCGGAAAGCCGGGAGTTCGCCACCTCCGCCTGGCTGCCCCATATGCACGAGGCACTGGGCTGGCTGGGCATGGAAGTGGCGCAATCCCCCCTGAACCTATCGTTGTTCTGGGCCCTGGTCTGCTGCCTGCTGGTCTGGGGTTTGATCTGGCATACCCGCTGGGGCTACGAAATCCGCACAGTAGGTGCCAACGCCACGGCAGCCGTGTATGCCGGCATCCCACCCGCGCGGATCATTATTCTGGCCATGTGCATATCCGGCGCCCTGTCCGGTTTTGTTGGCGTCAATGAGCTGAACGGCGTGCAGCACCGCCTGATGCTGGATTTCGCCGCCGGCTATGGCTTTACCGGCATTGCCGTTTCATTGATGGGACGCAACCATCCCATCGGTATCATTCTGGCCAGCCTGCTGTTCGGCGCCCTGTACCAGGGCGGCGCGGAACTGGCATTCGAGAACGCGGCCTTCACACCGGATCTGATCGTCGTCATCCAGGGCCTGGTCGTGCTGTTCTCGGGCGCCTTGAGTTATATGCTGCGCGGCCCGGCGGAACGCCTGTATCTGCGCCTTTCCCTGCCCACCGTGGTGGAGGCATAGGACCATGTCGGAAGCGTTCCTGCTGATTATCCTGACCCTGGACGCCACCATCCGCGTCTCGGTTCCCCTGGTCCTGGCCGCCCTGGCCGCGCTGGTGGTGGAGCGTTCCGGCGTCATCGATATCGGCCTGGAGGGCAAGATGCTGGCCGCCGCTTTCGCCGCCGGCACGGTCGCCTTTCTGAGCGGCTCCGCATGGCTGGGCCTGGGCGCCGGCATGGTGATCTCCGTCCTGCTGGCGTTGCTGCATGGTTTTGCCTGCATAACGCATAAGGGCAACCAGATCGTCAGCGGCGTCGCCATCAATATCCTGGTTTCCGGCCTGACCGTGCTGCTGGGTATTTCCTGGTTCTCCCTGGGCGGGCAAACCCCGCCCCTGACGGGTGCTGCACGCTTTGGCTCGCTAACCTGGCCCGGGGCCGAGGCGGTGGCGGAGGTGCCGATCCTGGGACTGCTCTATTCCGAGCTGCTGAGCGGCCACAATATCATGGTCTATCTGGCATTC
>JASLLM010000013.1 GCA_030747035.1 Alphaproteobacteria bacterium | reverse complement strand
CGCGATCATCTCGTCCAGGGTTTCCGCCGCCTTCGCGGGTTCCGGCATGGCCGGTTGCGCCATCTTGGTGACCTGATCCAGGTCTTCCGCCGCCAGACGGCCCAGGGCGAACGCGCGGCGGTTCATGGCCACGGCGACGCCATTCAGCTCTATCGCCTTGTCGATGGCTTCGCCGCCAACAGGAAGTGCGCCGCGCTGATAGGCGTGCCCCAACAGGAACAGGTTGGCCGCGATGGCGTCCCCCATCAGGGCCGTGGCCAGGCCCGTGGCGTCAACGAATTCGGTGCGGTTGTCACCGGCGCCTTCACGGATCAAGTTGCGCAGTTCCTCGCCATGGAAATCAGTGTCCGGGTTCAGGGTGAAATCGGCGGTTGGCGCAAGATGGCTGTTGACGATGGCCTGGGTGCCGCCGCGCGAATATTTGCGCAGGGCATCGGGCGCAGCGGCCGCCACCATATCGGCGCCCAACAGCAAATCAGCGCCGCCGGCTGCGATGCGGACCGCATGCAGATCTTCCGGCTTCGGGGCGACGCGGATATGGCTCATCACGGCGCCGTTTTTCTGTGCGATGCCGGTGAAGTCCAGCACGGTCACGCCCTTGCCCTCCACATGCGCCGCCATGCCCAGCAAGGCGCCCACAGTGATCACGCCGGTGCCGCCGATGCCCGTAACCAGAATATTGTAGCCGCCCTGGGCAGAAGAAATATCCGGGTCCGGCAGGCCGGATACAGCAGCATCCAGGGCGTCTGCGTTGGCCGCCTGGGCCTTGCGCGGCACCGCGCCTGATATGGTCACGAAGCTGGGACAGAAGCCCCTGATACAGGAAAAATCCTTGTTGCAGGCGGATTGGTTGATCTGCCGCTTGCGGCCAAGGGGCGTCTCCAGCGGTTCCACCGAGACGCAATTGGATTCTACCGAGCAATCGCCGCAGCCCTCGCAGACCGCCTCGTTAATGAAGGCCCGGCGGTCGGGATCGGGGAAGGTGCCGCGCTTGCGCCGCCGCCGTTTCTCCGCCGCGCAGGTTTGGTCATAGATCAGCACGCTGCAGCCGTCCGTCCGGCGCAGTTCCTTTTGCACCCGCTCCATCTCGTCCCGGTGCCGGACCGTCACGCCGGGGGCCCAGTTGGTGCCGGTTGGATACTTGTCCGGTTCATCCGTGACCACGACGATCTTGCTGACGCCTTCGTGATGCACCTGCTGGCTGATTAGCCAGGGGTTGAGCGGGCCGTCATGGGGCTGCCCGCCGGTCATGGCCACGGCATCGTTGAACAGAATTTTATAGGTGATGTTGACGCCCGATGCGACGGCGCTACGGATCGCGGCAATGCCCGAATGATAGTAGGTGCCGTCGCCTAGATTGGTGAAGATATGCTCTTCCCCGGTGAAAGCGGCCTGGCCCAGCCAGGGTATGCCTTCGCCGCCCATCTGGGTGAAGGTTTCGGTTGAGCGGTCCATGAACAGGGCCATGAAATGACAGCCGATGCCGGCCATGGCGCGGCTGCCCTCGGGCACCCGGGTCGAGGTATTGTGCGGACAGCCGGAACAGAAATAGGGCGCGCGCTGGATCGGCGCGGCGGCCTTTTCCGCCGCCGCTTCCTTGCGGTCCAACTGCGCCATGCGTTCCTCTATGGTCGGTGAGGTAACATAGGAACCAATGCGCGAGACGATGATCCGGGCGATCTGGCCCGGCGACAACTCGCCATCGGAGGGACAGAGCAACTGGCCGTCCTCATCGAACTTGCCGACCACGCGGGGACGCACGTCGGCCCGCCAATTATAAAGCTGTTCCTTCAATTGGTTCTCGATGACCGCACGCTTTTCCTCGATCACCAGCACTTCGTCCAGGCCCTCGGCAAAGGCGCGGATGCCCTCGCGCTCCAGGGGCCAGGGCATGCCGACCTTGTACAGGCGCAGACCGATATCCGCCGCCATGGCCTCGTCAATACCCAGATCCTCCAGGGCCTGGCGGGTATCGAGATAGGATTTTCCGGCGGCGACGATGCCGATGCGGGGTTTGCCTGAGTCCCAGACCAGACGGTCGATGCCATTGGCCCGGGCGAAGGCCAGGGCGGCATAGACCTTGTGCCGCTGCAGACGTGTTTCCTGGCTCCAGCGGTCATCGGGCCAGCGGATGTTCAGGCCGCCGGGAGGCATGTCGAAGTCCGGATACTGGATATCCAGGCGGTGCGCGTCGACGTCCACCGAGGCCGAACTCTCCACCACTTCCGAGACGCATTTGAAACCGACCCAGACGCCGGCAAAGCGGGACATGGCCCAGCCCAACAGGCCGTAGTCGAGATATTCCTGCACCCCCGCCGGGTACAGCATCGGCACCATCCAGGAAGCCAGGTTATGCTCGCTTTGCCCCGGCACGGTGGAGGAGACGGCGGCATGGTCGTCGCCGCACATCATCAGGACGCCGCCATTGGGATCGGTGCCGGCGCTATTGGCATGGCGCACCACGTCGCCGCAACGATCCACCCCCGGTGCCTTGCCGTACCAAATACCAAACACGCCGTCGTATTTCGATTTCGGGCCCAGGTTCAACTGCTGGCTGCCCCAAATGGCGGTGGCCGCCATGTCCTCGTTGACGCCCGGTTGGAAGACGATGTGGTTTTTTTCCAGGAACGGCTTGGCCTGCCAAAGTTGCTGATCGAACGCGCCCAGGGGCGAGCCGCGATAGCCGGAGATATAACAGCCCGTATTCAGACCGGCCGCCTGGTCCCGTTGGCGTTGCAACATGGGCAGGCGCACCATGGCCTGGGTGCCGGTCAGAAAAACCCGGCCTTTTTCCAAGGCATACTTGTCATCAAGTGAAACATTCGCGAGCGGCGTGGTGCCAGATGTCATGCCTGTTCCTCAATTATTCCAACCGCCCCACCCCATCGGCAACTATAAAGGTAAGGTGTTCTGACCTATTTTGCAAACCAGTGGCCAGAATAGCACGACGTAGGGAAACCTTGCCGCCGTGCCGCTAACTCAACGCTAACTCGCCGCCTCTATTCCGAACTCGGCGACCTTGCGGTACAGGGTCGAGCGCCCTATGCCCAGGCGGCGGGCGACCTCGGTCATCTGACCGTCATATCTGTCGATCGCCAGGCGGATCATATCCGCTTCCATGGCGTTCAATGTCCGCACATCGCCCTCGGCGTTCAGCGCCGACAGGGCGCCTTCGCCGCCGCCATTCAAGGACATCGGCGTGTCCATACCCATGCTTTGCGCGATCTGCGGAAAATCCGACAGCCTCAACTCATCACCATCGCACAGCACCACGGCGCGGAAAATCGCGTTCTCCAACTGCCGCACGTTGCCCGGCCAGTCAAACCCCAGCAGCAGGTCCAGGGCATCGTCCGACAGGCCGCGGACCACCTTGCCCTCCGTGGCCGCCAGCTTGGCGATGAAATGCTCAGACAAGGGCGCGATGTCGTGGCGGCGGTCGCGCAGGGGCGGGATGTGGATCGGGAACACGTTCAGGCGATAGAACAGATCCTCCCGGAATGTGCCATCGGCGACCTGTTGTTGCAAATCCCGGTTGGTGGCCGAAATCAGGCGGATATCCACCTTTACCGGGGCCCGCGCGCCGACCGGGTCGACCTCGCCTTCCTGGATCGCGCGGAGCAGTTTGACCTGCATGTCCTAGCGCAATTCACCGATCTCATCGAGGAAAAGCGTGCCGCCGTCGGCTTCCTGAAACTTGCCGGCGTGGCGTTCATTGGCACCGGTAAAGGCGCCCTTTTCGTGGCCGAACAAGATGCTTTCCACCAGGTTTTCGGGTATCGCGCCACAGTTCACGGCGACGATGGGCCGGCCGGCGCGATCAGAGCTGCCCTGTACGGCGCGGGCGATCATTTCCTTGCCGACGCCGCTTTCCCCTTCGATCAGGATCGGAATGTTCGACGAGGCGCCCCGGCGGGCCAGATCAAGGGCCTCGGTCATGGCGGGGGAACCGGCGACCAGATCGTCGAATTGCATACGCCCATCCACCTGCCGGCTAAGGCGCGAAACCTGGCCGGACAGAAGGTTCATCTTCAGGGCATTCTCAATCGATACCAGCAGTCGCTCGGGGCTGGCCGGTTTCGGGATGAAGTCGACCGCGCCGGCCTGCATGACCTTGACGATAACGTCGATGCCGCTTTGCGCCGTGAGCACGATCACCGGAAGATCCGCGCGGCTGGGCTTGACCTGCCACAGGACCTCGAAACCATCCAGATCCGGCATTACCAGGTCCAGCAAGATCAAATCGATGCCGTTTCCCTGATCCGATTGCATGAAAGTCACGGCATCTTCGCCGCCCTTGGCGATTTCCAGATCATAGCCTTGGCGGCTGACCACCGTCTCCAACAGCCGTCTTTGGGTGGGATCGTCATCGACGATCAACACGGTTTGCGCCATTGCCCTCAATCCATTCGCTTACTATTTATGGCCTGGATACACTAGCCTCTGTGCCATATCGGGACAAGGGCCGTTTTAGCAGAGGGTAATAAATGGACTCTAGCGACCAACCGGACTTGGGGGATCTGCCGCGATGGGATCTGGGCGATCTGTATTGCGGCCCGGAGGCGGCGGAATTGGCGGCGGATCTGGACGCGGCAGCGGCCGCGGCGGACAACTTCAATGGTGATTATTGCGGCAAGGTCGGCAATCTGCCAGCGGCGGAGTTGGCCCGGGCCATTCAGCGTTATGAAGATGACGAGGATTTGTTGGGCCGGATCGCCAGCTATGCCCAACTGTATCATGCGGCAAATGTTTCGGACCGGGAGGTCGGGCGCTTCTACCAGACCACCATGGAGCGGTTGAGCGAGATAACCTCCCGGTTGATCTTTTTCACGCTGGAGCTGAATCGGATCGAGGATGGTGACCTCCAGACACTGTTGGCGGCGGACCAGGATCTTGCCCGTTATGCCCCCTGGCTGCGGGATGTGCGCGCCGCCCGGCCGCATCAATTGGCTGACGAGCAGGAGCGCCTGCTACACGAAAAACAGGTCACCGGCCGTGCCGCCTGGGTGCGTCTGTTCGACGAAACCATGGCGGACATGCGCTTCGACATTGATGGCGATGAACGCTCGTTGGAGCAGACCCTGCATTTGTTGCAGGAATCCGATGGCGCCAGGCGCCAGGCGGCGGCCAAGGCCCTGGGCGTCGGCTTTGAAGAAAAGAAGGGCCTGTTCGCACTAATCACCAATACCCTGGCCAAGGATAAGGAGATCGAGGACAAGTGGCGCCATTTTGCCCGCCCCGACAGTGCCCGCCATCTCTCCAACCTTGTGGAGGATGAAGTCGTCGACGCCTTGGCCGATGCGGTCACCTCGGCCTATCCGCGGCTTTCGCACCGCTATTACGCTTTGAAGGCGAAATGGTTCGGGGTTGAGGCGCTGGATTATTGGGACCGCAACGCGTCTCTGCCGGACGAGGATCAGGCGGGTTTCACTTTCCAGACCGCGCGCGATCAGGTGCTGGCGGCCTACGGCAGGTTCTCGCCCGCCCTGGCGGAGATCGGCCAGCGCTTTTTCGACAATGCCTGGATCGATGCTCCGGCGGCGCCCGGCAAGTCTTCGGGCGCCTTCGCGCATCCCACCGTGCCCTCGGCGCATCCATATTTGCTGCTGAATTACCAGGGCCGGGTGCGCGATGTCATGACCCTGGCACATGAACTGGGGCATGGGTGCATCAGGTACTGGCGGCGGGGCAGGGGCCCTTGATGGCGGATACGCCACTGACATTGGCCGAAACCGCCAGTGTGTTTGGTGAACAGTTGACGTTTCGCGCCTTGCTGGACGGTGAAACCGCACCAGCGCGGCGCAAGGCCATGCTGGCGGGCAAGACTGAAGATATGTTGAACACAGTGGTGCGTCAGATCGCTTTCTATGAATTTGAACGCCGCCTGCACGATGAACGGCGCCAGGGCGAATTGGCGGTGGAACGGATCGGGGAAATCTGGCTGGCGGTGCAGGCCGAAAGTCTGGGTCCGGCGATCCGCCTGCACGATGAATACGTCAATTACTGGTGCTATATCCCCCACTTCATCCATTCGCCGTTCTATGTTTACGCCTATGCCTTTGGCGATTGCCTGGTCAATTCGCTCTATGCCGTATACCAGGACGCCAATGATGGCTTTGCCGGCAAGTATCTTGATATGCTGCGTGCCGGCGGCAGCCTGCGTCATCGGGAACTGTTGGCGCCGTTCGGCCTGGATGCGGCCGATCCCGGCTTCTGGCAACAGGGCCTGGGCGTGATCGAACGCTTCATTGACGAGTTGGAAGAATTATCCTGATGGTACGGTTATGAGCGGCGATGGGGAAGAGGACACACTTGGTGGCAGGGTACGCCGCTACGCCAAGGTCGGCACCGCCGTGGGCGGCCTGGCGGCGCGCCTGGCCGGCGACCGGGTGTTCGGCCTTGCCCTCGACCGGCCGGCCCACGCCAAGGATCTGAAGAATGCCCTGGGCGGCCTGAAGGGCCCCTTGATGAAAGTGGCGCAGATCCTGGCCACGATCCCCGAGGCGCTGCCTCAGGAATATGTTCAGGAACTGATCCAGTTACAGTCCAACGCGCCGGCCATGGGCTGGCTGTTCGTAAAGCGCCGCATGGCCGCCGAACTGGGTCCCGATTGGCAGGACAAGTTCGACACCTTCGAGCATGAGGCATCCGCCGCCGCGTCGTTGGGTCAGGTGCACCGCGCCGAACTGGATGGCCGCAGCCTGGCATGCAAATTGCAATACCCTGATATGAACTCTGCGGTGGAGGCGGACCTGGCGCAGTTGAAGCTGATCTTTTCGATTTATGGCCGCTATGACCGCACCATCGATACCTCCAATGTGCATAAGGAAATTAGCGAACGTCTGCGCGAGGAACTGGATTACAACCAGGAAGGCCGGCATATGGCCCTGTTCGCCGATATTTTGAAGGACGAGCGGCATATACATATTCCCGATGTCCTGCCTGAACTGTCAACCAAGCGCCTGCTGACCATGAATTGGCTGGACGGCAAGCCATTGCTGGATTTCCGCGAGGCGGACCTGGAGACCCGGAACACCGTCGCCCTGAACATGTTCCGTGCCTGGTACGTGCCATTTTATAATGCCGGCATTATTCACGGCGATCCCCACTTGGGTAACTACTCGGTGCGCCCCGATCTGGACATCAATTTGCTGGATTTCGGTTGTGTGCGGGTGTTCGAGGCGAAATTCGTCCAAGGCGTGATCGATCTGTACCGGGCCATCCGTGATGGCGACGAGGAATTGGCGGTACATGCCTACGAAACCTGGGGTTTCACGGGTTTAAGCAAGGAAGTAATCGAGACCCTGAATTTGTGGGCCAATTTTGTCTATGGCCCCTTGCTGGAAGATCGCAGCCGGCGTATCCGCGAGGATCAGGAATCGGGCGTTTATGGCCGGGATGTGGCCGAAAAGGTCCATCGCGGCCTGCGCGAATTGGGCGGCGTGCGCCCACCGCAGGAGTTCGTCTTCATGGACCGGGCCGCTATTGGCCTGGGCGGGGTGTTCATGCACCTGAGCGCGGAGATTAACTGGTACCGTCATTTTCACGAGCTGATTGACGGTTTCGACGTCGCCAAAATGCGCCGAAAACAGACCCGCCTGCTGAAGAAGTTCGATTTGCCCCTGCCTTGATTTTCCCAAGCACCGATCATTGATATTTTCAACGTGACTTAGGTCAAGGCAGCCTACCGTGCCGGACGGCTATAACCCGGGCAAAATTATGACGGGGGGCGGAAACGATCCATTGATTGGCGCGCCGGCTTTGCTATATTCCGCGCGTTCTCATGGAAAGTGCGGCTAGGATCATTGCCGCGTGGTTCCCCGTATCGTGAAGGTCGATTGCAATCCCATTCCGCTGTTAGTGCGGTCTGACGAGTTGGGAAGTGAATATGAAGATTGCCGTAATGAAAGAACGGCGGGCTGACGAGCGGCGAGTGGCGGCAACGCCCGAAACCGTTAAAAAGTTCGTTGCTCTTGGCGTCGATGTCGTGGTTGAGGCCGGCGCGGGTGCCGACACCCATATCGCGGACAGTGAATTTCAAGAGGCCGGTGCGACGATTGCCGCCGATGCCGCCGCGGCCCTGGACGGCGCGGATGTGGTCTTGAAGGTGCGCCGCCCGATCATGGATGACGAAGACGAAGGCCCGAACGAATTGGTCCAGATGACCAAGGGCCAGGCGTTGATCGCCATGCTTAATCCCCTGATCCGCCGCTCCGACTGCGATGCCTATGCCGCCGCCGGGATCGACGCCTACGCCATGGAGTTGATGCCCCGGATTACCAGGGCGCAGAGCATGGACGTGCTGTCCTCTCAAGCCAACCTGGCCGGCTACAAGGCGGTGCTGGACGCGACCGAGGAATACGACCGCGCCATGCCGATGATGATGACGGCGGCGGGCACCATCGCACCGGCCAAGGTATTCGTCATGGGGGCCGGCGTGGCCGGATTGCAGGCCATCGCCACCGCGCGGCGGCTGGGCGCCGTGGTCTCGGCCACCGATGTCCGCCCCGTGGCCAGGGAGCAGGTGGAGAGCCTGGGCGCCAACTTCGTCATGGTCGAGGATGAGGAGACCGCCGAGGCGGAAACCGCCGCCGGCTATGCCAAGGAAATGAGCGAGGAATATCAGAAGAAACAAGCCGCGCTTATTGCCGAGACCATCGCCAAGCAGGATATCGTCATTTGCACGGCCCTCATTCCGGGCCGCGCCGCGCCGACCCTGGTCGACGAAGCCATGGTGGCGTCCATGAAGCCCGGCTCTGTCATCGTCGATCTGGCGGTGGAGAACGGCGGCAATTGCACGCTGTCGAAAATGGGTGAGGTGGTCGAGGCCAACGGCGTCAAGATCGTCGGCCATTCGAATTTTCCCGCCCGTCTGGCGGTGGATGCCTCTGCTCTTTATGCCCGTAACCTGTTCAATTTTCTATCGCCCCATATCGATGGCGAAAATGGCAACTTGTCCTTTGATCTAGAGGATGAAACCGTGTCCGGTGTTTGCCTGACCCATGACGGCGCCATTATCCATCCGATGTTGAGCGAAAAGGAGTCCTAAGCAATGGATGTGGCGAATAGCATCGATCCATTCATCTATCGTCTGGCGATTTTCGTGCTGGCGATTTTTGTCGGTTATTACGTGGTCTGGTCCGTGACGGCGGCGTTGCATACGCCCCTGATGTCGGTGACCAACGCGATCTCCTCCGTGATCATCGTTGGCGCCCTGATCGCCGCCGGTCCGGTGGAGATGTCTCTGTCCAAGGTTCTGGGCGCCGTGGCCATCGGCCTGGCGGCGGTGAACATATTCGGCGGCTTTCTTGTCACCCAGCGCATGCTGGCCATGTACAAGAAAAAGCAGTAGGGGCCCAAGATAATGTCGGCAAACCTGACGGCCCTGGCCTATTTGATCGCCTCGGTCCTATTCATCATGGCCCTGCGCGGCCTCTCTTCACCCGAATCATCCCGCAGCGGTAACGTCTATGGCATGATCGGCATGGCCATCGCGGTGATCACCACGGTGATCAATCCCGAAGTGGTCTCCTACACCTGGATTCTGACCGCCATGGTGATCGGCGGCGCCATCGGCGCCATCATCGCCCGGCGTATTGCCATGACCGATATGCCGCAACTGGTGGCGGCATTTCATTCCCTGGTGGGTCTGGCCGCGGTTCTGGTCGCCGCCGCCGCTTTCTACAATCCCGCCGCCTATGGCATCGCCGATGCGGACGGTGTCTTGAAGCTGGCCAGCCGGATCGAAATGGGCATCGGCGTTGTGGTCGGTGCCATAACCTTTTCAGGTTCGATCATCGCCTTTGGCAAGCTGCAGGGCATCGTGACCGGCAATCCCATTGTCTTTCCCGGCCAGCACGCGGTGAACGCCCTGATGGGGGCTGTTATTGTCCTTCTCGTGGTGCTGTTCGCCATCGGGCCCGAGTCGGAATGGTTCTGGGGCATGACCCTGCTGGCTTTCGTGCTTGGCTTTTTGCTGATCATTCCCATTGGCGGTGCCGATATGCCGGTGATCGTCTCCATGCTGAACAGCTATTCCGGCTGGGCCGCCGCCGGTATTGGTTTCACCCTGGAAAACACGGCGCTAATTATTACCGGCGCGCTGGTTGGTTCATCGGGCGCCATTCTGTCCTACATCATGTGCAAGGCCATGAACCGCTCCTTCATATCGGTCCTGTTGGGCGGCTTTGGCGGCGATACCGCCGTCGCCACAACGCGCAGCGACAAGCCGGTGAAGTCCGGCAGCGCCGACGATGCCGCCTTCATCATGAAGAACGCCTCTTCCGTGATCATCGTTCCCGGCTACGGCATGGCCGTGGCCCAGGCGCAGCATTCGATCCGGGAAATGGGTGATCTTTTGAAGGGGCATGGCGTGAAAGTGACCTATGCCATTCATCCGGTGGCGGGCCGCATGCCGGGCCACATGAACGTGCTGTTGGCCGAGGCCAATGTCTCCTATGACGAAGTGTTCGAGTTGGAGGAGATCAATTCCGATTTCTCCAACACCGATGTGGCTTTCGTCATCGGCGCCAACGACGTTACCAACCCGGCGGCGCATGAACCTGGCAGCCCCATCGCGGGCATGCCCATTCTGGACGTGGACCGCGCGCGCACCTGCCTGTTCGTCAAACGCAGCCTGTCGCCGGGCTATGCCGGCATCGATAACGAGCTGTTCTATGCCGACAACACCATGATGCTGTTTGCCGATGCCAAAAAGATGGTCGAGGATATCGTCAAGGCGCTATAGCGTCGCGCAACATATCGTTGTGCCGGCTCAACGTACGTTGAGAACCGAGGTCGCGGCCTTCGCCATCACCTGATAGGCCACGGAGCCGCCAAATACGGCCCGCGCGTGCGCATGTTTATGATGCGATACGCCGATGACCGAATAGTCGCGCCCCATGTGCACGATCTGATCGACCGGTTTGCCGATGCCGATTTGGCCATCGCTGATGGGAATATCGTGCGCCTGCAAAAGATCACTTGCTTTCCGCAGGGCTTCCTCCGCCGGTTTCTTGAGGTCAACGCTGGGCGCCACCGAAAACAAGGTGATCGGTTGTTTGCAATGATGCGCCAGTACCGCATGACGCAACACCGCATCCAGCGAGACTTCCGAGCCGTCGGTGGTAATGAAGTGGCCGCTCGGTTTTGGATCGCCGCGCACCACCATCACCGAACATGGCGCCATCATGATCACCCGTTGCGCCGGACCGGCCCCCAGCAAGGTTCCGAACCGGCTGGCCCAATGGCTCGGCGCGCCCAGCATCATCAGATTGTAGGGGCCAAGCTCGTATTGATCGAGGATGCCGCTGGCTGAATCCGGTGCCGTTTTCAGCTTCAGGACCACGGTCTTGTCGAATTGATTTCGATGGATGACCTTGTTGTCGCCCAGGGGGTCGCCCTCGATATCGACATGGGTCGAGGAGATCATCCAATCATCCGGATTGTAAACGTCCTTCTTGACCTCTGTGAGGGTGTCCAGTCCTTGTTGCAATATTTGCGGGCCCGGCAGCGAAAGGCCCCATTCAAGCATATTTTCCCGCGCCAGGCGGATTTGCAGCCCGCCCGTCCGCAGGCCCTGATCAATTGGGCGGACGAACAGCATGATAATGTCGACATCGTTGCTATGGCTGATCTGACCGGCATGGCGGACGCCGCAATAGGCCTCATCCGAGCCGTCGAGACAGACCAGAACACGGAACCGGTTCCTGCGCCGTTCGATTTCGGCGAGTTCGTCGTCCGTATAGTCATCCAGCGACATCGGCGGAACCCTTCGCTTCAACTCTCTATGTTCTCAATCCCCAATCAGGGGCCAATAAATCCAGGCGGCTGACAGCATGACGATGATGGACATCAGCGCCATCCGCCAGCCAACGTTCAGAAAGTCGGTTGTTTTTAAATACCCCGATGCATAGACAATCGTGCAGGCCGGCGTGCCGACCACGGTCAGGTATGCAAAAGCTGACGAGATCGCGGTGATAAAGCCGATGATGATGGGGCTTTCGCCGGCGACAGTCGCCATTTTCAGCACGATCGGGCCCAGCACCGCCACCGCCGCGCCGTTGGACATGGTGTTCGTGACAACGGTCGTCAGCGTCGATACTGAAACCCAAAGGCCAAACCCCTGGTCGGCGCCGACCGGCTCCAGCAGGGCCAGGAAGCTTTGCGCCACCCATTCCGCCGCGCCGGTGACCTTCATCTGAAAGCCCAACGAAATCGCCGCCGCATACAGCAGCACAACGCCCCAGTTGACGCCATTGTTGACATCTTCCCAGCGCACCAGGCCGGCGATCAGGAACATCGCAGCGCCCATCACCGCGATCGTGCCCATCCCGATGCCGGAGGAAAAGAAAATCCAGCCGATCAATATCAGCAAGAAAAACGTTATGGCGACATAGTCGCTCGGTTTTAGCGGCCCTTCCTGGCGCACTTGCCGGCGCAATTTCATGCAGGCCCGGGACAGATCCTTATATTCGGGGCGGAAAGTCAGAAACAGTATCACGGTCACCAGGGGCAACTGCAGCAGGAACATCGGATAGGCGTAAGCCATCCATGTCATGTAGTCGATCAGGAAGCGTTGGGTCTCGGGATTGGTCGGATCGAAAAAGAACTCCTTCCAATAGCCGATCATGATGGCGTTGCGGGCGCCGCCCGACGGGGTGCCGATCCCGGCAACCGAACAGCCATAGGAGATCGAGAACAACAGCACCGCGGCCAGGCCCCTGACCTTGGCCCGGTCATCCGAGGTCAACGAGATTAGGGTGATGCCCACCGGCAGCATCATCGCTGCCACAGTGTGTTCGCCAACGAAGGAGGCCAGGACGCCGGAAACCACAGAGATACCAAAACAGATGCGTGATGTTCTGGTGCCGGTGACGCGGACGATCATCCAGGCGATCCGCTTATCCAATTTTTGCTTGATGATTGCCACCGCCAGCATCAGCGAGCCCATGATGAACAGCACGCTATCCGTCATCAGGCTGCGCGCGACGGTGGTCGATTCAATGCCAAGCAGCAATACCTGACCCACCACGATGATCAACGCCACGGTCGGCAGCGGCACCGGCTCGGTCACGAAAAGAATGGTCGCCACCACCGACATCATCAGCACGATTTGCCCCTCGCGGCTTAGTCCCTCCGGGCTGGGCAGTGTAAACAGGATGGTGCCAATAGCGATGGCGATGAAAAACCAGCGCTTTTCCCAAAAATAGTAAAGGTTCAGATAGCGGATAATGGATTGTGCACGGCGCAATCCGGTCACCCGAATGCGCGCGCGCCAGTCGAGACGGGGCTCGTAGGCCCGAAGGCTCATGGTGACCAACGCGGATGCAGACGACGCCATCCGGGCTCCCCTCGATACACTCTGCGAGTCGGTAATCCATATTATAGCAAACCGGCCCTACCGCTGTTAATGCGTAACGGTGGCGAATATTCAATAAATGTGCCGCCTGCCCAGTGCCATTGGCGCGAGGCGATGGGATCTGTTGCCTCCCCAACCCTCACGCCATATCGTTGCCATACTAGATACGACAAGACCCTTGGAGCGGCCAGCCCGCAATAAATTGGAGCAAGCAAGTGAGCAAAGGGAACTATCGGATCGCATTGATCCCCGGCGATGGCATTGGCCACGAAGTGGTGCCGGCGGCGGCCCGGGTATTGGAAAAGGCCGGCGGACGGTTCGGTTTCTCGTTCGAGTGGGCGGAATTCGATTGGAGTTGCGAGCGCTACAGCAAGACGGGCCAGATGATGCCGGACGACGGCGTTGCGCAATTGCGCGCGTTCGACGGCATTTTTCTTGGCGCCGTCGGCTATCCCGGCGTTGCCGACCACATTTCGCTGTGGGGCCTGTTGATCCCCATTCGGCGCGCCTTTGATCAGTACGCCAATGTGCGGCCACTGAAATTGTTCGAAGGGGTCGAAAGCCCGCTATCGGGCCGTGGCGCCGGCGACATCGACATGGTTATCGTGCGCGAGAATGCCGAGGGCGAGTATTCCGAAATGGGCGGGCGCATCTATGCCGGCACCGACCGCGAAACCGTCATCCAGGAGAGCGTTTTTACCCGCCAGGGCGTTGACCGTATCCTCCGCCATGCCTTTGAGCTGGCCAAACGCCGGGCCGCCGAGCGCGGGCGGGCCGGCCGCGTCACATCGGCCACCAAATCGAACGGCATTATCCATACCATGCCCTATTGGGACGAGCGTTTCGAGTTGATGGCGGCGGAATATCCCAAGATTGAAACGGACAAGTTTCATATCGACATTCTCTCGGCCCATTTCGTCCAGCATCCGGATTGGTTCGATGTGGTTGTCGGTTCCAACCTGTTCGGCGATATCCTCTCGGACCTGGGGGCCGCCGTGGTTGGCGGCATGGGTCTGGCACCCGCCGCCAATCTAAATCCCGAAAGCGAACATCCTTCGATGTTCGAACCGGTACATGGCTCCGCCCCCGACATCATGGGCAAGGGCATCGCCAATCCGGTGGCGCAGATCTGGACCGGCGCCATGATGCTGGATCACCTGGGCGAAGGCGAGGCGGCCCGCGCCATCGAGGCGGCCATTGCGGCGGTCTTGGCGGATGGTTCGGTCCGTACGCCGGATCTGGGCGGCCAGGCCAATACCGATACCCTGGCCCAGGCCATCGCGGACGCACTGTAGACGGATTCAAGCGCCATTCCCTTGGCATTGGCGGGAGAAATTGGCTATTTTCAGCTTCGATGTGAAGTAGATCTCAATATTGGAAATCCGCACAATGAATACTAATAGTGACGGCGGGCTGCCGCTGCGTGAACCGACCGACTTTGGCGACGGCGATTATGTCAGCGCGCTGGTCAACGTCACCAACGTCTGCAACTTGGATTGCGCCCATTGTTTTGTCTTCCGCGCCGACAATCCGAACAATGCCCGCGACAAGATGGATGACCGCACCATGCTGCATCAATTGCAGGTGCTGCGCGACAAGCACAACATCCGTTCCATGCTGTTCATGGGTGGTGAGCCGATGATCAGGAAGGACCTGGTCATGGAGGCGGCGAAACTGTTTGAAAACCCCTCCATCGTCACCAACGGCACTTATGGTATTCCCAGTTTTCCCGGCGGCCTGGTTACGGTGTCCCTGGACGGACCCGAGGGGCCGAACGATGCCATGCGCGGCGCCGGCGTTTTCCAAAAGGTCAAGACGGCGATCGCCGAACGGGATGCCGATGACGGCACCACCTTGATGCTGCAAATGACCGTGACCAAGATTAATACGCACACGGTCGCCGAATTCGTTGAGACGGTGAAGGACTGGCCCATCGACGGCGTCGCCTTTACCTTCTTTATCCCGATTGTTAATGATGAAACCGGTCTGGCCTGGGACGATTTGAAGGACCGTGACGAGGCCATCCGCAATGTCATCGCCGTCAAGCAGACCTACCCCGACCTGGTCAAGGCGCAAATTCCGGTGCTGGAAATGATGTTTTCGGACGTCTGCCAGAAACACACGGGCGATCTGGGCGGCCAATGCGTGAACATCGATATTCTGCCCCTTTATTTGGGCAAGAACGGTTCCTTCGAACGGCCTGAATGCTGCTACGGCAATGAAGCCGACTGTTTCCGCTGCGGCTCATACAGCCTGTTCAACACGGTCTATCACCGCGAAGTGCTGCAGCAGAAAGACTATGTCCGCCGCACACTGCACAAGGCGGCTGGCTGACGAATTGCGTGCGTGGTAGCTCCTAGGATTTTTGCGCGCCCTTGATCATCTCTGCTGCCTTCTCCGCGATCATGATCGTCGGCGCGTTGGTGTTGCCGCCGATCAGGGTCGGCATGATGGAGGCATCGACCACCAGCAGGCCGGTTAGGCCGTGCAGGCGCAGTTCGCTGTCGACCACGGCCATATGGTCGGAGCCCATCTTGGCGGTGCCGACGGGATGATAGATGGTGTCGGCGCGGTTGCGGATGTCTTCGGTGATCTGCCCGTCGGTCTGGACCTCCGCCGTCAACAGCTCCCGGCCCCGATAGGGCGCCAGGGCCGGAGCTTCGAGTATGCGCCGGGTCAGTTTGAAGCCGGCGACCAGGCCTTGCAGATCTTCATCCTCGGCCAGGAAATTCGGATCGATCCGCGGCGGCGCCAATGGGTCGGCGCTGTTCAGGCTGACACTGCCCCGGCTTTTGGGGCGCAGGACGCAGACGTGGGCGCAATAGCCGCGATGAAAATGCCGCTTGCGGGTGTGGTCGTCGACAATGGAGGCGTTGAAGTGCAATTGCAGATCCGGAATGGCCAGACCGGCCCGGCTTTTCACGAAGCCGCCGGTTTCGGTGGCGTTGGAGGTGATGATCCCGGTACGTGACCGGCGCCATTCGAAGATACCCCTGATCAATTTGCCGATACCGCCCAGGGTCAGGCCCATGGCATGGGGCGAGGATGAAAGATAGGGAATGATGATGTCGATGTGATCCTGCAGGTTTTGCCCGACACCGGGCAGTTCATGCGCCACGGCGATGCCATGCCGCCGCAATTCTTCGCCGGGGCCGATGCCCGACAGCAGCAATAATTGCGGTGTTTGCAAGGCGCCCGCCGACAGGATCACTTCGCGGTTGGCGCGCACCTCGTGCGCCTGGCCGTTCCGGTGATAGTTCACACCAACCGCGCGTCTGCCCTCCAGGACGACCCTGGTCGCCTGCACACCTGTCAGGACCGCCAGGTTATCCCGGGCCAACGCCGGGGTTAGAAAGGCGCGGGCGGCGGAGCAGCGTTCGCCGTTGATTTGCGTGACCTGGTATCGGCCCACGCCCTCCTGCTCCGGGCCGTTGAAATCGTCGTTGCGGGGTAGCTGCATTTCCGCCGCCGCATCCACGAAGGCCCGGGCCAGGGGATTAGGTGAACGCAAATCGGCGACATTCAATGGCCCGCCGGTGCCGTGATGGTCATCGCCGCCCCGTTCCTGGTTCTGCGAGTGCTTGAAATAGGGCAGCACATCGGCGAAGGCCCAGCCCGGATTGCCCAGTTCGGCCCAGTGGTCATAGTCCCACGGGTGCCCGCGGGTATAGATCATGGCGTTGATCGCGGACGAGCCGCCCAGCACCTTGCCCCGGGGCTGATAGCCGCGCCGCCCGTTCAGACCGGGCTGCGGCACCGTCTCGAAGGCCCAATTGAAAAGCTTGCTCGGCACTGTGGCGCCAAATCCCAAGGGGGCCTTGATGAACCCTGATTTGTCCGTCGGTCCGGCCTCCAACAGGCAGACACTGACGCCCGGATCCTCTGACAGACGTCCCGCAAGCACACAGCCGGCGGAACCGCCGCCAACGATGATGTAGTCAAATTCCGCCATTGCTTCTGACACTCTTACTGCAAACGTGGATAACCCGCCTTTGCCGCGCCGACTTCCATCTCCAGCATAATCTTGTAGTCATTCAGGGTTGGATCGGCGAAGCCTTTTATCATCAATACATCCCGCGCCTCCGCCAGTTCCGCATCCTCCAAGGCCCGGTTCAGGGCGGCGCGCAGGCGGGCGTGGTCGGCGCGGGAGGTATGCTTGCCGGTAACATAGGGCAGGGCCGGGGCCGCCTGGGTTTGCGCCAGCACGCGGGTGCTGGCGACGGAGTCCGGATCGTGGCGGGACATCAGGCCATGGGTGACGCAATCGATGGCGGCTACGTCGGCCTCCCCCCGGACGATCATGGCGATGGAATGCTGATGCTTGCCCGCCACCTTGACCTCGCCAAAGAAGCGGCCGTTCCGGGCCAGGGGGGCTAGGGTATGGCGCAGCACGTTCATGCCCGATTGGGAGTCCCAATCGTTGATGGCGCAAATGCCGCCGCGCAGGTCTTCCAGCGTCTCCGCCCCGCTAGCGGCCGCGACGACGATCAGGCTGCAATAATTCGCGCCATGACAGCCCGGCGCGCCATAGATTGGTGTCGCCAAAAGGGTCAGATGATCCATGAAATGCTTCAGCAATGGATAGCCGCAGGTCTGGCTCAACAAAAGATCAGGCGAGCGCCATAGATCCTCCCGCGGCCCGCCACGCCAAAGTTCATCGGGCACCCCGTCCAGGCCCTCTTCCCGGCAGGCCCTTGCCAGACCAGCCCACCAGGCGTCCGTGGCCCAGCGCACCGGGTCCAGGTCGTACATGGTCAGGCCGGCCAGTTTCATGTGGTTTCAATCACCTCCGTCACCGCCCGGGTATTGCCGAACGAGGGGATTATGGCGGAATGGCGGCCCGCCCCACCGGCGACGACCAATTGGATGTCGTCATGGGACATGGCGATCCGCGCGCCCTCGTCGCCATCCGCCAATAGCCGTTCGGGCACATATTGCCGCATGATGACGCGTTGCGGCTCGGACAGCACATGGGCCGGAATAAAGGCCTTCTCGATCAGGAAGTTCTTGATGTCCGCCTTGGAAAAGCCGTCCTTGTGGATGATTTCCGCATGCTCCGGGCCCAGGACCAGCATGATTTCGCCGCCCAGATAGCTGTTGTTCAGGCCAGGCGAAGACATGGTACCGCCGATGGTCTGCAGGATTTCCTCCGCCGTCTTGCCGTAGTGGTCGTTGACGTTATGCGGGCCTTCCACGCCGCACAGGGTGATGGTGCTTTGTTCCGCCCCATGGCCCCGTTCCATGGCCAGGGTTTCGCCCCAGGGGTTTTCCGCCAAATTCTCGCCGAAGCAAAAGCTGTACTTGGCCGGCGTGCCCATGGTGGCCCGGTCCAGAATACCTGGCGTGCCGCCGCCGATATTCAGCAGTATGGATCGGATGCCCCGGCCAATGGCGGCATTGGCCAGGCTGCCCTGACCCATGGCGTTATAGGTACTGTTGACATCTATGGCCTCTGTGATCGGGCCGCTGATCAGGGCCAGAACGGTGCAGGGATGCGTGGTGGTGTTCAACGCCTTCAGGTTCAGGGCCGGTTGCCCCAAGGCCCTGGCGGCGGCGACAAGAAGCGGCAGATGCTCCGGCAGACAGCCGGCCATGACGCCATTGATGGCCACCTTGGCCACCGTCGCCTCGCCCTGTCGTGGTTCGATCCGGGCCAAAAGCTCACTGGGATCAAGACCGCTGTCACCCAGCATCTTTTCGTAACGCTCCGGCGTCGGCGGGATAACTGGCAGGCCGTCGGTCCAGCCCCGGCTGTAGAACAGGCGGTTGACCCCTTCCAGATCGTCCGGGCCGTTGATCCGTTCCGGCGCATCGGGGGCGGAAAAATTACCCTCGAACAGGGAACGGTAGCGCAGGCGCGATTTCGTTGGTGGCGCCTTTTCCTTGAACTCCGCGCGCAGGTCTTCGGCGTCGTCCTGCCAAAGGTGGATTACCTCGTCCAGCACGTCGCGGGCAACGGCGGCGACTTCATCGGGCAGCAGTTTCGCCACCGGGTGGGGCACCACGGCGATGGGCAGGCCTGGCATGCCGAGGCATTGGGTTTCCGCCTTGCCCAGGGCGTAAAACTCGTCGCTACACACGGTAGCGGTGGCAATGCCCAGTTGTTCCAATTTTATGCTGTCATGGATACACCACGACGTGCATGAGCCTCAATCGCCGAAACCCGCGACCACAACGTCGCAGCGATCGAGGAACTCAGCGGAGAATTCCGCCGGCACCGAGGCCGCCTTGTATCCCCGCATGATTTCCACATTGGCGAAGCGTTCGGTGAGCAGTTGCTCCATATTGTCCATAAACAGATCGGCATTGGCCTTTTGGTTGGAAAACAGCCCGATTACCACCGTTTCGTCACTGATTTGCCGGCGCGGGGCCAGGGGGGTGTCTTCGTTGGCGACAATGCCGCAGGGATTCATCAATTCGCGTGCCATGCTCTCATCCTTCCGAGTCAATTGTGGCAATTACATCAGGCCTTGTATGGCGGCACAAGACTGCAGGTTCCGCCTGGAGATTCTGGGTCGAGCCATGCCATGATGACACCGCAACTTGGCGGGAGGACGCAGCATGAAATTTGGCATACATATCCCACAGATCGGGCGCAAGGCGGGGCCGGAGGCGGTGCGCCGGGGCGCAATCCAGGCCGAGGATCTGGGCTATGACAGCATCTGGGTCAATGACCATCTGGCGATCCCTCATGATGCGCCCTATCCGCCGTCGAAGAGCTTCTACGAACCATTGATCACCTTGACCTGGGCGGCGGCGGCGACCAGCCGGGTGAAGCTGGGTACCTCTGTCCTGGTGCTGCCCCTACGCATTCCGGCGCATCTGGCCAAGGAACTCGCCACCTTGGATTTGTTGAGCGAGGGACGTTTGATCCTGGGTATCGGCGTCGGCTGGATGGAGGGTGAGTTCGATGCCATGGGCGTGCCGTTCGGCGACCGGGGCGCGCGCACCGATGATATCATCAACATCCTGCGCGCCTGCTGGACCGAGGATCCCATCACCTATCAGCCCAAGGTCGTCGGCGCGGCACTGGACGGCATCCGCACCCTGCCGCAACCGGGCCGCAAGATACCCATCTGGGTCGGTGGGGTTTCCGCCCCGGCCCGGCGCCGGGCCATTGCCCTGGGCGACGGCTGGCACGGCACCCGCGTGCCGGTGGAGGAGATCGGCGCCATGACGGCGGAGCTGCGGGCGGCGCGCGGCCCGGACTTCCTCCTGACCATGCGGGTTTTCTGGGACCCCTTGGAAGATGACCATGATACACTGAAGGCCACGGCCCAGGCCTATGCCGACGCCGGCATCGACAGCCTGATCATGGAACCTCGGCAGCGCGGTCTGGACGACTGGCTGCGCGCGGTTGAGGGACTGTGGACGTTACTGCAGCCTTGGCACGGCTGATTTGACCCAGGAGGCGCCCATGTCCGAAACCGTCATCTATTCCGCCCGCAAGATCATCACCATGAACAACTACCAGGCCGAGGCCACTCATGTGGCGGTGCGCGATGGCCGGATCCTTGGAGTCGGCGCCCTGGACGATTTGACCGGCTGGGGGGAGCATCGCCTGGATGACCGTTTCGCCGAGATGGTGCTGATGCCCGGCTTTGTCGAGGGCCATTGCCATCTGATGGAAGGCAGCATCTGGCGCTATCATTATGTTGGTTACCACGCCCGCACCGGACCCGACGGAACGGTGCACGAGGGCCTGGACAGTATCGATGCGGTCACGGACAAGCTGGCGCGGATCGAGGCGGCGATGCCCGATGGCGATGCGCCGTTGGTGGCCTGGGGCTTTGATCCGATCTATTTCGGCGGCCGGCGCATGGATATGGGCGATCTGGACAAGGTCTCCACCAGCCGGCCCGTGGTGGTGTTGCATTCCAATGGGCATTTATTGAACGCCTCCCGCGCGGTATTGCAGGCGGCCAATATCACTGCCGAAACCAACGTCGAGGGTATCGCCAAGGATGCCAAGGGCGAGCCGACCGGTGAATTGCAGGAGATGGCCGCTAAATTCATGGCCCTGGACAGCATCGGTTTGAATTACTTCACCGAGGCTTCGGAGAAGCTGGCCCTGGATAACTTCGGCCGCATCGCCTGCCAGACCGGTGTCACCACCGCGACCGATCTGTTCAACGCCGCGCCGGAGGAAGCGGTTCAGAACCTGGCTGCCTGGACCGCCCGGGAAGATTTTCGCTTTCGCATCGTGCCCGCCTTTGGCGGCTCCAGCATGCCGGCGGCTCAAGGCGTGGAACGGGTCGCGGAATTGAAGAAGCTGAACAATGACAAGCTGCGATTTGGCATTGTCAAGCTGATGACGGACGGCTCCATCCAGGGCATGACCGGGCGCCTGAAGTGGCCCGGCTATTACAACGGCGCCCCAAACGGGATCTGGAACACCGGCCCCGATCAGCTGGAAGATATGATCCAGACCTATCACGATGCCGGATTACAGGTTTTCATCCATACCAACGCCGATGAGGCCTCGGAAGTCGCGATCAATGCGATTGAGGCGGTGCTGACGCGCGCGCCCAGGCCCGATCACCGCCATACCCTGCAACATTGCCAGATGGCCGACGAAAGCCAGTTCCGGCGTATGGCCGCCCTGGGTATTGGCGTCAATCTGTTCGCCAATCATATCTACTATTGGGGTGATCAGCACCGGGCCATCACCATGGGGCCGGACCGGGCCAAGCGCGCCAACGCAACCGCCACGGCCGAGCGTCTGGGCGTGCCTTTCGCCATTCATTCCGATGCGCCGGTGACCCCGCTTGGCCCGCTGTTCACGGCCTGGTGCGCGGTCAACCGCCTGACATCTTCCGGCTATCTTTTGGGCCCGAACGAGCGGATCTCCGTCGCCTCGGCACTGCGCGCCATTACCCTTGGCGCGGCCCATAGCCTGAAGCTTGATCATGAAATCGGCAGCATCGAGGTGGGAAAACGCGCTGATTTCGCTGTTTTGCACGAAGACCCAAGCACCGCCCAGCCTGAAAACCTGCGGGAGGTGCCGGTCTGGGGCACGGTCGTCGGCGGCAGAATTTTCCCCGCGCGGGATGGGGACTAGGGCCTGTTGACAATTATCACACCATCGTGGTCCGAGCCAAATTGACCCATGGCAAGGAGCGAGGAGGAAGGACATGCCAAGCATATTCGACGACAAGCGACGTAGCCATGGGCCAATTGGGCCGGATCCCTTTGGGACGGGACGCTTTTTCGCCCACGCGGTGTCGCGACCGGCTTATGTGGGGCCTGCCACAAGGCGCCGGCCGCTCCTACCGTGGGCGAAAAATCGCTCCCGCCACGGCGGCGTGATAATTGTCAACAGGCCCTAGATGGCCATCCCCCTGACCGTTATCGGCGGTTTTCTGGGCGCTGGCAAGACGACCCTATTGAATAACCTGCTGGCTCAGGATACGGGGCTTCGTTTCGCCGTGCTGGTCAATGATTTCGGCGATCTGGCGGTGGATGGCGATCTGCTGGCGGCCCATGGCGGCGACACGGTGACGCTGGCCAACGGCTGTATCTGCTGCACCATGGGGGATGATTTGCTTCTCGCCCTGATGCAGTTGGTGCGCCGTGACGATCCGCCCGAGCACATTTTGGTGGAGGCCAGCGGCGTCGCCGATCCCCGGCCCATCGCCGATATCGCTGTCCTGCATCCCGGACTTGAGCGCGATGCCGTGGTGGTCCTGGCCGATGCTGAACTGGTCGAGGAAAAGGCGGAAGATCAATATGTCGGCGATACGATCCATCGGCAACTGGCTGCCGCCGACCTTGTGATCCTGAATAAATGCGATCTTTTGGATGATTATGATCAGGGCGAAGTCTGCCGCTGGCTGGCGCATCAGGCGCCCAACGCCGGAATTGTGCGGGCCCAACATGCCGAGGTGCCGGCCTCGTTGCTGTTGGGCGCGGCCCTGCGCGCGGAAACGGCTAACGAAAGCGTGCCCGTCGGACACGATCATGGCCATAATCACAACCATGCGCACGCGGACGCCTTTCGCTCCGTCTCCCTGAAGCTGGAGCGGGAGTTGGAGGAGGCGGCGTTTCTGCGCTTCGTGGCGGGCCTGCCGGAATCGATCCTGCGGGCCAAGGGAATTATCCGCCTGCGGGACAAGCCGGGCCAATGGGTTTTTCAGTTGGTCGGCCGGCGCCATGAACTCCGTCCCGCCGACGGCACCCCGTCCGATGATCGCCTGGTCTTTCTCGGAACGCCGGAAATGCCGGACGAGGCGGCGTTGCGTGATTTGCTCGACGCGTTGTAGGAAAGCGCCGGCACGCTCCGGCGCATCGCGCGATCATGCCTGATCGTCCGCGTTCCGTTTCAGCCCCGATCATCATGACCCTGCAGAATTTTCGCCACAGACAATCGCAATGAGGTAAAATCAGGTCGGTCGACCGACCGAAATTATACAATTTGCTAAGACGCCGGGGCTGCAAATATCTCTCAATCGGAACCGATCAACAATATATCGTTGGTGGATCAGGCGAACAGGTCCCGCGGCAGGGCCATGTAGGCGGCCAAGACGATCATCACCACGCCGCCGGCCTTGCCGAACAGATCGCCGCGGGGCAGTACTTTTTCCGCCAGCACCACGATGGCAATCAGGGCAACCCAGAACAGGTTCATGACACCGCCGATGAACAGCAAGGCCATTAGCAGCCAGCAACAGCCCAGGCAATAGGCCCCGTGGGAGAGGCCCATTTCAAGCGCACCCAAGCGCCCGGGCCGCCATTTGACCATGAGAAAACTCAAGGGTGAGCGGCATTTGCCCAGGCAGGCCTGTTTCAGAGGCGTCAGTTGATAGATCCCGCAGGCCAGCAACAACCCGATCATCAGCCACCGGCTGGTCCCCACCATCATCGGCGAGAGCAGGGCGGCCTGGGTCAGGGCCCATTGCGCCAGGGTCGCGGCCAGACTGAAAGCGGCCCAGATCAGCAGATAGGCTGAGGTGAATAGCGCGATGCACAGGCCCGGGTTCGCATCCTTAGCCTGCTTGCGGGTTAAAGTGGCGAACAGCAGGATCATCGGCGCGGCGGACGGCACCATCATGCCCACCATCATCACCCACCACATGACCGCCATCAGGACAAACGTGGTCAGGGTCCACGGCATCACACTGGCGGTCATGGCGCCCATGGCCCCGGAAGCCATCGTTTCTCCCACTACCGGCATGCCCATCAGGCGCATATCACCGGCAGCCATATCCTTGGCCAAAATAGCCAGATAGACCCAGGCCAGCAGGCTCAAGGCGGCCAAGGCCATGATGACCAGGATCCGGTCCCGTTTTAGAATGCGTTCCATGAGGCCATTCTTTGCGGCGGCGGGCGGCGCCTCAGATGTTTCGCCGTTCCGCCACCAGGTTGCCGTAATTGCCCAGCAATACCAAGGCCCCGCCGACGAAAACCCAAAGCTCCAGCGGCTCACTATACAGCACCACGCCAACCACTGCGATGAGTGGCAGACGGATGAAATCCAGCGGCGCCACGACGATCGCATCCGCCAAGCTGACGGCGCGGACAATGCAGAAATGCGCCGTAAAACCAAGAACAGCCACCAGGATCAGCCATAGCCCCGTGACCAGGGTCGGCCAGTGGAGTTCGTTAATGGCCAGCAGCAGGCCGACCGGCGTTTGGATCAGAGCCATATAGAACAACACGGTCACGGGCTGTTCCGTGGTCGACAGGCGCTTGGTTCCCATCATGGCGCCGGCGAAGCCCACGGCCCCGATCAGCATGACGATCGAGCCCAGGCTGACGTCTTCCAGGCCCGGCCGCAGGACGACCAGGACGCCGATGAAACCCAGGCTGACGGCGGCAAGCCGCATTTTTGTCAGCCGTTCACCCAGCAGCAACGGCGCCAGGGCCGCGACCCATAAGGGCGTGGTGAATTCCAAGGCGAACAATTGCGCCAGGGGGATCAGGCCGAGGGCGAAAAACCAGCCGAACTGCCCCACCAGATGCGACATGTTGCGCACCATATGCAGCTTGATCCGCTGGGTCCTGAATTTCCCGAAACCGCCCCTGGTGCAAGCGGCATAGATCAGCACCAGGGTCAGTCCAATGGCGCTGCGGTAGAACATCAACTGGTAGACGTCCAGTTCCTCGAACACCGCCCGTCCCGCCACGGCCATGGTCGAGAACGAGAAAACCGCGCCCAGCATCCAAAGTGCGGCGCCGAATACGTTCGATTGGGGCGCTTTCCCGCCAGCCGGATTGTCGGGCTTGGCCAATGCTCGCGTCTATCGCGGCAGGATGGTGCTGCCCATCAGGGTCTGATCCACCACCCGGGCGCATTGCCGGCCTTCGCGGATAGCCCAGACCACCAGGGATTGCCCCCGCCGCATATCGCCGGCGGCGAAAACCCCGGGGATGGACGTTTGGTAGTTCTCGGTGTCGGCCTTGACGTTGCCTCTGTCGTCCAGTTCGAGGCCCAGCGTTTCCAGCATGCCCGTTTTGGTCGGATGCACGAAGCCCATGGCGAGCAGAACCAGATCCGCCTTGAGTTCGAACGCGCTGCCGGGGATCTCGTTCATGTTCATGGCGCCGCCGTCCTGATCCCAGTCGACGCGGACCAGTTCCAAGGCGTCGATCTTGCCGTCCTTGGCGCGGATCTTTTTCGTCAGCACCGACCAATCGCGGCTGCAGCCCTCGTCATGGGAGGACGACGTGCGCAGTTTTGTCGGCCAATTCGGCCAGGTCAGCGCCTTGTTCTCGAGCGTGGGCGGCTTTGGCATGATCTCCAACTGGGTGATCGAAGCCGCGCCCTGGCGGTTGGAGGTGCCAACGCAGTCGGAACCGGTGTCGCCGCCGCCGATCACCACCACATGCTTGCCGGTGGCCAGCAGTTCCGGCCCATCGCTCCCATTCGCGAATAGGGGCTCACCAGCCAGGCGGCGGTTCTGCTGGGTCAGGAAATCCATGGCGAAATGCACGCCATCCAACTCCCGCCCCGGCACCGGCATGTCGCGCGGATGCTCGGCGCCCCCGGTCAGCACCACGGCATCGAATTTTTCCTGAATTTCCTCGATCGGGATGGTGACGCCAATATGGCTGTTGGGGCGGAACTCCACGCCCTCGGCCCGCATCTGCGCCATGCGCCGGTCGATGAAATGCTTCTCCAGCTTGAAATCGGGGATGCCGTAGCGCATCAGTCCGCCGATGCGGGCGTTCTTTTCGTACAGCACCACGCTATGGCCGGCGCGGGCCAGTTGCTGGGCACAGGCCATGCCGGCCGGGCCCGAACCAACCACGGCCACGGTCTTGCCGGTACGGTGCTTGGCGACCCGCGGCGTTATCCAGCCCTCGGCCCAACCCTTTTCGATGATCGAGACCTCGATCGTCTTGATGGTCACCGGCTGTTCCGTGATGTTCAGGGTGCAGGCGGCCTCACACGGCGCGGGGCAGATACGGCCGGTGAATTCGGGGAAATTGTTGGTCGATTGCAAAATGCGCAGCGCCGCATGCCAATCACCCTGATAGACCATGTCATTCCATTCCGGAATGATGTTGTTGACCGGGCAGCCATTGTGACAATAGGGGATGCCGCAATCCATGCAGCGCGCGCCCTGCTGCCGGGCCTCGGGCTCGGTCAGGGGGTTGGTGAACTCGTTGTAGTGGCGAAGCCGCTCTTCGGTCGGGGCATAGGAATGGTCCCGCCGGGCGATCTCCATGAAACCTGTAGGCTTACCCATATTTTTCTACTCACCTCCCGCCGCGACGGAAACACCGGTGCGGGGCTCCGCCGCCGCGGCGCGTGCCTGCGCCTGCATCTCCTGCAAGGCGCGGCGGTAATCGACCGGCATCACCTTGACGAACCGTGGCAGATAATCATCCCAGTTATCCAAAATCAGCCGCGCCCGGTCACTGCCCGTGTAACGCAGATGATTTTCGATCAGGCCGTGCAGACGCTGGGCGTCATAGCGGGTCATGTCATGCACCAGATCGACCCGGCCATGGGTTTCCAGATCACCGCCCTGGTGATCCAGATCCTCCAGCGCCTGGTCTTCGTCGGCGATCGGTTCCAACTCCACCATCGACATGTTGCAACGCAGATGGAAATCGCTGCTTTCGTTCAGCACATAGGCGATGCCGCCGCTCATGCCGGCGGCGAAATTGCGCCCCGTCGCGCCCAGCACGACGACCACGCCGCCGGTCATGTATTCGCAGCCATGGTCACCCACGCCTTCGACCACCGCCGTAACGCCGGAATTGCGTACCGCGAAGCGTTCGCCGGCGACGCCCCGAAAATAACACTCACCTGATATGGCACCGTACAGAACGGTGTTGCCGATCAGGATATTCTCCTCCGGCGTGATGGTGGAAACCCTGGGCGGATAAATCACCAGCCGCCCGCCCGAAAGGCCCTTGCCCACATAGTCGTTGGCATCGCCCTCCAATTCGAAGGTCACGCCATGGCTCAGGAAAGCGCCGAAACTTTGTCCGGCACTGCCCGTGAACTTGGCTTGCACGGTGCCGTCTTCCAGACCGCCGTTGCCGTATTTTTCCGCAATCCGCCCCGACAGCATGGCGCCGACGGTACGGTTGATGTTCTTGATCGGCAGGTCGATGCGCACCTCCCGCCCTGTTTCGATCGCGGGTGCGGCCAGTTCGATCAACTGATTGTCCAAGGCCTTGTCCAGGCCGTGGTCCTGGACTTCGCAGTTGCGGATCGCCACGCCGGGGCCCGGCTCGGGCATATGCAGCAGGGGCCCCAGATCCAGGCCCTTGGCCTTCCAATGATCCACCGCCTTGCGCATTTCCAGCCGGTCCCGCTGGCCGATCATCTCGTCAAAAGTGCGGAAGCCCAGCTTCGCCATCAGTTCGCGGATTTCCTCCGCCATATAGGTGAAGTAGTTGATCACGTGTTCCGGCTGGCCCGGAAACAGCTTCCGCAGCTCCGGATCCTGAGTGGCCACGCCCACGGGGCAGGTGTTCAGATGGCATTTGCGCATCATGATGCAGCCCTGTGCAATCAGTGCTGCGGTTGCGATGCCGAATTCATCCGCTCCCAACAGGGCGCCGACAACCACGTCCCGCCCGGTGCGCAAGCCACCGTCTACCTGTACCGCGATGCGGCCCCGCAGGCCGTTCATCACAAGGGTCTGATGGGTTTCCGCCAGACCGATTTCCCACGGACTGCCGGCATTCTGGATCGAGGTTATGGGCGAGGCGCCCGTACCGCCGTCATAGCCGGAAATGGTGACATGATCCGCGTGCGCCTTGGAGACGCCGGCGGCCACCGTACCCACGCCCAGTTCCGATACCAGTTTGACCGAAATCCGCGCGTCGGGGTTGACGTTCTTCAGATCGTGGATCAGCTGCGCCAGATCCTCGATGGAATAGATGTCATGATGGGGCGGCGGCGAAATCAGGCCGACGCCGGGCGTGGAATGGCGCACCCGGGCGATCCATTCATCGACCTTGTGACCCGGTAATTGTCCGCCCTCGCCGGGCTTGGCGCCCTGGGCCATCTTGATCTGAATATCGGAGGCATTGACCAGATATTCCGCCATCACGCCAAACCGGCCCGAGGCGACCTGCTTGATGCCCGAGCGCATGCTGTCACCGTTCTTCAGGGGCCGGTAACGCTCCGCTTCCTCGCCGCCCTCGCCGCTGTTCGATTTGCCGCCGATGCGGTTCATCGCAATGGCCAGGTTGGTATGGGCCTCCCAACTGATGGAGCCGAAGGACATCGCACCCGTGGCGAAGCGTCTGAAAATCTCGCTGGCCGGTTCCACTTCTTCCAGGGGCAGGGGCTGCTCGGCGAACTTGAAATCAAACAGACCGCGCAGACACTTCAGCTTCTCGTCCTGCTCATTCATCTGCCGGGCATAAGCCTGATACTTGCCCCGGTCACCGGCGCGCACCGCATGTTGCAGAAGCGCCACCGTTTCCGGTGTCCAGGCGTGTTCCTCGCCGCGCTGCCGGTAGGCCAGTTCTCCGCCGGGATCCAGGGTGTCGCGATAGGGCAGGACATCCTTGAAGGCGAGCACGTGCCGGCGCACTGTTTCCTCGGCGATTTCGTCCAGGCCGACGCCATCAATGGCGCACCTGGTGCCGGTGAAATGGCGGTCCAGCAGATCCTGGCTCAATCCTACCGCGTCAAAAATCTGAGCGCCGCAATAAGACTGATAGGTGGAGATGCCCATCTTCGACATCACCTTCAAGATTCCCTTGTCCACGGCCTTGATATAGCGGCGGTGCAGTTCCGCGTCGTCCAAATCCTCGGGCAGCCTTAGCCGCAGTGACGACAGAGTGTCAAAGGCCAGGTAGGGATTGACCGCCTCGGCGCCGTAGCCGGCCAGCAGGCAGAAATCATGCACCCGCCTAGCCTCGCCCGTCTCCACCACCAGGCCAACTTCCGTGCGCTGTCCGGTGCGGATCAGGTGATGGTGGACGGCGGCCGTGGCCAGCAGAATGGGAATGGCGACGTGGTCGGCATCGACGCCCCGGTCCGAAAGGATCAAGATATTATAGGGCCGTTCCACCACTTCCTGGGCATGCTGACACAGATCGTCCAGGGCCTTGGCCATGCCCGCCGCGCCCTCGGTGGAGGGATAAGTGATGTCCAATGTATAGGTGCGGAAGACCTGACCCACCTGGTTCTCGATCCGGCGCACCCGCTCCAGGTCCATATTGGTGAGGATCGGTTGCCGCACTTCCAAGCGCTTTTTCGTGCCCGCATCGTCCGCGTCCAGCAAATTGGGCCGGGGGCCGATTAGCGAGACCAAGGACATCACCAGCTCTTCCCGGATCGGATCGATCGGTGGATTGGTTACCTGGGCGAAACATTGTTTGAAATAGTCGAACAGCCGCTTGGGCCGGTCCGAAAGTACTGCCAGGGGTACGTCCATACCCATGGAGCCGATGGGATCCTGCCCGGTCAGGGCCATTGGCGTGAGGAAAAACTTGGTATCTTCCTGGGTGTAGCCAAAGGCCTGCTGCCGATCCAACAAGGTGCGGGCATCGGGCGTCATGGGTCCAACTTCGTCGGGCAGTGCCTCAAGGTGAATCTGAGTCTCGTCCAGCCATTTCTGATACGGCTTGGCCTGCGCCAGGGAGGCCTTGATCTCCTCGTCGCCGATGATGCGGCCTTCTTCCATATCGATCAGGAACATCTTGCCCGGCTGCAGCCGCCATTTCTGGACGATCTTTTCTTCCGGGATATCCAGCACGCCGACTTCCGAACCCATGATCACCAGATCATCGTCCGTCACCACATAGCGGGCCGGCCGCAGGCCGTTGCGGTCCAGGGTAGCACCGATTTGGCGGCCGTCCGTGAAAGCAATGGCGGCGGGGCCGTCCCATGGCTCCATCAAGGCGGCATGGTATTCGTAAAAGGCACGCCGGTCCGCATCCATCAAGGCGTTGTCGTTCCAGGCCTCGGGGATCATCATCATCATGGCGTGGGACAGGGAATAACCGCCCGCCACCAACAGCTCGAAGGCATTGTCATAGGTCGCCGAGTCCGAGGCGCCATCGCCGATCAGCGGCCATAGTTTGTCCAGATCATCGCCCAACACGGCCGAGTTCATGGTCTGACGCCGTGCCGCCATCCAATTGATGTTGCCGCGCACCGTATTGATTTCGCCGTTATGACATAAGAAGCGGAAGGGCTGGGCCAGGCTCCAGGACGGGAATGTATTGGTTGAAAAGCGCTGATGCACCAGGGCCAGGGCGGATTCCGCCCGCTCGTCGCGCAGGTCGAGATAATAGTTTCTAAGATTGCCCGACAGCACCATGCCCTTGTAGACGATTGTCCGGCTGGACATGGAGGTGATGTAAAAGGCGTCAGCCGCTTCCGCCGCGCTTTTCCAGACCGCCTTGTGGGTCTGTTTGCGGATCACAAACAGCTTGCGCTCAAACGCGTCCTGGTCCGGTGTCTCCGGGCCGCGGCCGATGAAGAATTGCCGGATCAGCGGCTCGTCCGGTTTTACGCTTTCGCCCAGGCAGGAATTGTCCACCGGCACATCCCGCCAGCCGAGGCAGACCTGCCCTTCATCCACCGCGACTTTTTCGACCGCGGCGGCGCAGACCGCGGCGGTGTCTTCCTGGCGCGGTAGAAATACCATGGCGACGGCATAGTCGCCGGCGGAGGGTAAATCGATATCGATGCCGGCGCATTCCTCACGAAACAGCCGGTCGGGAATTTGCAGTAGGATGCCAGCGCCGTCACCGGCCAGCGGGTCGGCGCCAACCGCGCCCCGATGGTCCAGATTGACGAGAATCTGCAGCCCCTGACGAATAATTTCATGGCTCTTGCGGTTCTTGATATTGGCCAAGAACCCAACGCCGCAATTTTCGTGCTCGTTTTCCGGGGTGTATAAGCCTTGCGGCTCTGGCAAGCCCCTAACTTTCATATCTTACTTCCCAATAACAATTTATTCCCAACACGCCGAAATCCGCTTCCACTTACCGTGCCCACGGATTTCCAAGAATTCTTCGTTGCGCTGGCTCTGGGCGAGCCGTTTCCCGCGCTTCATCGTCATTTATGCCGGCTTGGTCAAGTCCGCAGTCATGCGTTCGCCCAACCCGGCAGGTGCGGCGTGCGCGCCTCTATAGCACAAATTTCCCGAAAGCGTGAATCGTAGCGTCGATCACAAGCAATTTTCTCTTAAAATGGGTTTTATAAATATAAATAACTATTTATAAGAGAATTTCATCGCAAAATTTATGGAGAAACCCGTCATACCGGCGGGCAAAACCGCATCTGGCCCCGTCATAACCAGAACTGTTCCGCACAATGCCGGAATGTTCTTGCAACAGAGGAAGGCCGGGGAAATGACAGGCAATGACGGCGGCAATGCGATGACGGAGATTGCCTTGGCCCTGGCCATGGCATTTTTTGCCATCATGATCCTGACCATGGTCTCCATGGGCGGGGGGCAGTCCGGCACGGCCGCTCAGATGGCGCGGAAAACCAACAGCGGGATGCCGGCCGCTGGCCTGCGCATGCTGCCTTCCGGCGACAAGGAGGCAGCGAAAACCGATGCCGGCGCCACACGGGTAATAAAGCCGCGCCAGTTGATCATCTTCAGCGGCGGTCGCTTCCTGGACGACAAGCTGCAACTCCTGGACCGCGCCGCCATGACGGCCATGACCCGGCCTGTCCTGGCGGTATCTCCCGAACTATCCATGGCCCGGGTGATGGCGGCGAAGAAGCGCCTGGCATTGCCCGGTCTGACGGTGACCACCCTTAACCAACACTGGCTTGAAGCCATTAGGGAGCGCGAAAAATGATCCATATTCTGATGATAAAGGCATTGCTGTTTGGCCTTGCCCTGGCCTTTGGCACACTGATCCAAGGCGCCGAGGCGCGCACCGCGCCCGAAGTGCCGGATCGACGTCAGATCCAGCGCCTGGTGGTAGCCGAGGCCGAGGCGACAACCATCCCGCCGTCACTGGCCTTGGCCCTGGCGAAGGTTGAATCCGATTTTCAGGCCAAGGCGCTATCGGAAAAGGGCGCGCGTGGTGTGATGCAAATCATGCCCCGGACCGCGCGTCAGGAATTCGGCGTCGAGGCTGATGAGCTGTGGCAACCGCGTCTGAATATTCAATTGGGGCTGAGTTTTCTGGAGCAGTTGATCAGCCGCTACGGCGGCCGCTGGGATCTCGCCCTCTCCCACTATAATGGCGGCACCTTGCATGGCACCGGCGCCTCGGCCAAGGCCCATGGTTTCACGCGACGCTATGTTCAATTGGTGCTACGCTGGCAGAAACGTTATGCCGGCCAGGAGGTCGTCTGGCGCGACGCGACGGCGGAAAAGTCGGCGGACGGCTGGACGCCGGCCCGCACCAGGCCCGCCATGGATCAAGCCGCGGGCTCGGCAGATGAAGAATCTGCGGCGTCGATCGATTGGCGCCGCCTGCGCCGGATCGCCCTGCGCCGCCAGGCCCGTGCCGAACGCGCCGCCGCCCGGGCCGAGCATCGACGTCGCCGCCAGGCCGAAAGGCTGCATCGGCGGCTTCATGATCATGACTGGGCCCATGACGGCGATCGCCTTGATCTTGACGACTTCTCTCCCTTCCGGGGACGGGTCCCGGGCCGGCGGGGTTGATCCGTGATGCGTGTTCTGGCTCCGCTTGCGATTGCCATGGCCTTGACCGCCGTGGGCCCGGTGCAGGCCGGTGACGGCGGGCGGCTGTCGATCCAGCGCCTGGTCGTGGCCGAGGCGCGCAACATGGGTATCCCACCGGGTCTTGCCCTGGCCGTGGCCCAAGCCGAGTCGGACTTCAATCCACGGGTATTGAGCCACGCGGGCGCACGCGGCGTAATGCAGATCATGCCGCGCACGGCGTGGGAGGAATATGGCATCGCCCCGGATCAGCTTTGGCAGCCGCGCATCAACATACGCCTCGGCCTGCATTTCCTGAAACGCCTGCTGCACCGCTACCGAGGGCGGGTCGACTTGGCCTTGTCCTACTATAATGGCGGTTCGGCCGTGGGCGATTTGCCCCGGGCCCGGATTATTCCCGCCACCTATCCCTATGTGCGCAAGGTTGGGAAACTTCGGTTAAACTATCGCCGCATGGTTCGCAAAGGTACTTACGATGAGTGAACAACAACTGCTGGGCAGCGGCGCCGACGGCCAGTTTCTGGCTGATTTCCGCGCTCTGGCTGAGGCAACGTCGGCAACGGGGGATGCCAAGTACAGCGCCCGGGTGCTGCAGGGGCTGGCGCTGTTCCTGGTCGGCCAGGGCGGCGGCGGGCACCGTGACACGCCGTTGTTCGAATTGTGTCATCTGGTCAATATCGTTGCCGGTGCCGGCAATGATGTTGATGGCGGCGATTTAGGCGACCGCTGGCAGTTCTTCCTGGGGCAGGAACAGGTAACGGCGGCGGGCTGCCGGCAGCAGCTACAGACCTTGCAGGCGCGCTCGGGCTGGCGCCACGGCGGTTTTGCATGGGCCGAAAATGGCGCCCTGGCCAACTATGGCGATGACGCCTTCACGGTCACCTTCGGCCGCATGCCGTTTCTGCTGGCCTTGTTCGAGTTTCTCGCCAGCATGGACGCGTTTGTCTTTCACCAGGAACTGAATGACATTCTCGACGACATGGTGGCGAAGGGCGACAATTTGCGCGCGATCCAGGATGGCGCCAACCGCATCGCATCGGCCATGCGGCAGTACCGGGGCGCCCATTTGGAACAGGGCATGCACGACGATGCCTTCATGGCAATCCTGAACTATTTGCGCCAGGAAGCCGATGCCGGGGCCGGGGGACAAGACCTGAGTTTCCATGATGACGATATCCTGGAATTCTGGCGCCGCCACAACGACGGGGATTTCCGCACCTACCGCAAGGCCTTTACCCGTTTCGCCGATTTCACCGCCGCCATGGCCACGACCCAGGCCCGCCGGCATGGCGAAAGCGCGGCGCCGTTGGGCGGGGCGCGGGATCTGGGCGAGGAGGAACCCGACGATCTGCGCCATTCTTCGGCCGGCTTGGACGACCTGGCCGTCTGGACCGACCCTTTGGAGTTATTGGACAGCGGCCCGGCGGCGGAGATCAAGTTCTTTACCCAGGCTGGCGAACGCGACCCCCTGGCACCCCTGGCGCTGTTTGGCCCGTTCGCCCGGCGCTTGCCCCTGGCATTCCTGCGCTATCTCGCCTTTGGCACCGTGCAGGCGGCGATCACCACGGCGCTGCAGTTTCATCCCGGCCGGCGGGTGGAGGCGCGGCTGTTGAGCTGCGATGGCGCGGAGACATATGCGGCACGGCGGCAGCTTTATGAAAAACTGCGGCAACATCTTGAGCGGCTGCACAACGCCGCCTTTCATGCCTTGACCCAGGCGGGGCACCAGGCCGCGTTGGAAAATGACGACGGCGTCGCCTTGTTGACGGCAATGACGCCGGAACGCCTGTTCGAGGCGGCCAGGCGCGAGGTGGAGCATGCGCCGGATCCCTCCGCCGAACAAATCGCGGCCCTGCGGGAGGAGGCGGCGGCGGTCTTCCGCAAACTCTCCCGACGCGGCTTTGAAGCGGAAGCCCTGGATGACGAAGACCGTCAGGAAGGCTTTCGCGTCGGTGCCGGGGTATTGTCGGCCTTGGGCGAGGTCTTGGACGGCTACCTTGGCGGTTTGGGCCGATTGGACCAGGATGCGGGTCTGGAGGCATTATTCACGGCGGACCGGGCGGTCTTTGCCAGGGAATTCGGCAAGCTTTATGGAGTGGGAAATGATCGAGATCAAAATGCCGGATGATGCAGAATTGGCGGCGGCGCGGGAACGTTTTGCCGAACTGTCGGAAAGCCGCACCCTGCTGGATGGCGTGGCCAAGGCGCAGCCCACCGCCATATCGGCCGGGCGCCTATACGCCCATGCGGTGGCGCCCAATCCCGTCCCTGATACGGCGCTGGATGCTGCCCTGGAAGGTAATCTGGCGCTGCGGCGGGTCTATCGCGGCTATCTGGCAGGGGCCGCCGTCTATCGCCTGGGCGAGGTGATTGCGGCCAGCACGGAACAGATCCCGCCACGGCGCGGCGACGGCTGCCGCATCACGGTTGAGCCGTCCCAGGCGGAAGCGGGCCAGTATATCGTCATCCTGGAACTCGATGGCGGCGGCGAAGGAGCGCGGGCGGCGCCCGGCACCTTGCTGCTGTGTGACCGGGATGACCGCTGTTTCCGTTTTGCCCTGCCCAGCCCCCACCGCGGGGTCATTCAATTCATCGTCACCGCGGAAGATCCGATCCTGCCCCTGTTGCGTGATCCCCGGACGGAGGCGCTGCTGCGGTGACGGCATTCGCCATTTTCGTCATGACCACCGGTGGTCTGGTGCAGATCCAGCGGATCACCCGGGAACGGGCGCCTTTGTCCATGATGGTCCTGGGCCGGGGTTCGGAACGGCTGCCGGTCAGCGAGCGCTATGACGATTTTGTTTATCCCGGCGGCGGACCGGTGGAACGTTTTCTCGGCCCCTTCCCCGATGGCGGTTTTCGCCTGGAAGTATCCGGCCCCATCGACAGTGGCGACAGCTGGCAGCTGGCGGCCTTCATCGCCCACGCCGTCCTGGCGGCGGAAGATTGCTCGCTTTGCCGCGAGGTTGAGGAAGCCGACAAGATCGTCTGCCTGACCGGCTTGGTGGATTTTGACGGCGCGGTCGGTGGCGTCGGCCATATCCCGGAAAAGCTGCACGCGGTCGAGGCGCGGTTGCGTGAATGGGTAGCGGGCGGTGTGGCACCCCTGCTTGCGGTGCCTCGGGGTGCGGACCACGAGCGCCTGCTGAATGCCGATCCGCCCGAGGGCGTGCCAATCCTGGCAGCGGCGAATGTGGGCGAGCTATGCCAGCACTTGGGCATTGCCCTGGCGTCGGTCGAGCCCACGTCTGAACCGGTATCGGGAAAACCGAAAAGGCGTTGGCCGTATGCCGCGCTGTTGTTCGTCCTGGCCGCCGGTACGGTTCTGCTGTTCTCGCAAACCCCGTCCAATGACGTAGCGGATATAAAAGCGCCATTGCCGGCGCCAAAGGTCGTCAGTATCAGCCCACCCCCGCCGAACCCGGAGGTAAAACCTGACGCAAAGCCGGCGCCTAAACCACGTATGCCGGGAAACGACGCTGCAAAACCGTCCGTCTCCCGCCAGGCTGTCAATGCCATTCCCCTGCCGTCCAAGCTGCCGGCCCTGGGCGTGATCGAGCGTCATGCCCCGCCGGGCCAGGGCTGTGCGCAGATATATTTCGGCCAGGCGGAGGCGGATACGCGCCCCGTGCCGCTGGCGGCGCCTGGGCGTTTCAAATCTTCTGGCGGTGATAGTCTATGTGGCATACTGCTGCGTATAGAGCTGGGAGGGGAGGAACTTTATGCCATGGTGGCGCTGGATATCGAGGAAGGGCGTCTGGTCGGTGCCTTGCGGCCGCCGCCCGATTTGAGTGGACGGCGGTTGGTTACGGGGCGCAGGGACTGGGCTCTGGATCTGCCGCACCGAATTCGCGGGGATCGGGGCATAGTGCGTTATCGACTCACGCTGACAATCTCCGACCGGCCGATCCGTGCCGGCCAGGGCGAAGATGCGGGCCAGCGGCGTTCCATCAGCCTGCGGCACGAGGTTTTGCCTTAGGCATCCATGACGGACGCAAGTTCAAAGGATCGCGCGGATCCGGGTATCGAACGCCGTGTTCTGATTGCCATGTGCGGGCTGATCACCATCAATCAGC
>JASLLM010000139.1 GCA_030747035.1 Alphaproteobacteria bacterium | reverse complement strand
CCGTTCGTGCTTTATCGCCTGGCCCTGGGGGCTGGGCTGCTATATTGGCTCTACGCCTGATCAACTGAAGTATCGGAAGACTCATGGACATCTGCCTTATCACCGGCACCTCCACCGGCATCGGCCATGCCACGGCCTTGCATCTGGCCAGGCGGGGCTACAAGGTCTATGCCACGATGCGCAACACCGCCAAGGCGGAACCATTGCGCGAACGGGCGCAGGCGGAAGGCCTTCCGCTCGTCATCGAAAGTCTGGATGTCTCCGAGCATCAATCCATGCTGGCCTGCGTCGAGCGAATCATGGCGGCGGAAGGCCGCATCGACGTTCTGATCAACAACGCCGGTTTGTCCTCGTCCTCGCCCATCGAGACCTATCCCGAGGATGAACACCGTGCCTTGTTCGAGGCCAACTACTGGGGCCCGGTGAAGCTGACCCAGGCCGTGCTGCCGGGCATGCGCGAACAGGGGCGCGGCGCCATCGTCAACATCTCATCAATTGTGGGACGTCTCGCCTGGGCCAATCAGGCCGCCTATTGCGCCTCGAAATTTGCCATTGAGGCATTTTCCGAAGCCCTGGCCCAGGAAGTCGCGCCCCTGGGTATCCGCGTGGCGATTATTGAGCCGGGCGTCATCGCCTCGGCGATCTTCGAAAACACCCCGGTGCACTATGACCGTGCCTCGCCCTACAAATCGGCCATGCGGCGCAATGGCCGTTTCTTTAATGTAGGCATCGCCAATGCCACGCCCGCCGTGGCCGTGGCCGAGGTCATTGCCGAGGCGTTATCAGCCGAACAACCGAAACTGCGCTACCCGATCGGCTTTGGCAGCGAAGTCATGGCCCGCCGCGCCGCCATGAAGGATGAAGATTTCGTCGCCCTGGCGACCCTGGACGATGGGGACTACTACCAGGCCCTGCGGGACAACTTGGGGGTTGAGTTGGAGCCACAGGTGCCGCGGAAAGATTAGGCCTGTTCCGTCATGGGCAGACGCCCGGCCTTGCGGTAGCGGTACAGATAGCCGGGCAGCACCGCGTCCAGGGCTGTCGCCTTGATGCCGAGTTCGGCCAGACCCGGTAATTCACCGCCGGCCACATTATCCACCTTCAGCATCTCCACCTGGTCCATGGTCAAAATCCGCCAGGGCAGCAGTTGCAGGAAGAAGCCATAGAACTTGGCCAGGGCAAACGGAAACGGCACCAACAGACGGTCGCGTCCGGTCTGCTTACAGACTATGGCCATGATTTCCGCCATGCTCAGCACTTGCGGCCCGCCCAGCTCGTAGGTCCCGCCCGTGGGCGCATCATCCCCGGCCAGATCGGCCACGGCCTGGGCCACGTCGCCCACATAGACCGGCTGCATGCGGCCCTGGCCGCCGCCCAGCAGGGGCATCACCGGGGTCAATGTCGCCAGCCGGGCGAACAAATTGAAAAAATGATCTTCCGGCCCAAAGATGGTCGACGGCCGGACGATGATGGCCTCGGGGCAGGCGGCCCGTACCATGGCCTCGCCGGCGGCCTTGCTGCGGGCGTATTTGCTTGCCGCCGCCGCATCGGCGCCGATGGCGGAAAGATGGATCAGGCGCCCGACGCCGGCCGCCGCGCAACATTGGGCCACAGCCTCGGCGCCGTCCTCATGCACGGCCTGAAAACTTTGCGCCCCGCCGGGGAACATCACGCCGGCCAGATTGATGACCACATCGGCACCGGCCACGGCGCGGGCGATGGAGGCCTGGTTGCGGATATTGGCCTGGACCGGCTGTACCTGTCCCACATCGCCCATGGGTTTGAGGAAACTCGCTCCTTCCGGGTCACGTACGGCAACCCGGACCCGCAGTCCCTGTTGCGCCAGGCGCTTGACCAAATAACGCCCCAGAAATCCGGCGCCGCCGATGACTGTTACTGTACCCATGTCACTACCTTGCCACTTTGATCTTGTTGTCCAAGCCGTGTTCGGCTTCGCGTCGCCCGCATCATAGTGACCTTGCCCCCGATACGCCATCCCAGTTTGGCGCCAAGGCGGGTTGTGGGTAAGGTTGTTGGGCGAGCGGACTGGTGTGGAGTGGAGCAGGAAAATGGCGATGGAAGAACAATTGCGTGAACTGGCGGCGCGGCGGCAGACGGCGACGGCCATGGGCTCGGCCCGGAAATTGGAGGAAATCCGCAACGCCGGGCACCTGAACGTTCGTGAACGGATCGCCTACCTGTTTGACGAGGGCTCTTTCCTGGAACAGGGCCTGCATGCCCTGCCCTCGCGGGAGGAGGATCATGAACGCGCGCCCGGCGACGGCAGTGTCGATGGCATCGGCGCCATCAAGGGCCGGCTGGCGGTGATCAATGCCGCTGATTTCAGCGCCATGGGTGCCTCCAGCGCGGAAATCGCCGGCTTGAAAATGGTGCATAGCCGGCAAACCGCGATCGACAACGGTATACCCTTGATCATGCTGTGCGAATGTTCCGGTGGCCGTATTCCCGACATCATGGGGGCCCGGGGTATTCACAAGACCGGCGAATATTTCGATCTTAGCCATGACCGCCAGGTGCCGCGGGCGGCGGCGGTGCTGGGACAAAGCTATGGCGGCGGCACCTGGCGGGCCGTGACCTCCGATTTTGTCGTCATGCGCAAGGGTGCGGTGATGGCCGTGTCATCGGCCAACGTCACCTCGGTGGCGATTTCCGAAGATGCCGATCCGGAGGAGCTGGGCGGCTGGCGCATGCAGACCGGCGTCACCGGGCAGGTCGACCTGGCCGTCGACAGCGATAGGGAGGCCCTGGATGCCATCAAGGCTTTCCTTGGATATCTGCCCCCGCACAACGGCGAAGCGCCGCCCGAACGCACACCAGAGGCGGCCGATGCCCAGGATCAGGCAGCGCTGTTCGAACTGGTGCCCGAAAGCCGCGCCAAGGTCTACGACATGCGCAAAGTGGTCCGCGTCATCGTCGATAGGGACAGCTATTTCCCCATCAAGGACCGTTTTGCGCGCAACATCTCCACCGGTCTGGCCCGTCTGAACGGCCGTAGCGTCGGGGTCATCGCGCCAAACCCCATGTTCAAGGGCGGCGCCCTGGATTCGGACGCCTGCGACAAGGCGATCAGCTTCATCGCCCTGTGCGACTCTTACAATCTGCCGCTCATTACCCTGGCCGATACGCCGGGCTTCCTGGTCGGCGTGGCGGGGGAAAAGCTGCGCCTGCCGGGCAAGATCATGAACTACATGCAGGCCCTGCAGATGGCGACGGTGCCGAAATTGTCGGTCATCGTGCGCAAGAGCTATGGCCAGGCGCATCTAAACATGGGCGCCGGCGTCTGTGACGACATGGCGGCCTGGGTGACCGCCGATATCAGTTTCATGGACCCCAATGCCGCCGTGAACGTGGTGCATCGGGTGCGCGAGGAGGATGAACCCGAACGTTACCGCGAACTGGTCAAACAGGTGATGCAGGACAGTTCCGCCTATGATCTGGCGGCCTGTTATCGGGCCCAGACCGTGCTGGACCCGACCGAAACCCGCGACTGGCTGGCGCGGATGCTGGAGGTACATCGCCGCCGGCCCACGGGTGGAATTGGGAAACACCGCCTGGCGACCTGGCCAACGACATTTTAATGCGTGTTTGTTCGGGGAAATGGCCCTCAGCCGCCTTGACAATACCCGGCCTGGGCAGTATCGATGCCGCCCTGAGGCCCAGGTGGCGGAATTGGCAGACGCGCTAGCTTCAGGTGCTAGTGGGGGTAACCCCGTGGAAGTTCGAGTCTTCTCCTGGGCACCATTTCCCTTCCATTCCCGAATGCCGGGAAAGGGGGAATGGGACAAAATGGGCCGGCTGCCTGGTCCTCCAAAATAGGGACGGCGGCGCGCCATGGCCAACCATCTCCACAAAGGCGATTTACCCGACGGTCTGTCGTTTGGCGACATGGTCGCCATAGATTCCGAGACCATGGGCCTGGACCCGCACCGCGACCGCCTCTGTTTGATCCAGCTATCGGCGGGTGACGGTGATTGCCACCTGGTGCAGTTCGCCCAGGGCGAATACCAGGCGCCCAATCTGTCCGCCATGCTGGCCGATCCCGGTGTCACCAAGCTGTTTCACTTTGCCCGCTTCGACGTGGCCGTGATCAAGCGCTATCTGAACGTCGACTGCAGGCCCATCTACTGCACTAAGATCGCCTCGAAACTGGTACGAACCTACACCGACCGCCATGGTCTGAAGGACCTTTGCCGGGAGCTGTTGGGCGTTGATCTGTCGAAACAGCAGCAAAGTTCCGACTGGGGCGCGGATAATCTCTCGGCGCAGCAGTTGGACTACGCCGCCAATGATGTTCTCCACCTGCACCGTCTGCACGGCGTTTTGCAGGATATGCTGGCCCGCGAGGGCCGCGGCCATCTGGCCCAGGCCAGCTTTGACTATCTGCCCATACGGGCGGAATTGGACCTGAAGGGCTGGTCCGAGACGGATATTTTCTCGCACTAGAAATTTTTCGGCCCGCGCTGGAACGCCGCCAATGGGGGCCGTTTTGCCGCTGCGGTCGGCCATGTCTGCGGGTTTGACCGGCCCCCTTTTATTGCCCATACTGAATTAATTGGAAAGTTGGCATGATTTTCGCATGGCACTGTGTGTGAATGTCGCGCCGATGTGCTATATGTTTTCCAAAGCGTAATATTGTCAAAGGCTTGATTAGTGTCTTTTAAAACTCGGGAAGAAGCATTGGCGAGGGAAAACAGCAGCGTTCGCGCGGCGGCGGCGCGGGTTTTGCGTCTGGAGGCGGACGGACTTGGCCTGCTGGCCGATGGCCTGGATGAGGCGTTTGATGCGGCGGTGGAACTGTTGTCCGCCATCAAGGGAAAACTGGTGGTCAGCGGCATGGGTAAAAGCGGCCATATCGGACGCAAGATCGCCGCCACCCTGGCCTCCACCGGCACGCCGGCGCACTACGTTCATCCGGGCGAGGCCAGCCATGGCGATCTGGGCATGATCGGCCGCGACGATGGTGTCCTGGCCCTGTCCAATTCCGGTGAGACGGCGGAGCTGAACGATATTGTCGCCTATGCCAAGTTTCGCGGTATTCCCCTTCTGGCCATGGTCGGCAAGGCGCCGTCCACCCTTGCATCGGCGGCGGATGTGGCCCTGGTACTGCCTGCCATGGCGGAGGCCTGTCCCATGGGCCTGGCGCCCACGACCTCGACCACGATGATGCTGGGTCTGGGCGACGCGTTGGCGGTTGCCATGATGGAACAGCGCGGATTTTCAGCCGATCAGTTCCAGGTATTGCACCCCGGCGGCCGTCTGGGCCGGGAGTTCATCCGGGTCGATGATCTGATGCACAAGGGCGGCGAGTTGCCTCTGTGTCCGGCCGATGCGGTGATGTCGGCGGCTATTTTGACCATGACGGAGAAGCGGTTTGGCTGTGTCGGCGTGGTTGATGGCGCCGGGGCGCTGATCGGTATCGTTACCGATGGCGATCTGAGCCGGCATATGGACGACGACCTGATGCACAAGGTGGCCGGTGATGTGATGACCCGGGCGCCAAAAACCATTCGCGCCGGCGCCCTTGCGGCCGAGGCTCTGGGCTTCATGAATACCAACAAGATCACCTGTCTGTTCGTGACCGAGAATGGCGGCCCGGGGGATACGCCGGTGGGTATTCTGCACGTGCACGACATCCTGCGCGCCGGCATTGCTTAGAGGATGGCCGCGATGAACGCTGACATGGCGGCGGATAGCGGGGTCGATGGCGGCACACCGGCCGCGGACAAGCCGGGGCGCCGCTTTCAGTTCGATCCCGAGCGCCGACAGGCCCAGGCGTCACGGCAATACAGCCGTTTTGTCGGCATGATGAAACTGCTGTTGCCTCTGCTGGCCTTTGGTCTGGTGGTCGCGGTGGTGATCTGGCCCAACGAGTTTCGTGAAGCCACGGGCTTTCATCTCTCCTATGTTTCCGACGATGACGGCAACGCCACCGAACTGACCATGCTGCGGCCCCGGTATCTGGGCACGGATGCGCGCAACCGGCCCTATGTCGTGACCGCCGACCGGGCGACCCAGGATCTGCTGGATCAGCGCCTGATTACCCTGAAACGGCTGCAGGCGGACATGTCCATGGCCGATGGCCGCTGGTTCACCGTGATGGCTGATACCGGGGTTTTTCATCAGCAAAAACAACATCTTCGCCTTCAAGGCGCGATCAATCTTTTCTCCGACCAGGGCTACGAGTTCAACGCCGAGGTTGCGGATATCGACTTGAACACCGGCGTCGGAATTTCCGACCTGCCGGTGCGCGGCCAGGGCCCGTTCGGCACTTTGCGGGCGGATCGTCTGGTGGTGGAGGATTTTGGCCAACGGCTGTTGTTCAAGGGCAACGTTAGGATGCACATCATGGCACGGGGTGAGGGTTAGGCCATGGCCGGGCCCGCAAGGCGCGTCATCGGGCAACTGGCCGCCGCCGGGATGGCGCTGTCGCTGCTGGTTTTGAGCGCCGTGGCGCAGGGACAAAGCCGCCCCGCGACCCCGGATGCGGACCAGCCCATAGACATCAATGCCGACAATCTGGAAGTGCAGCAGGATAAGAACCTGGCGATATTTTCGGGCAATGTGATCGCGGTTCAGGGCCGGATCAAGCTGCGCGCGGAACAGTTGCGGGTTTGGTATCGGACCTCCGCCGACGGCGGCTCCGGCGCCAACGCCGGCAACAACGGTACGATCATACGCATTGATGCCATCGAGCAGGTTTTCGTCTCTTCGGCGACGGAAACCGCGCAGGGTGATATTGGCATCTACGAGGTGGCGGATCAGCGCTTGACCCTGACCGGCGCGGTTGTTCTGACCCGTGGCGAGAACGTGCTGCGGGGCAATAAATTGGTCATGAACCTGGCGACCGGGCAAAGCCAGATCAGCGGCGGCAGGGTGCATGGCCGTTTCGTGCCGCCGAAAAGGAAAGCGAAGCAGTGAATTGGCTGGGCAATGGCATGGTGATTCAACAAGATTCGGCGCTAACACCAACGTGGTGAATATTTCCTGAATGGGAAAGTAAGTGATCGGTAACCCTGTTCTGATACGCCAGTGGGGGCAACAAAGTGACACAAGAAGACGCTAGGGACGACGGAAGCAGCAACATGCAGCGTGAGGGCGAAACAGGAGCCGGCGCCGGCCCCCGGGACGATGGTCAGCCACGTCTGGTGGCTGAACGCCAGGGCTTGCGCGCGGAAAAGATCGGCAAGCGTTTCCGCAAACGCCCCGTGGTCCGCGATGTGTCCCTGGAGGTGCAGCGCGGTGAAGCCGTCGGTCTGTTGGGCCCCAACGGCGCCGGCAAGACCACCTGCTTTTATATGATCACCGGTCTTCTGGCCCCGGACAGCGGCTCCATATTTCTCGATGGCCAGGACGTCACCGATTTGCCCATGTACCGCCGGGCCCGCCTGGGCGTGGGCTATTTGCCCCAGGAAGCCTCGATTTTTCGCGGCCTGTCGGTGGAGAACAATATCCGCGCCGCCCTGGAGGTGGTGGAGGCTGACCGCGAGCGCCGCGAGGTCATGCTGGAAGATCTGCTGGCCGAGTTCTCGATCTCGCATTTGCGCCGCACGCCCTCTCTTGCCTTGAGCGGCGGCGAGCGCCGCCGGGTCGAAATCGCCCGTGCCCTGGCCTCGCATCCCGGCTTTATTCTGTTGGACGAGCCGCTGGCGGGGATCGATCCCATCGCACTGGGGGAAATCCGCGACCTGGTTTCGCATCTCAAGGATCGCGGGGTCGGCGTGCTGATCACCGATCACAACGTGCGCGAGACCCTGGATATTATCGACCGCGCCTACATCCTGCACGAGGGCCGGGTCCTGACCTCGGGCGCTCCGGCGGATGTGGTTGGCCATGATGACGTACGCCGGGTGTATCTCGGCGAACGCTTCTCGCTCTAGGAAATTTCCTCATGGCCATGGGTCCTAGACTGGATATTCGTCAGACTCAGGCACTGGTAATGACTCCGCAATTGCAGCAGGCGATACGCCTGTTGCAGTTGACGAACCTGGAGTTGAACCAATACGTGGAACAGGAACTGGAGCGGAACCCTATTCTTGAACGGGCGGACCCCGATGGCGTCGGCGAGGCGGCCGCACCGGACGATGGCAACCTGAACGAGGACCCCCAGGTCGACAGCCTGGCCGAGGCGGTAGCCGCCAGCGACGGCATCGCCGACGACGGCACCGTTGGCGATATGGCGGCGGTGGAGCTGGATGGCGTTGAACTGCCCGGATCAGCCGGCCTTGACGGCGCCGAAGGGCCTTTGGATGCGGATTACAGCGAAACCTACAACAACGACAGCGCCGCGGACCGGCCGAACGTCGAAGATGCCGGCGCCCCTGGCGAAGGCTATGAGGTTGGCGACTGGTCGGGTTCCGGGACCGGACTTGGAGGCGGGGAATCCAGCACTGTCACGCTGGAGCAGGTGTTGAGCACCGAGGTCAGTCTGAAAGACCACCTGCTGGAACAGATGAACGTCCTGTTGCACGAGCCCGTGTTGCGCCTGGTGGGACAGCACCTGATCGAGCATCTGGATGAGTCCGGTTATTTGACCGAGGACACCGCCTTTATCGCCGAGCGGCTGGGCTGCGAGAGCTTTCTGGTCGACGAGGTATTGACACAGATGCAGCGCCTGGACCCGGCTGGGGTTTTCGCCCGCGACCTGAGCGAATGTCTGGCCCTGCAGTTGAAGGAAAAGAACCGCTACGACCCGGCCATGCAGAGCCTGGTGGAAAATCTGCATCTGCTCGCCGCCATGGATGTGCCGCAAATTTGCGAGGTTTGCGGCGTCGGTCTTGACGATGCCGAGGAAATGATCGCCGAATTGAAGGCGCTGAACCCCAAACCGGGCATGGCCTTTGACTATGACGCCGCTGCCCCGGTTGTGCCGGATGTCTTCGTCAACGAAAAGGCCGATGGCGGCTGGAACGTTGAATTGAACAGCGACAACCTGCCCCGTCTTTTGGTCAACCGGCAATATTACGCCGAAGTGAACGAGGCGGCCCGGCGCAAGGAAGACAAGGCCTATATTTCCGAATGTATGCAATCGGCCAATTGGCTGATCAAGGCCCTGGATCAGCGGGCCAGAACGATTTTGTCGGTGGCCTCCGAACTGGTGCGGCAACAGGATGCTTTCCTGGCCAACGGCGTGCAGGATCTGCGTCCCTTGAATCTGCGTGCTATCGCCGAAGCCGTGGGTATTCATGAAAGCACCGTTTCGCGGGTGACCTCGAACAAATATGTGGCCACACCCCGGGGCGTTTTCGAGCTGAAATATTTCTTCACGTCGGCGTTGGCGGCGGCCGATGGCGGCGACGACTATTCGTCCGAGGCGGTGCGCAATCGATTGCGCGAATTGATTGACGGCGAGACGGTGACGGCTGTTTTGTCCGATGACAAGCTGGTGGATATTCTGCGTGCTTCGGGTGTTGATATCGCACGGCGCACGGTGGCGAAATACCGCGACGCCATGGGCATTCCCTCGTCCGTACAGCGGCGCCGGGCCAAGCGAATGGAAGCGCGCGCCATCGGTTGACAGCCCATCATGGCGGCACTATGTTCCCGGCTCTCCGTTGCCGGACGCGTTTGGTTGTAGTGATTCTTGTTGCGGCGCGGCGATCACAAGATTATGTGTCAACGGACATTATCTGTTGACTTATTTGACCCAGAACCAGCTAAAGTAAAACGTCATGCAAATCCTAGTTTCAGGCAAGCAGCTCGACGTGGGCGATGCCCTGCGCAGCCATGTCGATGAACGGTTACAAAGTGGCGTGGCCAAGTATTTTGCCAAACCGATGGATGCCCATGTGGTTTTTTCCAAGGAAGGCCAGGGCTTTCGGGCGGACTGTTCGGTCCATGTGGGCCAGGGCATGCACGCACAGGCCCGCGCCGAGGCGGGCGATATCTATCAGGCCTTTGATCAGGCCTCGGATCGGCTGGAAAAGCGCCTGCGCCGCTACAAAAGGCGCCTCCGCGACCATCATGGCCACGACCGGCCGGCACCGGATGACTACATGGCGCAGAGTTACGTTTTGGCGCCGGAGTCGGAAACCGACGAGGTGCCGGAGGAGTTTCAACCCGTCATCGTGGCCGAACATACCTCTGATATTCATCGCCGCAGCGTGGGCGAGGCGGTGACACAGCTGGATCTGGCTGAATTGCCTGTATTGATGTTCCGTAACAGTGGCAACGGCCACTTGAACGTGGTGTACCGCCGCCCGGATGGCCATATCGGCTGGATCGACCTGGTGGCCGACGGCGACGCGGATCGTCAGGCGAAATAGGGACCGCAACCTATGGAAATGGTTGAATTGCTGGCTCAGGATGGGGTTGTTGCAAACCTCAAGGCTTCCAGCAAAAAACAGGCCTTGCAGGAGTTGTCGCAGCAGGCCGCGTCACTGACCGGACTGCACGAGCGGATGATCTTCGATGTCCTGCTGCAACGGGAAAAACTGGGTACCACGGGTATCGGACGCGGCATCGCCATACCCCATGGCAAGATGCAGGAGCTGGAGCGCCTGCACGGCCTGTTCGCCCGCCTGCCGAAACCTATTGATTTCGATGCCATCGACGAACAGCCGGTTGATCTGATTTTCCTGCTTCTGGCCCCGGAATCCGCCGGCGCCGACCACCTTAAGGCCCTGGCCCGGATTTCCCGCCTGCTGCGCGATGAGGCGGTTTGTGAAAAGCTGCGCGGCGCCGACGACCCGGAAGCCCTGTTTGCCCTGCTTACCGTGCCTACCGTATCCCCCGCCGCCTAAAAAGCCTTTTTCTGCTAACATTGCGCCATGGATCCAAGCAGATCACTGGCTGAAATCGTTGCCTGGCTGTTCGACGCCGAGCCATTGGCCGCGCCCGAGATCGAGCGGCGGGCGCGCCTGTTGTTCCTCGATACCCTGGGCTGCATGATCGCCGGGCTGGCCAAGCCCGAGCCCGCTGCCCTGCTGGATGCCATGGCGGCGCTGGAGCCGGGCAATGTGCGGCTGCCGGGAGCCGGGCGGCCCCTGACGGCGGGTTCGGCGGCCTATATGGCGGGCCTGGCAGCCTGCTGGGACGAGGCCTGCGAGGGTCTGCCACGGGCCCATGGCAGGCCCGGGCTGCACGCCTTTGCCCCCGTCCTGGCCCTGGGCCTGGCGCGAAACCACGACTTGGGACAGACCTTGGCCGCCCTGGTGGCCGGTTTCGAGGTCGGCGGCCGCCTGGGCGAATATTTGCGCATCCGCCCCGGCATGCACGTGGACGGTATCTGGGGCACATTTGCCTCTGTCACCGGCGCCGCCCGTCTGCTGGGCCTGCCGGCAAGCACGGCCGTCGCGGCCCTGCAGGGCGCGGCCTGTCAGCTGCCCTATAGTTTGTACCTGCCCATCAGCCACGGCGCCACGGTGCGCAACGCCTATGTGGGCGAGGCGGCCCGGCGCGGCATCGCCATGGCCCTTGCCGCGGCTGCGGGCGTCACCATGCCGCCCGGCGATGCCATCGAAAGCTTCGATCGCCTGGCCCTGGGCCATGATGGTCCGGCCAAGGTGCTGGTCCGGCCGGGTCAATGGCTGATCGAGGAAGGCTATCTGAAGCCCTTCGCCGCCGTCCGCCATGTCCACTACGGGGCCCAGGCCGCCATCGACTGGCGCGGGCGCCATGATCAGGTGGATACGGCGGAGATTACCGCGCTGGAGCTGGCGATTTATGGCGAGGCCATGACCTATTGCGGCAACCGGGCGCCGGTGACGCCGATCCAGGCCCAGTTTAGCCTCAGCTACGGCCTGGCCTGGACCTTGTTCAGCGGTGATCTGGGGCCGCAGGCCTATCACGGCGAAAGCCTGAATAATCGGGAGGTGCGGCGCCTGGAAGCCCTGGTCAATATTGTCGAGGAACCGGCCTTTACCAAGGCGAACAAGCGCGCCGCCCGGTTGACCGTCGGCACGGCCCAGGGTGCTGCGGATACGCTTGACGTCGATGCGGTGCCGGGAGATGTGGACATGCCCCTGCCGGATGCGGATGTCGGGGACAAATTCGTCCGCTACGTCACGCCGATCCTGGGTCCGGACCGTGCCGTCGCCTTGGCATCGTCGTTCATGACGGCGTCGCTGTCCTCGTCACTAGAGCGTTTCCGGATTATTTTGGAGCATAGCCATCCTCGGCGAAGAAGTTCCAGCATTCCTCTGGTTTGAAGA
>JASLLM010000138.1 GCA_030747035.1 Alphaproteobacteria bacterium | reverse complement strand
GTCTGGGCGTGGTCTACGAGCATTTCCACACCGCGAAGTCCAACCGCAGCCCGACGACCCGCCGTCTGGTTCCGGAAATGTATGTTGAGATGCATGATGACGACGCCAAGGATCTGGGCATCAAGGATGGCGACAAGGTGCGCGTGGTGACCCGGCGCGGCTCGTTGGAGGCCCGGGCACAGGTCGGTACCAACTCGCTGGTCAAGCCGGCCCGTAACAGCGTGCCGCGCGGCTATATGTTCGGGCCGTGGAACCTCTCGGTGGCGGACAGCGCCGATCCGAAGAAGAACAAGTGGCTGGCCAACGGCATCACCTCCCGGGTCTGGGATCCGGTGTCAGGGCAGGTTGACTTCAAGAAGTGCGCCGCCCGGATCGAAAAGATCTAGACGGGCACACGCAGGGCCGGAATGGGAAGTGGTCGCAGACATGCGGCGTAGAACATTCATGCGGACGATGGGCGGCGGCGCCTTGGCGGCGTTGGCGACGGCTGGTGCCCCGTCCACCGCTGGCGCGGCTTCCCGGCGCTATCTGCGCCCGCCGGGCGCCGTGGCGGAGGAGGAATTCCTCAGCCGCTGCATCCATTGCGGCCAGTGTGGCGAGGCTTGCCCCAATCGTTGTATCAAGTATTTTGGCGCCGAAAACGGCCATGCCGCGATCGACACGCCCTATATCATCCCACGCGAGAAGGGCTGCATCCTGTGCATGAAGTGCGGCGATGTCTGTCCCTCGGGCGCCATCCAACCGATCCCGCGCGAAGCCGAGGCGATCCTCGACAATGTCGCCATGGGGCACGCCGTGGTAGATGAAAACCTCTGTCTGTCGTTTCAAGGCAAGACCTGCGGCGTCTGCTACCGGGCCTGCCCGTTGCCCGATGTGGCGATTTACGTCGCCATGTTGGAGCAGCCCCACGTCACCGATAAGTGTGTTGGCTGCGGTCTCTGCGAACGCTCGTGCATTCAGATGCCCCAGGCCATCCGCGTCATGCCGAACCGGGGCTAGCGGGCGCAATGACGGCGGCGAAGCGCAAGCCCTTCTTCCTTTGGCGGCATCTGAACAAACTGCGCTGGCTTAGCCTGAGTCTGGTCTTCGCCATGCTGGTGGCCCTGCCCTGCCTGCATGTCTATCAGACCTACAGGGCGGCCCACGCCTACGATCTGCTGGCGCCGTCCGAGCAGCGTTTCTATGACATCATGGAAACGTTGACATCGCCCTTGACCGATGATCCGGCGGAAGATCTGGACGTGGTCAAGGGCAGCACCTGGTCGGGCAACTTCTGGGGCCTGAAGCTGTCCGATCCGTTGGCGGCGCTGGGCCATATTTCGGCCGGTTTGACGCTCTATTGGCCGTTCCTGCTGACCGCGCTGATCCCCCTCGTCATAACCGCGATCTTCGGCCGTATTTTCTGTGGCTGGCTTTGTCCCGCTAATTTTCTTTATGAGCTTAACACCAACCTGACGGCCTGGTTGCAGTGGGCCGGCTTGAAGGTCGGGCACCGCCGCTTCGATCGGCGCATAAAGTACCTGGTGCTGGCGGTTGGACTGCTGCTGTCTGTCTTCAGCGGCTCGATCATGGTGGCGGCGGTTTATCCACCGGCGATCGTCGGCCGGGAACTCTATTATGGCATCGCTCAGGGCGGTTTTGGCGTCGGTATGGTGTTTTTCGCCGGCACGCTTTTGTTCGATCTGCTGGTGGCGCGGCGCGGCTTTTGCCGCTATCTGTGCCCCGGCGGCGCTCTCTATTCCCTGCTGGGTCGCTACCGGCTGGTTCGTCTGCGCCGTTTGGTCGAGGCCTGCAACGATTGCCGGAAATGCAACGCGGTATGTGAATTCGAACTCGATCCCTGGCGTGACGGCTTCGGGCAGGAATGCACCAATTGCGCCGCCTGCATCGCGATCTGCCCGACCAATGCCATGACTTTCGACATCCGCCCCTTTGATCACCCCGAACAGGGTCCCGGCCATCTGGGCCAGCGCTACCGGCGCGGCCGGGAAGAGCAAATGGACGAGGCCGTCTGATGCGCCGCCGTGGCCTTCTGCACGGGACGGCGGCGGCTGGCGCGCTGCTGACGGGGGGCGTTCTGCCCTATGCCCTGACCGCGATCCTGGCACCGGGCGAGGCCCGGCCCCGGCGCAATCACCTGCGCCCGCCCGGTGCGCCACGGGACGACGAGGCGTTCGTGGCCGCCTGTATCGGCTGTGGTCTGTGTGGCGAGGTCTGTCCGCCGCGCTGTATCCAATTTCACCGCCGCGATGGCGGGGCCAGGGTCAATACGCCCTACATCGACCCGGGCCAGCGGGCCTGCACCCTGTGTGGCAAGTGCATGGAAACCTGCCCCACGGACGCGTTGATCAGGGTTCCGCCTGCTGATGCGGCCATGGGCCTGGCACGGATCGACCGGACCGCCTGCTATCCCTGGGTCGACCGGGGTATCTGCGGCGCCTGCGTGACGGTTTGCCCCTTGGGCGGGCGGGCGATCGGCTTCGATTTCGCGAACATATACCGCCCCGTGATACGCAAGGGCTGCGTCGGCTGCGGTCTCTGTGTGGAGGTTTGCCCGCACCCGAGCAAACCGATCTGGATCAACCCACCAAAGCAGAGTACAAATTCCGTTGGCGAGGTCTAAATGATGCGCATTTTGTTTGCTGTTCTTTTCTTCTGCGTTTCGGCCATTCTGGGCGGGCTGCCCGGTCGGGCCGAGGCGCACCATATTCTCGGCCGGCCCGCCTACAACCTGAATGAAGATTCCAACACCCCGCCCAGTATGCAGGCGGAGGTCGAGGTCGATGGCTATCAGATCACTTATATGATCTATCCCGCTTTTCCCCAGCCCGGGGATTCGGCGCGGGTCTCCCTGTATATTCTTGGCGAGGAGAATGGCAAACCCTATGACGGCAAGGTAACCTTCACGATGCGGCAGGTGCCCTGGCTGTCCTGGATCGGCGTTCATGGCCACGAGGACCGGCTGGGCGTGCAGCCGCCCGACGGCAAGGTTTATCGCCAGGGCTTTGTCGTACCCGAGGCCGGCGATTACATGATTTCAACCCGCTTCGAGGCCGGTGGCGAACACTATGTCATCGACTTTCCCATCCGTATCGGCCCAGCACCCCTGATCGGCCCGTATGTCTTGGCGGCCGGCGCCGTGGTGGTTCTATTGCTCCTCGTCGCCGTAATCCGCCGGCGGAAATCGATGACCGCCAAGATCCGCGACGCGCGCACGTGACAAGTGGAACGGGGATGAAACGAAGGGATTTCTTCAAGACGGGCGCGCGCCGGGCGGTTGGCGCCCTGGCCGATAGCATCGAAGAACAGGTCGAGCAACGGGCGGCAAGCTGGATCCGGCCGCCGTTCGCGGGCCGGGAGCTGGAGTTCCTGTTGCGCTGCACGCGCTGCGATGACTGCCTTGCGGCTTGTCCTCACAACGTCATTTTCAAACTGCCGGCGAAACTGGGCGTTCAGGTGGTTGGCACCCCGGCTCTGGACCTGGCCAAAAGGGGCTGCCACCTATGCACGGACTGGCCCTGTGTCGCCGCCTGCGAGGCGGACGCACTGGTTTTGCCGGAGGGCGATGAAACGGCATCCATCCCGGTGCCCAAACTGGCCGTGGCGCGGATCGATGAACGCAGTTGTCTGCCCTTTGCCGGGCCCGAATGCGGCGCCTGTGCCCATGCCTGTCCGGTGCCCGGCGCATTGAACTGGCGGGGAGCCAAACCCAGCATAGATCAAGACGTCTGTTCCGGCTGTGCGCTGTGCCGCGAGGCCTGCATTACCGAACCCAAATCGATGCTGATTGCCACCGTGCGGCGCGACGAGGACGCGGCCTAGCAGGCTGCTGAAAAAGTCCGCAATATCCTCGAAACTAGGCAATTACAGTCACTCCCGCGAAAGCGGGAGTCCATGCCTGTACCTGAAGTGTCGCATAAAGCACTGAAAAATATGGCGTTTCCAACTCGGCATGGATTCCCGCTTTCGCGGGAATGACGGATTCGCAAAAATCTGGAGCGTGCCAAAATCGTTTTTCAGCACCCTGTTAGGTTTTGTGATGCCGTCTTAACCTGCCCAGCTCACCCCCGTCGTTTGGCGGTGGCTTCCTGGTCGATCTGTCCGGTTTCAGTTAGCACCACGCCGTAGTCCCGCGCCGCGGCCTCTTCGCTGACCAGGCCCAGGCGCACGTCTGCCGCCACGGCCTCCGGCGCGCGCACCATGGGGTCACCAAAGCCGCCGCCGCCGGGCATTTCGACGATCAGGCGGCCTTGCGCCGGAATTGTCTGGAAGCCCTTGTTGCGCAGTTCGTCTCCGGAGCCGAGGCTGAGCCTCCCGGTAGCGCCGGGACCGCCGCCGTCGCGGCCGCGAGGTGGGAAAAGCACGCGCTCGAAACTGGCGAAGATGCCGAAGGGCGCGTCCTCCCGGCTGGTGATCTCCATGGTCTGGCCCAGACCGCCGCGCTGGGCCCCGATGCCGCCTGAATCCTTGCGCAGCTCCTTGCGCCAGACGACGATCGGCGTGATCGCCTCGCTGATCTCCACCGGGACATTGCGCACCCCGCTGGGGTAGGGCGTGGCGGATAGGCCATCCTGCCTGGGCCGTGCGCCGGCGCCGCCCGAATGGAAAGCCATCAGCATAAAGGCCGTAGTCTCCTGTTCGGTGCGTTCGGTGATGCCGTGGCCGGCGCCGAGCTTCAGATTCCAAAGGTTCGAGGTGCCTTCCGCCGGCACCCGGTCGGGCATTGCCTGGTGCAGGCAGCCGAATATGACATCGGGCAGCATATGGCCGATGGTGGAACGGGCGACCACGGCACAGGGGTGCGGTGCATTGACGATGGTGTCGTCGGGCGCGGAAACGGTGATGGCGTCCAGGGTGCCGGCGTTGTTAGGGATCTCTGGCGCAACAACGCATTTGGCGCCAAAGGCGGTATAGGCCTCGGTGTAGCACATGGGGCAGTTGATGCCGAAATCCGAGGTGCCGGAGGAGCCGGTGTAGTCAACGTGGATGATGCCGTTGGAAATGGTTAGTTCCGCCACCAGATCGATCGGCTCCTCAAAGCCGTCAATGCGCATGGCATGTTGCCAGCTACCCTGGGGCAGTTCGTTGATGGCGGCGGTAATGGCGGTGCGGCTTTGTTCGATAATATGGGCGCCCAGGGCATCGAGATCGTCCAGGCCGTATTCGTCCATCATCTCGAACAGCCGCCGCCCGCCGGTCTCGTTACAGGCGGCAAGGGCGTAGATATCGCCCTCCACCTGCACCGGTTCGCGGACATTGGCGCGAACCATGTTCAACAGCCACTGGTTCATCTCTCCGGCCACGGCCAGGGGCATGATCGGCACGAACAGACCTTCGTGATAAACCTGCCGCCCATCGGGCGACATGCCGACGCCGCCAATATCGACCACATGAGAGGTACAGGCGAACAGCGCCACCATGCGGCCATTGCGAAAGGTCGGGGTGACGACGGTGAAATCGTGCAGATGGCCGGTGCCCTTCCAGGGATCGTTGGTGATGTAGACGTCACCATCCTGCATGCCGTCGGCGGGAAAAACATCCAGGAAATGGACCACCGCGCGGGCCATGGAATTGATATGCCCCGGCGTGCCGGTGACGGCCTGGGCCAGCATCTGGCCCTTTAGATCGAAGACGCCGGCGGAAATGTCGCCGGCCTCCCGGCTGGAGGTGCTGAATGCCGTGCGTACCAGGGTCTGGGCCTGTTCCTCGACAACCGAGAGCAGGCGGTCCCACATGACCTGATAGCGGATGCGATCCATCTCCGCGCCACTCATAGCCCTCTCCCTTCCCTGGTCATGATGATCTGGCCCAGCGGGTTGACTGTCGCGGCAAAGCCGTTCGTCACCAGCGTGGTTGTCTCATCCTCGATAATCATCGCCGGGCCTGGAACTTTCGCGCCCGGGCGCAAATCGGCTCGGGAATAGACGGCCGCCTCGACCCAGTCGCCGCTGGCCGGGTCGAACAACCGGCGCTGGCCCTCCGGCTCAGGCCGATGGGCGGCCTGGGGTTGCCGGGCGGATTCGGTGCCGGTCCGGTCTGTCGCCAGGGACAAAGTCCAGGTCAGCACCTCCACGCCCAGGTTGGGAATGGTGCGGCTGAACAGCGCCTGATAGGCCGCCTCGAACCATTCCGTCAGTGCCGCGCCATCATTGGCTTCGAATGTTCTCCCGGGCACCGGCACCATGATCTCGTGGCCCTGTCCGCGATAGCGCATGAAGGCGCCCCGTGTTTCCACCAATGGCTCGTTCGGGGCGCCCAGGCGGACCACCGCTTCGGCCTCGGCCCGCATGGTTGCGTAGATATCATTGACCGCGTCGGCATCGAATTCGCGCAGGTCCATATAGCGCGTGCGCACAACTTCGTACGAAATCTGCGCCCTGAGGAATCCGATGGCGGAGCCGACACCCGCTCCCTGGGGCACCACCACGGTATCGATGCCCAACTTGTCTGCCAGGCGGGCCGCATGCAGCGGCGCCGCGCCGCCGAAGGCGACCAGCGAACGCCCGACCATATCCTTGCCGTTTTCGATGGCATGGACGCGGGCGGCATTGGCCATATGTTCATCGACAATCTCGGATACGCCCGCGGCGGCGATATTGGTTTCCACTGCCAAGGGGTCGCCAATGTCGGCTGCGACCGCCGCCGCCGCCCGCTCCAGATCCAGTGTTACCTGGCCACCTGCGAAGCGCCCGGGATCGATCCGCCCCAGCACGGTGTCGGCGTCGGTCACCGTCGGTGCCGTGCCGCCGTTGCCATAACAGGCAGGCCCCGGCACCGCGCCGGCGCTTTCCGGTCCGACATGTATGCGCTGCATGGCATCGACATCGGCGATGGAGCCACCGCCGGCGCCGATTTCCACCATGTCGATCACCGGGATGCGCAGGGGCAGGCCGCTGCCCTTGAGAAAGCGGTACATCCGCGCCACCTCGAACGAGCGCGCGATATGCGGCGTGAAATCATCGATCAGGGTGATCTTCGCGGTGGTGCCGCCCATGTCGAAAGACAGGACAGAATCCAAATCATTCTCCCGGGCAATGTCACGGGCCAGGATGGCACCGCCAGCCGGGCCGGATTCGACCAGGCGGATCGGCAGCGTGGCGGCCGTGTCCACCGTGGTGACGCCGCCGCTGGACATCATCAGCAGCAGCGGACAGGTAACGCCGCCCGTCCGCAGGCCGTCCTGCAACCGGTTCAGATAACCCGCCATCATGGGCTGTACATAGGCATTGGCGCAGGCCGTCGACATGCGGTCATATTCGCGGATTTCGGGACAGACCTGGGCGGACAGGGTAATCGAAACACCGGGCAGGGCCTGGGTCAGGATCTCGCCCGCGCGCTGTTCGTGCGCGGCATTCACATAGCTGTGCAGGAAACACACAGCCACGGCTTCAACGCCGATATCTTGTAATTCCGCGGCCAGGGAACCCAGGGCTTGCTCATCCAGATCCAACAGCACCGAGCCATCCGCCGCAATCCGCTCAGGCACCGTAAAGCGCCAATCCCGCGCCACCAAGGGTTCCGGCCGCTCCATGTACAGATCGTATTGTTCAAAGCGATGTTCGTAGGCGATCTCGATCGAGTCGCGAAAGCCGTCCGTGGTCACCAGGGCGGTGCGCGCGCCCTTGCGCTCGATCAGGGCATTGGTGGCAAGCGTGGTGCCATGAATGGCCAGGGTCACTTCCCCGGCGGCAACGCCGGTCCGCTGTAGAATCGTCCGCACGCCTTCCAGGACGGCGACTTCCGGCGCCTCCGGCGTGGTCAGCAGTTTCAGTTGATCCAGGCCGCCACCATGTTCCAAAACCACATCGGTGAAGGTGCCGCCGATGTCGACAGCCAGCCTCGCTCCGTCAGTCATCCGTACTCTACCCTTTGCTTCAAACTTTTGTATCGCCTTCGGCCAAATGGCGAAACGAGACGCGGCATTATGGTAGCCCCGCGATGGAGCGTCAACGAAGCCCAGGGGTAAAGCTCAATAACGGAAAGCCCGCCGGCATATGTTGCCGGCGGGCCGGATCCACGGAACAATGGGGTTACGGCTTGTAGGCCAAGAAAGCGTAGCCAAAAACCTCGAAGCGGCGGGCGTTGGGCTCGCCATTGGCGCCGCCGAAGGTATCCACGGGCGGGCCCATCTGGCCGTCCCTAAATCCTGCGTCGAGCATCATCTTCTGCCAGCCTGCACACGGCATGCCACCAGCGATTCAAGCGGTCCATAAGTCGATATTGTTGACGGCGGCCTCCGGTACCGGCTGACCGTTGGCAATATCGGCGAACTGCAATACGCCGCCCGGCCGCAGGACACGCATGATCTCGGCAAAGACCTGGCGTTTATCGGAACATAGGTTGATTACGCCGTTGGAGATGACCACGTCCGCCTGACCGTCATCCACGGGCAGTTCTTCCAGCAGGCCTTCGCGGAATTCAACCTGATCCAGTTCCATGGCCTGGGCCGTGGCACGCGATTTGTCGAGCATTTCCGGCGTCATGTCGACGCCGACGACATGTCCCCCGGGGCCGACCTGTTGAGCCGCGATGAAACAGTCAAACCCTGCTCCCGAACCTAGGTCGACCACGCGTTCGCCCGGCTTTAGCGGGCGCAGTGAAAACGGGTTGGCGACGCCGGCAAAGGATTCCACGGCGGCATCGGGCATGGCCCCGACCACCGTATCGTCATAGCCCAGGCGTTTTGCCAGCGGCCGGCCCGTATGGAAATGGAACTCCCCATGTGGATCGAGCGCGACATCCCGGTACTTTTCTTTCACGTCTTCCCGCAGGGCGGCGGCATCGACGAGTGTGTCCGTGCTCATAGATATTTCCCTTCGAAAGCAGGCAAAATGTTGCCCGTGATGATGCAGCTTCCCATGGACCCGTTGGCTCAGCGTCAGGGCCGGGCGCTTCCAGCGTTAAAAAACTGTGAGATATTGCCTTCGTTGGCGTAAATTGGGCCCGTTTCGCGGCGAGCAGGTGGAAAACAGGGGGTGACAAGGCCAGGGCCATGAAAACACTTGCCATCAAAGTGTTCGGGCAATTGACGGTGACGGACGAAACCGCCGCCCCCGTGGCCGTGACGGGCAAGAAGCGCCAGGCCCTGCTGGCTTATCTGTCCCTCAACCTGGACCGCCCGCCCAGCCGGGATGACCTGATGACGCTGTTGTGGGGCGACCGGTTTGAAAACCAGGCCCGGCAAAGCCTGCGGGAATGCGTTTCCAGACTGCGGAAATCGCTTGGTGGCGAGGCGGGGCCGCTACGGGCGGATCGCAATCAGGTTTGGCTGGAACGGGATCTGGTGCGGATCGATGCCCAGACTTTGTCCCAACTGGCCCACCTGGCGGCGTCGGAAAAACCGGTTCAGCCCGCGCAATTGGTGGCCACGGCGCGCCTGTATGCCGGCCCCCTGTTGGCGGGAGCCAAGGCCGGGCAAGACGGCTTCGACGAATGGCTGCGGGCTGAACGGATCCGCTATAACGAGGCCGCCGTGGGCGTCTTGGAGCGTTTGGCCAGCCTGCCGCTAAACGAAAGCGAAGTCGCCGCCGCCGGGCAACTGGCGCAGCAGACGCTTGCCTTCGATCCCCTGAATGAACGGGCGCATTTGGCCTTGATGCGCGTGCATCTGCAAGCCGGCCAGCCCGGTGCTGCCATCCAGCAATATCTTAGCTGCGGGAAAGTCCTCGAAGCTGAATTGCAAGTTAAGCCGGGGGAGCGAATTCAAGCTCTCTATGAGCAGATAACGTCTTCGGGCCCAAAAGGTGCCGTGGCGGAAAAACCGGCGCCGCCGGAACAGGGTGCCGCGGCCACCATCAATGCCCTGCCGGGCCAGGCCCACAAGCCACGGATCACCGTTCGCCCGTTTACCTCTCTCAGCCTGGAGCCGGATCAGGAATTTTTCGCCACCGGCATCACGGCGGATATCGTTTCCGCCCTGGCGCGGAACCGTTGGCTTTCGGTGATCGCCCATCATGCCAGTACTGATTTTCAGGCCGCGGAACCGCTGGACGCAATTGAAGGGGAGGAGAGCGGGTTCGGCCGGCGGGCCGTCGATTATTTGGTCGAGGGCAGCATCCGCAAGGCCGGCGAAAGGGTACGGGTGACGGCGCAATTGCTTGACGCGGCCAGCCGCGAGCATATCTGGTCGGAGCGCTACGACCGCGAGGTGGCGGATATTTTCGCGCTGCAGGACGAGATTACCGAAACCATCGCGGCCCGCATCGAACCGGTGGTGGGGGCGGAGGAGCGGAGCCGCGTGCTGCGCCGTTCGACCGAAAATCTCGATGCCTGGAGCTGCTATCATCTCGGCCTGGCCGCTTTCTATAAATTCACGGCGGAGGACAATCTGGAAGCCCAGGCGCAGTTTCAGCGTTGCATCGAATTGGATCCGGAGTTCGGCGCGGCCTACGCCTGGTGGTCCTATGCCCTGGTCTTGAGCATGGTTTATTTCGATACCGTGCCCAGCCCGGAGGCACTGGATGCCGCCCTGGCGGCCGCGAGCAAGGCCGTGGCGATCGATGATCAAAACGCGGTCTTTCATATGATGCTGGGACGGGTGCATCTGGCCCGTTGCGAATATGACGAGGCGCTGGCCAATCTTACCACCGCGCTTGAGCGCAATCCGGGTCTGGCCATGGCCCACTGCGGCATGGGCGACTCCCTGGCCTACGAGGGACAGTTGAAGGAATCCATCGGGCAATTTGAACGAGCCATCCAACTCAGCCCCAATGACCCGCAACTATGGGCCTTCTATACCTATCGTTCCCTGGCGCATTTTTTTGCCGGGGAATACGAGGAAACAGCGCACTGGGCACAAAAGGCGACGCGTCTGCCCAATTGCCAGTATTGGGCGCATGCTCATCTGACAGCGGCCCTGGGGCAGTTGGGGCGGGAAAGCGACGGCGCCGCCGCCCGGGCGGCGCTGCTGCGGCTACAGCCAGAATTCTCTCTTGCCTTCGCCAAGGCGAAGTTATTCTACATCAAGCGTCCAGAACAGTTGTCCCTTTACCTTGAAGGATTGCGCAAGGCCGGTCTGCCCGCATAGGACCGGCCGCGGCGATGGCGATATGGAAAGGCCTTCCGCCATGACACAGAATATTGTCCCGACGCCCCGTATTCGCAAATCTCCCTATTTCGAGGCGACCTTGCGTGCCGGCGCCAGCCAGTTCACGGTTTACAACAAGGTCTATATGCCGTTCGGCTATGACACGCCCGAGGGCGAGTTCCAGGCGATTATCGATGCGGTGACGGTTTGGGATGTCACGGGCCAGAGGGTTGTCGAAATCAGTGGCCCGGATGCCTATCGCTTCACTTCCTCCCTGACGCCGAGGGATTTGAGCACCTGCCTACCGGGGCGCTGCCGCTATATCTTCATCACCGATCCCCATGGCGGCATCTTGAACGATCCGGTGCTGCTGCGCCTGGACGAAGACCGGTTCTGGCTGTCCTGCGCCGACAGCGACATGGCCATGTGGGCCCGTGGTGTTGCCGTGCATGCCGGCCTGGATGTGCGTATCGACACGCCCGATGTCTCGACCCTGCAGGTCCAGGGGCCCTTTTCGCGCGAGGTGATCCGGGCTCTGTTTGGCGACGAAATGGCGGATTTGGGTTATTACCATTGCCGCCCGGCGGATCTGGAGGGCATCCCCCTGGTGGTCTCGCGTACCGGATTTACGGCCGAATTGGGGTTCGAGCTTTACCTGATGGACGGCAGCCGCGGCACCGAACTGTGGGATATGGTGATGGCCGCCGGCCAGCCTTTCGGGATGAAACCGGCCGCACCTTCGCGCATTCGCCGCATCGAGGCGGGAATATTGGATTACGGCACCGATATGGACGAAAGCGTCAATCCATTCGAGCTGGGTTTTGACCGCCTAGTGGACCTGGACAAGGATATCGACTTCATCGGCCGCGCCGCTCTGCGGCGGATCAAGGCGGATGGCGTGCACCGCCGTGCCGTTGGCCTTGAAGTCGCCGGTGCACCTATTTCCTACAACGACCGGTCTTGGCCGCTCTATCACGGTACCGTCGCCGTGGGTCAGGCGACGTCGATCATTTATTCACCCCGATTGGAGAAGAATATCGCCCTTGCCATGGTCGGCACCGGGGCGGAAATGCTGGGTACACTGCTCCGCCTCCTAACCCCCGATGGTGAGCGCGATGCCGTTGTCTGCCCGAGGCCCTTTGTCGACCCGCAGCGGGAGATATCAAAAGCCTAGAGCATGTTTCTTCTAAACATGCTCGGTCTCTTAAGAGAAGAGCAATTGAATCAATTAGTTG
>JASLLM010000137.1 GCA_030747035.1 Alphaproteobacteria bacterium | reverse complement strand
CTCTTCAAACCAGAGGAATGCTGGAACTTCTTCGCCGAGGATGGCTATGCCCCAAAATAATCCGGAAACGCTCTAGGGCGCGGCAGGCATCGACATAAGCAACACCGAGGAATTCCGGTTGTTTGTAGAGGCCATGCATCCAGGCGGATAGCAGGCACAATTCCTCCAGCTTCAGCACTTCATTCAAGGTGCCCTCGGGAAAGGTGATGGAGAAGGTTTTCGCCACCGCGGCGATGATCTCCTCGATGGTTTCTTCATCAATACCCAGATCCTCCTCCAAGACCGCCGTTCGGTTCAGAAGACCTTCGTCGATGCCATATTCATCGCGGATGTATTTCACAATCCAGCGGAACAGATGCATCCAATTCTTGATATCATCGGACATGGAATAAGACCCCCGCGCTTCTCTCGCTGGGCCATTTTTCACGACAATCCTAAGAATTGGTAAGCGGGGATGCTAAACATAGGTTAAGGCTAAACCGTTTTCCGCCCCGTAACGTACCATGTCTCGGTCTCGCCCTTGCCCTTGACATCGACCGTGCCGCGCGGCTCGCAGTCGAATTCATCCTTGATCAGCGCGTACGTGGCGCCGCTAATCTGCACGGCGCCGCCCTTGCCATGGGACTGCATGCGGGAGGCCATGTTCACCGCCTCGCCCCACAAATCATAGATAAACTTCTTCTGGCCAATGACGCCGGCCACCAGGGGACCGGAATTGATGCCGAAGCGGAGGGTGAGCCGCCGCCCGGCGAAGGTATGCCGGTTGACATGGTCGCACATCTCCAAGGCCATGCTGGTCAACGCCTGGGCATGGTCCGCCCGGGCCCGGGGCACGCCGGCGGCGACCATGTAGCAATCGCCAATTGTCTTGATCTTCTCCAGGCCGTATTTGTCGACCAGCTGGTCAAACCGCGAAAAGACCTCGTTCAACAGCTTCACCAAATCCTCCGGGCTCATGGTCGCCGACATGGGCGTGAAATCCACGATGTCCGCGAACAGAATGCTGGCGCCTTCGTAGTGATCGGCGATGGTGCGCTGCTCATCCCGCAGCAGGGCAACGATTTCCTTGGGCAGGATATTCAGCAACAGGCTCTCCGACCGCGCCTGGAATTCATTTTTCCGGGCAACGAAATAAAACACCATCAGGAACACCATGACGCCAACGCCGACAAGATTGCCGACAAAGAACAAGATGATCACACCGGGGGATAGGTTGTTCGTCGCCGGCATATAGGCTTGCAGGAGCCCGCTTGAGACGACCAGACAAATGAACGCCAGAAACCAATATGGCGCCCGTTTCGGTTCATCGAACAGCAATGCGCCCAGGGGGCATATCAGCGACCACAGAATAACGGCACTGCCGTTCACGAAGCCGCCCAGCGCCACCATTACAAAGAAGGGCAGCAGCAGGATCAAGACAAGCTGGCTGAAGCGAAAGAACCGGTATCGCTTGGTCAGGCCAAAATGAACGATGCTAAGCAGTGAGACGATGGCATAGGAAATCGGAATTGCGCCAGCCAACGGCTCATCGAACAGAAAATACAGCCAGCCCCATGCCAAGGCCGCGATAACGAATGGCTGGGCGCAAAGCACCAGCACCGATTTCTTGATGCGAAGCTCATCATCGTCGTTCGGGTCGGCGCCAATGCGCGCCAATCGGCCAAGAACACTCTCATCAATCTGCATCCGGAACGTCCCCTCGTGGCCGGATCGTGCCGCCTATGCCGAGACCCGGCCGGCTATGGCCAAAATCCGGTTCATCTCGCGCAGCACCGGCTTTTCAATCAGCTTGCCATCCACCACCACGAGGCCGGTATCCGCATCGGCGAAGGCTTGCAGGATACGCTTGGCATGGGCCACCTGGTCCGCATCGGGCGTGAACACCTTGTTCAGGATGGGAATCTGCTTGGGGTGGATGGAGCCCTTGCCGGAAAATCCCAAATCCCGGGCCAGGCTGGCCTCCCGCTCCATGCCGTCTGGGTCCTCCAGGTCCAAATAAGGCACATCGATGGCATCGACCCCCACCGAGGCGGCGGCATGGGCAACGCGGGACCGGGCGTAGAGCAATGGTTCCCAGGCATTCTTGCAGCGCAGTTCCGCCGCCATGTCGACACCGCCGAAAAACAGCGCATCGATGCGTGGCGAGGCGTGGGCGATGTCGTAGGCCGCTTCCAATCCGGCATTGGTTTCAATGATGATATGCAGGCGGGTCGGATGGCCCCGTTCGCTCAACAGATCGTCCAGCCAGGTAACCTCGTCCGGCGTCTTCACCTTGGGCAGCATCAGGGCCGGCGGCGGCGTATCGGTGGCCAGAACCGCCTGCACATCCGCCAGGCCGATTTCCGTGCGCACGCAGTTGATCCGGACAATCCGTTCGACGCCATCGTCCGCCTGCGGCTCCGCGAACAGCGCCAGGCCCTTTTGCCGCGCCTCCGCCTTGTCCTTCGGCGCGATGCCGTCCTCCAACTCGACACAGACGATGTCGGTGCCGCAGGCCAGCGCTTTCGGAAACATATCGGGACGCAAACCGGGAGAAAAAATGAAACTGCGCCTTGGCCGCACCGCACGTTCGGTCTGATCGCTCATCGCTTTATCCTCAAGCCCCAATTGCGCCGCAGGTTATAGGATTATATGGCGGGTGTCCCCGCGTTTGTGACTCCCTGGCGAATGGTGCTAGCCTCGGCAAAGCAAGGATGGAGGCGAACGGGATGAGCGGCGAAAACTTCAGCAATACCATCGGCAGCGAACGGGGCACGGAGATTTTCGGCGGCAAGGACCGCGCGCCCAGACGGCCGCGCCCGGCCCTGACGATCAGGGAAGCGGCGCGAGAAACGCCTGTTTTCGCGGAAACCGATGTGCTGGTGGTTGGCGGTGGGCCGGCGGGCACCACGGCGGCGATCGCGGCCGGACGCCTGGGCGCCGATGTGATGCTGGTGGAGCGCTACAATCACCTGGGCGGCCTGTCGACCGGCGGCCTGGTGATCTGGATCGACCGCATGAGCGATTGGAGCGGCCGGCAAGTGATCTCCGGCATCGCCCACGACTATCTCGACCGATTGCCCGACGAGGCCAAACAGGGCCCGGCGCGCAGCGACTGGGGTTCCACCGATGCCGCCACCGCCGCCTACTGGCGCCAGCGCACGGCGGCCTTTCATGACATCGTCACCTGGTCGCCGACCATCGATCCGGAAGCCCTGAAAACCCTGTCCATGGAGATGACCCTGGAGCAAAAGGTCCGCCTGACCTTCCATGCCTGGGCCGTCGAACCGATTGTCGAGGACGGCGTCATGCGCGGCGCCATCTTCGAGAGCAAGGAAGGGCGCCAGGCTATTCTGGCCAAGGTGGTAATCGATACCACGGGCGATGCCGACCTGCTGGCCAGGGCCGGGCTGTCGTTCGAGACCGACAGCGATCCCACCGATATTCATAGCTGCATCAACACCGCCTTCATGATCGGCGGCGTCGATATGGAGCGCTGGCTGGCCTTCAAGAGCGGCGACGAACAGGGCTTCAAGGACTTCATGGCGCGGGGCCGGGAGCGGCTGCAATATTTCGAAAAGCCGTTCGTCTCCTGGCGCAACGACGTGGCCCTGTTCATGGGGCCAAGGCTGTCAGGCTACAGCGCCATCGATGTGGAGGATCTGAGCGCTGTCGAGGTCCGCTCCCGCCAGCTCACCGTTGGCCATGTGGAGACCTATCGGAAATTCGCCCCGGGTTTCGAGAACGCCTTCCTGATGCTCGGCGCGCCACAGATCGGCGTGCGCCACAGCCGCCGCCTGCTGGGCCTGGAAAAGGTCAGCCGGGAAGACTGGGACGGCGGCGCGGTGCGGGACAGCGAAATCGGCGTCTCCACTTCGCTGGCGCCAAAATTCCCCAACATCTCGGTACCTTACGGCGCCCTGGTGCCGGAAGGCATCGACGGCGTGCTGGGCGCCGGGCGGCATGTGGCCTGTGACACCAATTCGCATTCGTTTCTGCGCGAGGTGCCGCAATGCTGGTTGACCGGCCACGCCGCCGGCGTCGCAGCGGCCCTGTCGGCGAACGGCGGTATTCAGCCGCGCCAGCTTGACCCCCGCCTGATCCAGCAGGAACTGCTGCGCCAGGGCGCCTATCTGTCGCCCAGCACGGTTTCGTCGGCGGGGGCCGCATCCAACGCGGCCGAGTAGGCCATGCAGCGCCTGAAGGTCTTTACCGCGCGGCGGATCCATACCATGGATCCGGGCCGGCCCCTGGCCAGTGCCGTCGCCGTGGCCGATGGCCGTATCGTTTCCGTCGGCAGCCTGGAAAGTATGCAGCCGTGGCTGCGCCGGGTTCCCCACGATATTGATGACAGCTTCAAGGACAACGTCCTGATGCCCGGCTTCATCGATCCGCATACCCATCTGCGTATGTCCGGCACCTACATGGGCCTGCACTATGTCGGGCCCATCACCAACAATGCGCCGGACGGCCCGCAAGCCGGTTTGCCCGACCGCGACACGGTTCTTGGCCGCCTCAGGGAACTGGTCGATGCCACCAATGATCCGGACCGCCCGGTCATCGCCTGGGGTTATGATCCCGGCATGCAGGGCGGCCATTTGGACCGGGACATGCTGGATGCCATTTCGGACAAAGTGCCCCTATGGGTGTTGGCCTACGCACCGCATATTGTCTACACCAACACGCCCATGCTGGAGCGTACCGATATTACCGAGGAGACCACGGCGCACGGTATCGGCCGTTACCCCGATGGCCGCCTGAACGGCTGGTTTATCGAAACGGGCGCCGTCGGCATTGCCACGCGGCCGGTACGCGATGACGTCTATCGCCCCGGCTTTGGCCTCGCCGCCCTGCGCCGCCAGGGCGATGTGGCGGTGCGCAACGGCATCACCACCGTGGCCGATCTGGGCTGGGGCTTCGAATCGTTCGAGCGGGAATGGGACGATCACGATGCAGTGGTCAACCAGGCGGACTTTCCCTTGCGCATGCTGATGATCCCCTTCGATGCCCGTCTGGTCGGCAAATTCGGCGAGGACCGCTTTGCCTATCTTGATGAGATGCGCGCCCAGTCGACGGACAAGCTGGCGGTACACGGCGTGAAGTTCATCAACGACGGCTCCTACCCCTCCATGACCCTGCGGCTGAACTTCCCCGGTTATCTGGATGGCGAACAGGGACTGACCGGCGAGACCCCGTGGGAGGACATGGTCGAACAAATGCTGCCCTATTGGCGGGCCGGTATACAGATCCATTCCCACGCCAACGGTGACGAAACCGTCGACATGACCCTGAATACCCTGGCGCAGTTGCAACAGCGCCATCCCCGCTTCGATCACCGCTTTACGGTGGAGCATTACTGCATCTCCACCGTGGCCCAGGGCCGGCGGCTGGCGGCACTTGGCGGCCTGGCCAGCGTCAATCCCTATTTTGTCCACTACCGCTCCCTGATCCATGCCGATAGCGGTTTTGGTCCAGACCGCTCGGAGGCGACGGCGCGCCTGGGAACCCTGGCCGAGGCCGGCGTGACCTTTGCCCTGCACTCCGACTATAACCTGGTGGTCGGACCCATGGCGCCATTGACCGCCGCCTGGGTGGCGGTGAACCGGATTGCCGGCGACAACGAATCCGTGATGGCGCCGGGGGAACGTATTTCGGTCGACCGGGCCTTGCGCGCCATCACCGTCGATGCCGCCTTCGTGCTGCGCCGTGATCACGAGATCGGCAGCCTGGAAGTGGGCAAGCTGGCCGACCTGGCTGTCCTTGGCGCCGACCCCTACGAGGTGGAGGCGAGCGCGCTGCGCGATGTACCGGTCTTGGGAACGGTTGTCGGCGGCACGCCATACCTGGCCAATGACCAGGCCGGCTGATTTACGCCGTCTTGTGACGGAATGGGACTTGCTGCTGTCGTCCCTGCAAGGGGCGCCCGCGGTGCCGGGGCAAGGGTCGGAATCGCGAACCCCGGTGACGATCCTGGCCGGCTTCCTCGGTTCCGGCAAAACCACCATGCTGCGGCAGCTTCTGCAAGGCGGGCATGGGTTGAAACTGGCGGCGGTGGTCAATGATGTGGGTGCCGTCAACATCGACGCCGCCATGATCGCCCAGTCCGGCAGCGATGTCATTGAGCTGACCAACGGTTGCAGTTGTTGTTCCCTGGGCCCGGAACTTGGCCGCGGCATCGACGCACTCGCCACCCAGACGGAACCGCCAGATGGCATATTGGTTGAAGCCTCCGGCATCGCCGATCCGGCGGGCATCGGCGCGGTGGTGGCCGGCAACGTCCAGGTCCGGCTTGATGGCATCATCACGGTGATTGATGCCGTTGCCCTGCATAGCTGGCTGGATAATCCGGCGACGGCGCCGTTGTTCCGGCGGCAGTTGGACGCGGCGCATCTGTTGGCGTTGAACAAAATCGATCTGGTCGAAAGCGGTGGGATAGAGGCGGCAACGGCCCGCCTGGCGGAGCTGGCCCCCGGCCGCCCGGTAATCCCGGTTGAACAGGGCCGCTTGGACCCGGACGTAGCACTCGGTGCGGCCCTGCATGGTGCCCGGCCGGAACCGATGCACCGTCCCCATGAGGCGGGCCGTTTCGCCAGCAAACGCATCCCGGTGACGGGGCCCATGGCGCGCGGCCGGCTGGCGGCATTCCTGGACAATCCCCCCGCGGGCCTGCTGCGGGTGAAGGGTTTTGTGGAAACCCTGGAAGACCCGGGCCGTCAGCAATCTGTTCAGGCGGTCGGCCGAATGTGGCGCATCGAACCCGTGGTGGCCGGCGGCGGCGGCAAGCCGGTCGAAAACAATCTGATCCTGATCGGCCTGGCCGATCAGGTTGAAACCTGGGGCCGGCTGTCCCTATAGACTGGCCAGGAATTCGCCCAGGGCCTTGTTCACCGCCTCCGGCTGATCCACGTTGATGCCGTGGCCGCCGCCGGGGACCACCACGTTGATGGCGCCGGGAATGCGGGAGGCCATGTAGTTCGAGCCTTGCAGGAAATCACTGTCGCCTCCCCCCGATGATGACCAGCACCGGCACCGCGATATGGGGCAGGCTGTCGATCACCCGGGCGTCGATCTGGCTCAAAATGCCCCGCGCCGCCATGGCCAGCTCCGCGTCTGGGCGCTGTATACTGATGGGCACTTCCGAGCCGCCGTTCAGGGCCGCAAGACCGCTTTCCTCCAAGGTGCGGGCGCGTATGTCGTTCTGCTCGTTCCAGACCGTGCGCGCCTTGTCGCTGCGATAGCCGGGACCGCAACCCTGCAATATTAGCGCCCTGACCCTTTCGGGATAGCGCACATGAAAGGCCAGGGACATGAAACCGCCCAGGGAATGACCGCCAATCACCGCCTGTTCGATACCCAGGTGGTCCAGGATGGCGGCCATGTCATCCTCGGTATGGTGCTGGCTGTAGAGTTCCGGCTGCAACGGACACAGGGTTTCGCCATGGCCCCGCATGTCCATGCGGATCAGGCGGTATTGCCCGCCGAAAGCCTCCACCTGGCCGCGCCACATGCCCGTCGAGGCACTGAAGCCATGGGTCAGCAGCACCGGCGGCCCATCGCCGCCGCTGTCTTCAAAATGTACGCGGACGCCGTCGCGATCCAGGTGGGGCATTACGGAACTCCCTGACTTATATGAAACCACGCTTATATTAGCGCAAATTTCAAGTTGCCTTAAAGCGCCGCGCCATCCGCCAGGGCCGGCCGTCGATCGCCGCCAGGCCAAGGCCGATCATCGCCATGCCGAAAAGATGCATCGGCGAAAGCGTTTCATGCAGCACCAGGACACCGAGCAGGATGGCACTGACCGGGATCAGGAAGGTCACCAGAAGCAGGTTGGTGGCGCCAGCGTTGGCCAGGATGCGGAAATAGAGGATATAGGCCAACGCCGTCGACAGGGCGGCGACGCCGATCAGCGCGGCCACGGCGGCCAAGCTTGGAACCGGCAGGGTCCAGGGTTGGTCGACAATCAGTAGCAATGGCAGCAGCAGAATGCTCGATGCGGTGACCTGGCCGGTGGCGGTGGCCATGGGCGCGAGCCCTAGGCGTTGAAAGCGGCGGCCGAAAACGCCGGCCAAGGCATAGGAGACCGCCGCGCCGAGGACCGCGATCTGCGCCACGATATCGAACCCGAATGCGCCCGGCCCATCGCCGCCGATCATCACCGCGACGCCGGCGAAGCCGACGATGACGCCGAGCAGACGGCCGGGGGTCATCTTTTCATCCTTGGTGAATAATTGCGCCGCAATGACAGTGAACAGCGGCGTCGTGGCATTCAGGATCGACGCCAGGCCGGAAGCAATGTGCATCTGCCCCCAGACGATCAGCGAGAACGGCAGCGCATTGTTCAACAACCCCATGACAAGGAAGGCGCCCCAGATACGATGGTTCCACGGCATGCGTTGCCCCATGATCCGCATCACCACCAGCAGGATAATCGCCGCCAGCGCCACCCGGCAGACGACAACTGTGAAGGTCGGCAACTCCCTGACGGCCACGCCATTGAAAAAGAAGGAACCGCCCCACAGCACCGAAAGCGCCAGCAGCATGCTCCATTCGGCCGGGTTCATGGTCCTGTTGACGATCTGCGCGGATGCGGACATGGGATCTCTTTCCGAAACGGTTGGTTCTTCAGAGATTTAGAGCACCGATCCAGCCGATCTGGCGTCCCGTTTCTTGCGGCCAAATAAAATTATTGGGCGACCCTGACACCAAATTCCGACCCGGCTTCAGCCAGCATGCGCCAGACATAGTCGGCGAAGCTGCGGGCAACGTGGATGTGATAGGCGCCGTCCTCCCGGGGCACCAGCAGCACGGTGCAGCCCGCCAGAACAGTGCGGGCGCAGCGGCCCGGGACAAGTCCGGGATCTTCCAGATCCAGGGGGCAGAGTTTCGCCAGCACATCGCGGGCGCGGTGGCCTGACAGGGCGATGGCCTGCTGGCCGTCGGCATTTTCGATAATGGCGTGGCGAGTTTCGGCCAGGGCCTGGGTCAGGTCTTCCGTATCCGCCAGGCCAAGAAGCTGCCATTCGCTAGGACCTAGCCAATATGCCGTCACCCCGCCGTCGCCCGCGGCATGGTTCGCGGCCACGGGCAGATCGAAACCAAGGCCGCCGGCCGCCGCCTTCGGAAACGCCTTATCGCCGCTTTCGCCGCGCAGAATGACGGATGGCCGGTACGGCAAGGCTTGCAAGGTGGCGCCGGCCTCTTCGGGCTGCGCTTGAGCGCTGGCCAACGCTAGGTGCGCCAGGGGTTCATGGCGGGGCTGGCTCATGTGCCGCCCTCCCCCAAACGATCTCTGGGTTCCAGGAACTGCGGTGCCGTGACCACTGCCCGCGCCGCGCGACCGTCGTAGGCGACATAGAGCGCTTCCCCATGGCGTTCATGGCCGCCCTGCAACACGGCAAGGGCGAAGGCCCGGCCCAGGTTGGGGCTGTAATAGCTCGAGGTCACATGGCCGATGCCCACCTGGGGCGGGGTCGGGTTGGCGCCGGGGATAAGCTGCGCCCCCTCGGGCAGCCGCAGCTCCGGATCGTCCGACAGCAGGCCAACCAGTTGCGGCCGGTCGGCGCGCGCGGTATCGGCGCGGGAGAGCGATCGCTTGCCGAGAAAGTCCTTCTTCCTGCTGACCATGCGGCCCAAACCAAGATCATGCGGGGTGACGGTACCGTCGGTTTCCTGCCCGACCATGATGAAGCCGACCTCGGCCCGCAGCACATGCATGGCCTCGGTGCCGAACGGCGTGATGGCATACTTTTCGCCCGCCGCCATGATGGCCTGCCACAGGGCCGGACCGTGGCCCGCCGGTACATTGATCTCGAACGACAATTCGCCCGTGAAACCGATGCGGAAGATACGCGCCTCAATTCCCGCCACCATGCCCGACTGCCAGGTCATGGCCGGAAAGGCGCGTCCCGAAAGATCCATTTCGGGCGATAATTCCTGCATCAAGGCGCGCGCATTGGGCCCGCAGAGCGAGGCGACCGCCCATTGCTCGGTGCAGGAGGTGCAGTAGACCGCCAGTTCCGGCCATTCGGTCTGCAGCCAGCTTTCCAGCCAATCCAGCACCCGCGCCGCATTGCCGCTGGTGGTGGTCATGTGAAAATGGTCCTGGCCCAGGCGGGAGGTGACACCATCGTCGAAAACCATGCCGTCCTCGCCCAGCATCAGGCCATAGCGGCAGCCGCCCACGGCCAGCCCCTTCCAGCCGTTGGTATAGATACGGTTGAGAAATTCGGCGGCATCCGGGCCCTGGATATCGATCTTGCCCAGGGTGGTGGCGTCCATCAGGCCCAGGGAGGTACGGGCGGCCAAAACCTCCCGGTCCACCGCCTGGTCCATGGCTTCGCCATTTCGCGGATAATAATAGGGCCGCAGCCATTGCCCCACCGGTTCGAACGCCGCGCCCTGGGCCTGGTGCCAGCCATGCATCGGCGTGCGGCGCACCGGTTCCAGCAAGCCACCGGCCCGCCGCCCGGCCAGGGCGCCGAACGTGACGGGGCTAAACGGCGGCCGAAACGTGGTGTGGCCGACCTGGGGCACCGCCACGTCCAGAGCCTCGGCCACGATGGCAAGAGCATTGATGTTCGAGGTCCGGCCCTGGTCCGTGCCCATGCCGGTGGTGGTGTAGCGTTTGACATGCTCGATGGAGCGGTAGCCCTCCCGCGCCGCCAGCCGCAGATCATTGGCGGTGACATCGGATTGAAAATCGACAAAGGCCTTGCCCCGTCCGTCGCCTGGAAGGGACCAAATCGGCAGCGGCGCCGTTGGATCCGGGCTGTCATCGGCGACCGGTTTGCGCGGGCCCCGGCCCCGGCGCCGCTTGCCCGCCTGGTTGGCGGCACGGTTACCGGCTTCGGCCCCCAGATCCAAACAGGCTTGCAGGGCGTCATCGCCATTGGCGGCGCCAACCACCTGCACGGCCTGAGTTGCCTCGCCCGGCAGGAAGCAGCCCTGGGCATCGTTCCAATTCAGTTTGGCGCCGGATTGGGAGAGCAGATGCAGGCTGGGCGTCCAGCCGCCGGAATAACAAAACAAATCGCAGGCCAGACGCCGGCCCAGGCCGCGGACAAGACCATCACCGGCTTCGTTCAGCTTGCCGGTCCGCACGCCGGTGACGGTATCTTGTCCCTCGACCGCGACCACGGCCCGGTCCGCCATGACTTCGATGCCCTCCTCGTCCAGGCGGGAAAGCCAGCCCAGGGGCGCGGTTGGCCGCAACTCCACCAGCGCCGCCACCTCGACGCCCGCCCGGGCCAGATCCAGGGCAACCGGATAGGCGCTGTCATTGTTGGTGAACAACACAGCCCGCTTGCCCAGGCGCACGCCGTAGCGGTTGATATAGGTCTGTGCCGCCGCCGCCGCCATCACGCCGGGGCGGTCATTATTGGCCAGGACCAAGGGCCGCTCCAGGGCGCCGGTGGCCAGCACAACCTGTTTCGCCCGTACCTGCCACAGCCGTTGCCTCGGCTGGCCGTGATCCGGTTGTGCCAGATGGTCCGAGACCCGCTGCAACATGACCAGGGCATTGTGATCGTAATAGCCGGTGACGGTGGTTCGGGGCAGCAGGCGTATGTTTTCAGCCTCGCCCAGTTCCGCCTCGATCCCGGCAACCCAGTCCATGCCCGGAGCATCATCTATCCGCTGGCCATTGCCCAGCAGGGCGCCTCCCAGTTCAGCGCCTTCATCAGCCAGGATCACCCGGGCACCGGTGCGCCCGGCCCAAAGCGCGGCCGCCAGGCCGGCGGGACCGCCGCCCACCACCAGCACATCGCAATGGGCATACTGTTTTTCGTAAATGTCCGGATCAGGGGCCTCCGCCACCCGGCCCAGGCCCGCCATGCGCCGGATGACCGCTTCGTAGGCCGGCCACAGGCTGGCCGGCCACATGAAGGTCTTGTAGTAGAAACCGGCGGGAAACAGCGGCGACAGGCGGTCGTTCAAGGCACCCAGATCATACTTCAGGTTGGGCCAGCGGTTCTGGCTTTCCGCCACCAGACCGTCGTATAGGGCGACCTCCGTGGCGCGTACGTTGGGCTCGGCCCGGCCGCCCCGGCGCAGACGCACCAGGCCATTGGGCTCCTCGCCCCCCGCCGTCATCAGGCCGCGCGGGCGGTGGTATTTAAAGCTGCGCCCCACGACCCGCACACCATTGGCCAACAGGGCCGAGGCCAGGGTATCGCCGGGATGGCCATGCAGCGTTTGGCCATCGAATTGGAACTGCAGAATTCGTTCACGGTCGATACGGCCGCCATCGGCAAGGCGATTGTTCATCCCTCCACCTCCGGCTTGTCATCGCCGACCCGGTAGACCGCCAATATCTCGTTGCTGACCGTACTGCGCGCCACATTGAACCATTGGCCGCAGCCATGGGCATGGCGCCAGCGCTCGAAAAAAACGCCCTTTTCATTGCCGCGCATGAAGACGTAGTCACCCCAGGCAGCATCGTCCAGGTCTTCCGAGTTCA
>JASLLM010000136.1 GCA_030747035.1 Alphaproteobacteria bacterium | reverse complement strand
CAAAACCACAAGATCAATTACGGCAGATAAAACAGTGGGTTAAGCAGGAACAATCGTAGTTATCTGGGTCAGCCCCAGTAATTATTTTGTATCAATTTTGGGTTGACTGATCGCCAAGGCCTTCGCGAATCTCCGCCAAGGCACGCTGCTGCCGGCCATCGGCGTCAAAATTGTCGTCCCCCAGCCAGGCTTCAAAGGCGGCTTTCACGGCCGGCCAGTTCCGGTCGGTCATGGCGTACCAGGTAGTATCCCGGTTGCGGCCCTTGTAGATCATGTGCTGGCGAAACAGGCCTTCATAGCTGAAGCCAAGGCGCAGGGCGGCGCGTCGGGAAGCAGCATTGTGGCTGTCGCACTTCCATTCATAGCGGCGATAACCCAGGTCGTCGAAGACATGGGCCGCCATCAGATACATGGCCTCTGTCGCCGCGCGGCTCTGTTTCAGCGTTGGCGCATACCAGATGGAACCCACCTCGCAACTGGCCCATTCAGGCGCAATGCGCAGATAATTGGCCATGCCCCGCGCCTTGCCGCTGGCCCGGTCGATCAACGCAAAGACAAGCGGATCCTGGCTTTGCTCTTGAGGCGCCAGCCAACTCCGAAACGCTTGCCTGTCCGCAAAGGGGCCAAAGCTCATGTAAGTCCACATGTCGCCGCTGGCATCGCCCTCGAGACCGCAGGCCGCGTCATACAAATCATCGCCATGCCGGACCGGATCGATCGGCTCTAGAACCGCCGAGTTGCCGGAGAAAACTTGCCGTTCCGGCCGGCGCCCGTCTGGCAAGCTCGCCAGCGTCTCGCCTATCCACCCAATGCTGCCCGTCATTCTGAGCAAATTGTTCCTGTAAAAAGGCCTTGGCGGGGTTTTCCGAATCACCGATGGCCAGTCCCTGCCGCCATAGATCCTCGTTGCCAAGGTGACGGAACAGCGCCCGGCAGGAATTTTCGCTCATGGCCGTAATGACGATATGGCGGCCATCACGGGCGCGGTAGACGTTGTTGGCGGGGCGCAGAGAGCGCTGGGCGGCATCCCGGCCACTGACGACGACGCCGTCCCGCATGGTACCGTGAGAGACCGAGAGCAGGGAAAACATCGTCTCCTGCATGGACAGATCGATATGACGGCCCTGGCCCGTACTGCTGCGCCCCTGCAGGGACGCGCAAATGGCGAAGGCGGCCATCAGGCCATTGGTAGCGTCGGCGATATAGGTCTGCGGCGCGGCGATCTCGGAGGCGTTTGCATTGAGGGCATGCAGCAGGCCGCTTTCCGCCTGGAACAGCATGTCATAGGCGGCGCGCATGGCGTCCGGTCCGCTCTGGCCGAAACCGGACAGGGAGCAATAGATGATGCCAGGGTTGATGACGCGGATGGCGTCATAGTCAATGCCCAGGCGTTCGGTTACGCCGGGGCGGTAGCTTTCGATCAAAACATCCGCCTCTCGCGCCAGATCCAGGAAAGCCGCGTGATCGCCCTCGTCCCGCAGGTTCAGGACGACGGATTTCTTGCCTCGGTTCAACAGCAGGTCTTCGTTATTGATGCCGCCGGATGAAAACTCACGCTCTACACGGATCGAAGTGGCACCCCATCCGGTCATCAGAAAACCGCAGTATTTTCCCGGCGTCATGACGCCGACTTCCAGGACCGTAATGCCCTTCAAGGCATCATGCATACGCTACTCCTTCAGCCCGCCGCGACGGCTTCCTCGCTGAAGGTCAATTCCAGTTTCAGACCATCGGGGCTTTGCAGGAACAATTGGGTCAGATTGAATTTCGGCACCACTCGTTCGTCGTATTTGATGCCGGCCGCTTCCAGCTTGCCCTTGATTTCGCCATAGCCGGTGCAGCGGAAGGCGACATGATCGACGCGGCCCGTGCCGTCTGGAACCTCCTCCCGTTCGATCAGGTGCAACACCGCCCGGTCGCCGCAATAAACCCAGGCGCCGGGAAACTTGAAGGGTGGCCGATCGCCGATCCGCAGGCCCAGCACATCCACATAAAACTTCGCCGAAGCCGCCGCGTCCTTGGTCAGGACATTGTAGTGATCAATATATTCCAACGGCATGTCATGCTCCCCTGTCGCCTTCCGGCGTGTTTGCCCTGGCGTCAGTATGACTGTTGCCGTCAGTTCGGGCAATGCGCCGGTTGCGTTGCAAGCAGGGGGTATTCATGGCAATACCCATGCAATGATAACGGCGGTCCAATAGCCGGAAACACATAACTTGTAGGAGCGAGACCTTGAGCGACGCCGCCACGGAAACCGGGCAGCAGACCGAACTGCCCCTGTTGTTTCAGCCCATCACCATCAAGTCCGTCACCGCGCGCAACCGCATCGTGGTGCCGCCCCTGTGCCAGTATTCCGCCGAGGACGGCATCCCTAACGATTGGCATCTGGTGCACTATGGCAGCTACGCCCGGGGCGGTGTTGGCACCATTTTTATCGAGGCCACGGGGGTGGAGCCGAGGGGCCGGATCAGCCATGGCTGCCTGGGCATCTGGGATGATGAACATGGCGCGGCATTGAAGCCCCTGGTCAGCATCATGCAGCGCCATGGCGCGGTGCCGGGCATCCAGATCGCCCATGCCGGGCGCAAGGCCTCGAGCCAGCGGCCCTGGAACGGCCTGGGCGCCTTGAACGAGGACGACATCGCCCGTGGCGATGTGCCGTGGGAGGTGGTGGGGCCATCGGCCATTCCGGCTGACGAGGGCTGGCTGGTGCCCCGGCAACTGGAAGAGGACGAGATCGGCGAGATTGTCAAAGCCTTCGGCCAGGCCGCCCGGCGCTCTCACGAGGCCGGTTTCGAAGCGTTGGAGATACATGGCGCGCACGGCTATCTGATCCAATCGTTTCTCTCGCCCCTGTCGAACAAGCGCAATGACGGCTATGGCGGCGATCTGGCGGGACGCATGCGTCTGGCCCTGGAAGTGACCCGCGAAGTACGGGCCCATTGGCCTAAGGACAAACCGTTGTTCTTCCGTGTTTCTTCGGTGGATGGTTACGATGATGGCTGGAAGATCGAGGATTCAATTGCCCTGGCCAAGGAACTGAAGGCCTTGGGCGTGGATTGCGTCGATTGCTCTTCGGGCGGCAATGCCGCCTCCGCCACCTTGACGCTGGTGCCGCGCGGTTTGGGCTTTCAAGTGCCCTTCGCATCCGCGATCAAGGCAGAGGCCGGCATCATGACCATGGCCGTGGGCCTGATCCTGGATGGCGAGCAGGCGGAGGCGATCCTGCAGGCGGGCGATGCGGATCTGATCGCCGTGGGGCGCGAGATCATGTACAATCCGTTCTGGGCCGTGCAGGCGGCCCAGGATCTGGGGATCGATCCGGAGTTCGAGATGTGGCCGGCGCAATACGGCTGGTGGCTGGACAAGCGTGAACGCACGTTCAAACGCATGGGACATAAGAGGTAGAAATGAACGAAACGATCAGCAGCGAAGCGATCCGGGTGTTCTGGCAGCCTGGGTGAAGCAGCTGTCTCCGCCTGAAGGAGCATTTGTCGGCCCGTGCGGTTGACTTCCAATCGATCAATGTGGCCGCCGACCCGGACGGCCTGGCGCAATTGCAGCAGTTGGGCGTGCGCACGGTGCCTGTGGTGGCCAAGGGCATGCGCTATGTCATGGGGCTGTCCCTGCGGGATGTGGGTGAGTTCCTGGGCCTGGATGAGCAGGGCCCCGGCATGCTGCCACCGGAGGAGTTGGTGCAGCGCCTGGACTGGATCCTTGGCGCGGCGCAGCGCTACCTGCGCCAATTGCCGGACGATCTGATGTTGGCGGAGCTGCCGGGCCGCCCGCGCAGCTATCGTGACCTGACCTATCATATCTTTCAGATCGCCCGCGCCTTTCTGGGCGTTGCCTCCGGCCAGGAACTAACTTACGAAAAGCTGGGCGAACAGCCGGGCGACGATCTGGTCACCTTCGCCGATATCGCCGATGATGGTGACGCCACCCGCCGGGATATCCTTGATTGGTGGGAGACGCAGGGTGCTGGCAAGGACTTCGACGCCACGGTAGCCACCTATTACGGGCAGCAGTCCCTGCACGAGACGTTGGAGCGAACCACCTGGCATACAGCCCAGCATGTGCGCCAGATGCTGATGATCCTTGACGGCCTCGGTATCGTGCCGGACGGTGGCCCCATCGGCGAACGTGAATTGAATGGCTTGCCCTTGCCGAAGGAAGTTTGGGACGGTTAATCGCGCTTAAATTCGTGTCCGGACCTTAGTTCTAGGCGCCTTGGTGTCGTGCCTGTGGTGGTGAGTGATTGGTCGAGATGAGAACGCTGGTTCTAATCGGATACGTATTATTTTTCGCTGTTGTCTGCGCGACCGGGGAAGCGGGAACCAAGCCCCAATTGCCTTGCCTTTCGCAAGAACACTATGCCGCGCCAGCTAATGCGCCCTATGTCGCCGAGGAAGTCCGCGTACCCACTGCCGAGGGCCATGTGCTGGTTGGCACGCTGACCCTGCCGAAACAGGCAACCGCACCTGTGCCTGCCGTTGTTCTGATCAGTGGATCAAGTGCGCAAACTCGCGACATGGTCGGCTCCACCGCATACCCGGTATCACTTTACAAACCGTTCCGGCAGATTTCCGATAGGCTCAGCCGGCGCGGCATGGCGGTCCTGCGCCTTGATGACCGGGATACGGGCTGCTCGGGCGGGGGGCCTCTATCCGAGGCCAGCACGGCTGCCCGCGCCAACGATACGCGAGCGGCGTTGAATTTCTTGCGTGGCAAAAAGACCATCGACCGGCAGCGGCTCGGTTTGCTTGGGATTAGCGAAGGCGCCAACATTGCCGTCATGATAGCGGCTACGGATAAGTCATTACGAGGTATTGTAACGCTGGCGGCAACGGCAAGCCCAGGCTGGCAGATTTGGAAATATCAGACCCGCTACCTCATTTCATTGGGCGAGGAAATGGACAAAGGGAAAAAGGCGCGCTGGCGGGCGGGGGAGGATCCGGAGCGCATTCTCGAGGAACGGGTTGCCGAGGCGCGGGCACATGTTAGCAGCGGTGAAGCCAATGCCTGGTGGACCTTTTTCTTTTCCCATGATCCATCGGTGGTGGCGCCGAAAGTCGTCAGTCCGATCCTGATCCTGCATGGCGACCGCGACAGTAACGTACCGGTCGCGCATGCGCATCAACTCGCTCAGGCCGTGAAATCCGGTGGCAATCAGGCGGTCACCGTGAAGATATTTCCCGAGCACAATCATCTGTTCCTACCGGACAAGGATGGCGGTTTCAGGAGTTACGGAAACTTGCTGCCCCATACCAACCAAATTCCGGAAGCCGTTCTCGACACGATCACCGATTGGCTGGCCCGGCGCATGAGCGGACCCGCGGCCGTATCTCGCTAGAAGAAGACGTAAGACCGAACCACGACGTTCCTGCGGCAGGGCGCATCTTCGGGCGCGGTTGGGTCGACGCAGGCAGTGTGGAATGACCAGCGCGAGACGGAACCGTCGGTGACGGAGTCGTAGCACTTGAGCATCGAAACCTCGGTGGGTTTCTGCTGGGGAAACCAGTACCACTCGTGGTCGGGGCGGTTGGTAAAGCGGGTGGTCTCGCCGACGCGGTCGTCGTAGATGCGGTAGTTGTTGATGTAGGGCTGGTCGGCGAAAGACGGCCAGGCGCAGAGCACGAAGGGGTTCTGTTGCACGGTCTCCATGGGCTTGGCGAGGTTGATGGACATGAACCGCCGCGACATTTTCGCGTCGGCCTCCGCCTCCGTATAGTGCTGTTCGCGCCCGAAGTTGCGCAGGTTCTTCGTCAGCAGTTCCCGGCAGCGCACGCGGCCGCTGTTGTCGTTCAGGTCGTTGTGCACGAGGTTGGCGTAGTTCTTATTCACGCCTGGGTTCTTGTTGTCCTGGTCCTCTGTACGGTCGCCCTGATAGTCCTTGTCGAATACGTCGTGGTTATAGACGAAGGCGTCCGTCGCGCCTGGGAAAAACTCCAGCAGAAGCTTTTCTATCTCCGGGTAGAACACGCGCTCCACCTCCGCCGAGTCGTAAAAGTTCTCGCACTTGGACTCGCAATGGGCCAACGACACACCAAGTTTGTCCATGCATTCGGCGCTGCTGGGCGAGAGACCTGGGTAGTACGCCTCAATGCGTCGCGCATCGCGCATCACATGCGGAAAATAGAGGCGCCGCCGCGCATTGTCCTGCTCTTCCTTGCGCAGGGCTTCCGCCTCCATCTCGCGGCTCGGGTCCCGCCAAAGCGCGTTGGACGAAACCACGGAATAGGTCGGCTGCTCATTGATGGTGTAGGGCAGCGGAAGCGCTAGGCCGCCTTCTGGGGCTTCGATGTTGTTGGCGCGAATATATTCCACGCACTCCGAATAGTTCCGAAATCCGAGGCCCCATTCGGTCTCGATGGGGCCTGGGGGTGCGTTGTCGAGCATATCGATAATCGCCTGCCCTTTCCCTTCGGCAATCTGTTTGAGCGCCGCCTCCGTCGCGGCGGTTGTGCCCGCATCCCCATCCCGGTCCAAGGCCATGTAGGACAGACCTTGATTGGCGGCGACAGGTGGCGACTGCCCTGCCGTAAGTTGCAGGGGAGGTATATAAACCGGCGAATTTGCCGCCCCGTCCGCCGCGTCGGGATTTTCGATGATCTTTTCCATTGCGTGCCCCCATTTGCCCACAGCCCAATCGTGGCACACAGGCCGCGTAGTTCCAAGAACCTTTCTAGGTCGGGGAAAACTTGGAACTTGCTACGCGAACTTAATCCGGCACGATGATCGGCTCCATCGCCGGTTTGCCCAATACCATGTCGGACGCTTTCTCGGCGATCATCATGGTGGCGGCGTTCAGGTTGGCCGAGACCATGGCGGGCATGACGGAGGCGTCGATCACCCGCAGGCTTTCCATGCCGCGCACGCGAAGCTGATCATCGACCACCGATGTGGGGTCCGTCTCCGGTCCCATGCGGCAGGTGCCCATCAAATGGAAAGTGGTGCCGCCCCAATGGCGCGCGGCTTCCAGATACTCCTCATCGCTCTGTACGTCCTCGCCTGGATAGGCCTCCGACTCGATATAGGGCATCATCGGTTCGGTATACATCAGCCGCCGGGCCAGTTTCATGGCGCAGACGACAATCCGGCGGTCCTCTTCATGATCGAGATAGTTCGGCTGGAAAATTGGTTTCTCGAACGGATCGGCCGAGCGGGCGCGCAGCCAGCCCTTGCTTTCGGGCCGATGCTGCCAAGCCGCGACGGTGAAACCAGGCACGTCGTCGAGCAGCCCATGCACGCCCAGCTTATAGCTCGCCGGGGTGAAGATGAACTGCAGATCGTTGCTGCGCGCGGCCTCGTCGGAATGCCAGAAGCCGTAAACCATGGAGGGGCTGAGGTTGACGATGCTCTTGCCGCCGATGAAATATTTGATCACCTCACCGACGAGGCTCAGGCCGCTGGCCCGCTCGTTTAGGGTTTCGACATTCTTGACCCGGGCGCTGAGGCGGGGCGCGTAATGGTCGCGCAGGTTCTCGCCCACGCCGGCCAGTTCGTGCTTCACCTCGATACCGAGGGATTGCAGCAACGGGCCGGGACCGATGCCTGAAAGCTGCAGCAATTGCGGCGAATTGACCACGCCGCCGCTCAGGATCACCTCCCGGTTGGCACGCACCTCGACCATTTGACCGCCGCGCCCACCCTTGGCATAGGTGACGCCGATGGCCTTGTTACCCTCGAAAAGAATCTCGGTGGCAAAGGCATTGGTCCGCACGGTCAGGTTGGCGCGCGATTTGGCCGGGTTCAGGAAGGCCCGCGCCGTGCTGACCCGCCGCCTGCCATGGACGGTGCGCTGGACATAAGAGATGCCCTCCTGCACGGCGCCGTTGTAGTCGGCATTGCGGGGAATGCCGATGGTCTCGGCCCCGGCCATGAAGATCTCGCAGAAGGGATGCTCATAGTTCAGGTCGGTGACTTGCAGGTTGCCCTCGCGGCCCCGGAAAGTGTCGTCGCCGCCACCGATCCGCTGTTCGCAACGGCGGAAATAGGGCAGCACATCGGCATAGCCCCAATTCCGGTTGCCGCGCTGCGACCAACCGTCGAAATCCATGCGCTGGCCGCGATTATAGATATGGCCGTTGATGGAAGAGGAGCCACCAAGCGTCTTGCCCCGGGGCGCATCGATCGCCCGGCCCGCGGCCCAATGGCTTGGTTCGGTCTGATACATCCAGTTCAGGTTCGGGTTGGCCAGGGTCTTGATGAAGCCCGCCGGGATATGAATGAAGGGATGCCAATCGGGCGGCCCGGCTTCCAGCAGACAGACGCTATGTTTGCCATCGGCGGTCAGCCGGTTGGCCAGAATGCAGCCGGCCGAACCGGCGCCGATGATCACATAGTCAAAGCTGTCCGCCAAAACCCTCTCCCCCTCTGCAGAAATCCTAGCGTAGTTCCTTTAGCGCCTTCACGGAATAGGGTTCGATTTCCTGATAGCGGCCCTCGCGAACCTTGTTGGCCCAGGCGGGTTCCGACAACAGTTGCCGGCCCACCGCCGCCAAATCGAATTCGCCCGCCTCCATGCGCTTGACCAGTTCATCCACGTCGGTGGAATTGGCCCCGGCCCAGGACGGATCATCAAGGCCGATGCTGCCCACGGTAATGACCGGCTTGCCGCTGAGTTTCTTGCTCCAACCGGCCAGGTTCAGGTCCGAGCCTTCGAACTCCGGCTCCCAGAAACGCCGTGTGCTGGCATGGAAGACATCGACGCCGGCGTCCGCCAGAATTTTCAGGAAATGCTCCAGCTCCTCCGGCGTCTCGGCGATCTTGGTCTCGTAGTCGTCGATCTTCCATTGCGAGAAGCGGAAGACGATCATGAAGTCCGGGCCCGTGGCGGCACGGATCGCCTCGACGATTTCCTTGGCGAAGCGCATACGGTTATCGAAGCTACCGCCGTATTCATCCTGGCGCTGGTTTGAACGCTGCCAAAAGAACTGATCGATCAAATAGCCGTGGGCGCCATGCACCTCGACACCGTCGAAGCCGACCGCCTGGGAGGCGGCGGCGCCTTGGGCGAAGGCTGCGATGCAATCCTTGATGTCGTCCTGGCTCATTTCTACCGGGGTCTCGCGGTCGCCGGTGGCGATTGCGGAGGGGGCGCAGCCCGGCACCTCGCGGTCGGGCTCGATACCCGTCTCCCGGTGCGCGCCCACATGCCAAAGCTGGGGGATGATCTTGGCGCCGCCCGCATGGGTCTCTTCGATGACATGCTTCCAGCCGGCCAGGGCTTCGGCGCTGTAGATATTCGGTGCGCCGTCATAACCATTGGCGGCCTTGTGATTGACGAAGGCGCCCTCGGTGATGATCAGCCCGACACCGCCTTCGGCGCGGCGGCGGTAATAGGCGGCGACGTCTTCACCGGGCACGTTACCGGGACATTTGCGCCGGGTCATGGGCGCCATGACGACGCGGTTGGGCAGGGTCATGCCCTTGACGGTGAAGGGTTCGAACAGAATATCGACGTTGGCACTCATGATGTTTCCTCGTTTGTTATGACGGGTAAGTCCCGTTTTTCGGATTTGAACCCGTTATGGCATACACTGGTGCCGGAAGGCAGCCCAAAGAGGTGTTTCATATGAACGTATATTCCGATCAGCGCGCCGCCTATCGGGACCGGCCCGGCGGGCCCCAGGATCTTTTCTTTGCCCAGTCCGACACCGTGCCCCGGCCCACATTCGTGCGCGGCGAAGGCGTCTGGCTGTACGACGAAGCGGGCCGCGGCTACATGGACATGTCGTCGGGGCCGGTGACCGCCAATATCGGCCATGGCGATACGACGGTGGCCGCGGCCATGGCGGAACAGGCCGGGCGCCTGGCCTTTGTCAGCGCACGCCAGGGCCGCCATCAGGCCAACATGGATCTTTCCGAACGGATCGCCAAGCTGGCCGGGCCGGGGTTCGAGCGGGTGCTGTTCGCCTCCGGCGGCTCGGAAGCGGTGGAATTCGCCATCAAGCTGTTGCGCCAACGGGCGTTGTCCAGCGAGCAGCCGGAGCGGCGCCATGTCATCACCTGCATGCCGTCCTATCATGGCAGCACGATCGGCGCCCTGGGCCTCTCGGGCGATCCCGCCAATGAAGCCTTCCTGACGGGCTTCGGCCACGAGCATCCAAAGGTGCCGGCGCCGCTTAGCTATCGCCTGCCGGACAACCACACAGTCGAGACTCACGCCCAGGCCTGTGCCCAGGCGCTGGATGACAAGATCCACGAGCTGGGCCCGAAATCCGTGCTGGCCTTTCTGATCGAACCCGTCGGCGGCCTGGCCTCCGGCGCGGTGGCACCGCCCGAAGCTTATTTGCGCACGGTGCGCGAAATCTGTGACCGCCACGATGTCGCCCTGGTGTTCGACGAGGTTTTGTGCGGTGCCGGGCGCACGGGGCGGTTCCTGGCCAGCCACCATTACGATGGCATTCAGCCCGATCTGACGGTCCTGGCCAAGGGGTTGTCCGCCGGTTATGCCCCCTTGGGCGCTGTATTGGCGCCGGCGGAGATGGTCGATTGGCTCTCCGAACGGCTCGGTTTCGGCTACACCCATACCTACAGCGCCCATCCGGTTTCCGCCGCCGCCGCCCTGGCGGTGCTGGACCGCTTCGAGCGCGAAGATCTCGCGGGCCGGGCTGAGCGGGTGGGGGCCTATCTGCGCGGCAAGCTTGAAGGGCTCGCCGGGCGTTCGTCCATTATCGGCGATGTGCGCGGCAAGGGCTTGCTGATCGGTATCGAGTTGGTGGCCGACAAGGCCACGAAGGCGACAATTTCTTCCAATCCAGGTCCAACGGATGCCGTGCGCCGCCGTGGCTTGGAGCATGGCCTGTTGGTCTATGCCCGGCGTACCGCCGGCGGCCGTTTCGGCGACTGGATCATGGCCACACCGCCCCTGATCATCACCGAGGCCGAATGCGACGATCTGGTCATCCGCCTTGAGAAGACCCTCGCGGCGGCGGAAGCCGACTTCCGCGCTGGTGGCACCCTGGGCTAGTTATTCGGGCTTTCATTCCGGGAATGGAAAACTGGTGCCGCACCAGGATTTCTGTACTCAATAAGGGAAGCGTCCTCTTTAATGTTACTAGACGACGGCTCTGAGCCCATTACAGACGTCACTGAGCATGCCGATAGACCAGATCACCTGGGTCCTGCGGGCGCGCAGGCTCGTCAATCGTGGCGCCGAGGCGTTCAGCGAGACGGATCGAGCGCGTGTTGTCTGGACCGATGTAGCTCACCAGTGTCTCCAGCTTGCGCACCCGAAAGGCCCAATCGCGCATCGCGATAGCGGCTTCAAATGCGTACCCCTTACCTTCGGCCTCAATGTCTAGTTGCCATCCGAGTTCCGGCTCTGGGAAACGTGGGCCTTGATTGATCTCAATCTGCCCAATGCATTGTTTGGCCTCTCGAAGTTCGATTGATAGATTGCCGACACCAAAAAGCGGCCATAACGCAATCCCATGGCAAAAGGCGCCCCACGCGTACGCGATTGAAAACGGTCCGCCCATGTGCTTAGCGCGATCTGATGTCATCACCTCTGCGAAACTAGGCCAGTCTGCTAGTACAGGCTCGCGCAGGAGAAGACGATCAGTCTCAATGATTGGGGCGATCTTCATGACAACCAATCCGTTCGGGTTTGAACAAACCTATATGCCAACGAGTCCTCATCATTACCAGTCGCCTGTCCACTGAGCGGCCCTACGCAGACCGCCGAAATCGGCCGCAAATCTGGGGACGGTTCCCTTTTTGCATTCTCATGTAACTAGCCGTTCGATTGCTGCCATGTTCCGCCTTAACTAGAACCGTATTTGCAAAAGAAAAAGCCTGGCGGCGGCGGAAGCTGACTTCCGCGCCGCTGGGCCCTTGTTTGGGGTGGCGGCTTAGGCGCCGGGTTGATCCCGTGGCTGATCCTGGGGCGGATCCTGGGGCCGGCTCTTGCGGTCATTCATGAACTGGTCGAATTCCGCCTTGTCCTTGGCGTGGCGAAGCTGTTCCAGGAAGCTCTCGAATTCACGTTGTTCGTCTTCCAGGCGCTTCAGGGTTTCCTCGCGATAGTCGTCGAATGCCGAATTACCGCTCGAGGCGCCGTGATAGGCCCGGCCTTCGTGATCCCCGTCATGTTTGTTGCGCCGACGGGAATAATACCAGCGGCCCGGTCCGCCATGTTTCCAACAGCTCATGCGTCCACTCCATATCAAATAGGCCAGAATTGCCAATCCAGCCGGCCAGAAAAGAATAAAGCTGAGGACCATGACCGCGATCCAGGCTCCCTTTCCGTGCTCGTCCAGTTTCCGTGTCAGTTCCATCTGATCCTCATGTAAATAGTGTTTACATTATCAGAGATGGGGAGGCGCCGGCGCTATTCAAGGGTGGATGATAAAAAAAATCATTCAGGCCCCAGACCGAGGCCATCCAGGTAGATCAACATGTTGGCTTCAAGCAGGTCCTCGGGTGGCATGGGGATGTTACGCCGGGCGCCGTCGCCCCGTCCGAACAGGGAGGCGAT
>JASLLM010000135.1 GCA_030747035.1 Alphaproteobacteria bacterium | reverse complement strand
CCGCCGGCGGATTTCTGGCCGATTACCGTGAAGAAAGAGGCTGATTTGGGTTGCTGCGGCAGTTCCACCTGCAGGGGGATCATGCGGGCGGTGCGGCTTGTCTGACCCCGCACGATGGTGCCTTCCAGGGTGGACGGCATGGGATTGCGGGCGATGGGGATGGCGTCGGCGGCACTGTAGACGCAGATATAGATGGCCCGGCGGCGGTCGTCGGAGCGGTTGTACTCGCTGCCATGTTGCAGGCGCGTATGCATCAGGCAGACCGCCCCCGCCTTGCCCTCGATCGGCACCTGGCGGGCGAGATAGTCACGTTCCAAGGCCGGCGCAACCATGCCGGTGAAGCTGCCGTCCTGAAACAGGCTGTCGATGGTGCCCCGGTGGGTGCCCGGCACTACCATCAGGCAGCCGTTTTCTTCGTCCACGTCATCCAGCAGCAGCAGCGCCGTGATGACATCGTCGTTGGTATGGGGCGTGTAGGGAAAATCCTGGTGATAGCGCACCACGGTCTTGCTGCCGGGCAGTTTCGAATTGATCTTGCAGTGATGGTATTTCACGTCCGGCCCGATCAGGTCGGCGACCATGTCGACCATGGGGGCATCGGTCATGACGGCGTGAAAATCGTCGGAGACTTCACATGGGTTGTTGATCCGCCGCAGGGCCGGGGTTACGGGCGAATGTTCCTCCCCCATGTCGAAGCGCGGCCGGCCATCGACCGTGGGCGGGCCATAAGGTTCGCTGTGCTCCCGGCTTTCCTCGCCCCAGATATCCATTTGCCGGCGCAGCCTGGCCAGGGTGGTCTCGTCCACCGCGCCGTCCATGACCAGATAGCCGTCGCGCCAGAACTGATCCTGTTGTTTCTGGGTGAGGATTTTGCCGGTTTCTGTCATTGGGTTCGCCCCCTGCGTCTGCCCATGAATGGTTATCCCCGAAGTCACGGCTTGCGTCCAGTCCCCATTGCGAGCACAAATAATGGGCCGCAATTGCGAGGGGTTGCCATGCGCTTGAAGGACAGGGTTGCGATCATAACCGGCGCCGGCCAGAGCGAGGCCGCCGGCATGGGCAATGGCCGGGCAACGGCGCTAACCTTCGCCCGCCAGGGGGCCAAGCTAATGCTGGCCAACCGCTCCAGCCCCTCCATGGACGAGACCGCGCGCCAGGTCAGGGCCGAGGGTTTCGCTGTGGAATGCATGCTGGCCGATATCACCAAAGAAGCTGACTGCCGCGACCTGATGGCCGCGACCAGGAACGCCTTTGGCCGCATCGACATTCTGCACAACAACGTCGGCGCCGGCACGGTGGAGGGGGATACGGCGGAGATTGATCTGGAGACCTGGCAACAGTGCCTGGCGATGAACCTGACCGGGCCGATGCTGCTGTCGAAACATGTGCTGCCGATCATGCGGGCGCAGCGCTCGGGCTGCATCACCCATACCAGTTCCGTCGCCTCCGTCGCCTCCCTGCCCCTGATCGCCTACAAGGCGGCGAAGTCGGCCTTGGAGGAATTCTGCCGCTGGCTGGCGTTCGAGAACGGGCCCCACAATATCCGCTGCAACGTCCTGATGCTGGGCCTGCTGGACACGCCGACGGCGATCGAGATGTATCATCAGACCTCCGGCCTGCCGCACGAGGAAATCCGCCGCCAGCGCGCCGAGCTGCCGCGTCTGGGCCGCATGGGCGATGCCTGGGACGCCGCCAACGCCGCCCTGTTCCTGGCCTCGGACGCCGCAGCCTATATCACCGGCGCGGTGGTGCCCGTGGATGGCGGCCTGACCACGAGGGTCGGCTCATGAGCGAAATCGATGATCTGCAACAACGCCTGACGGCGCTGGAAAGCCATAGCGCCCATCAGGACGGCACCATCGAGGATCTGTCCGAAATGGTGAACCGGCAATGGCAGGAGATCGAAGTCCTAAAGCGGCTTGTCTCGGAGTTGCGCGCCCGCCTGGGCCGGGTGGAAGACGATGTCGAACCCCGCGCGCCTGACGATCAACCGCCGCCGCATTACTGACAGCTCGGACGTCGAGTTCGCACATTGGCTAAGCGCCGCTAAAGCGTAGATTTTCCGGATACCTGGTTTTGTCCGCGAAGTGGGCGCCATATTCTGCAACGAACGCTGTCCTGTTGTTTCCAACAATCGATGGGAACGCCGCCGAAATTTCTATTGATGCTTCCTCTTCTTCAGCAGCTCCAGGGCATCGGTCAGCAATTTCGATACCTTGTCGCTCTCTTCCGGTGACATCAGCGCTGTTTTCATGTCCATGCGAAAGTTCGGCAACTCGACCTGCAGCGGCCGAAGGTCCCGATCCATGCGATCATATACGTCGATTACCCGATAAGTCGTCACCGGATAGGCGATCCCTTTTACATCTATCTGCCCACAGGGTTCGCAATATATTTCGTCCTTGATATGGGCATAAGTTTCGTAGGAGATCAGGATCTCGCCTGGTTCAGCCTCGCTTTCGAGGCGCGAGGCCAAATTCACGCCGCCGCCGATGATCGTATAGTCCAAGCGATCATCGCTGCCAAAATTGCCAACTGTGCAGTAGTCGGTGTGAATGCCCATACGGCAACGCAAAGGTTTTACAATGCCGGATTCATGCCACGAATTCTTCAATTCGGCCATTCGGTCGCGCATCGCAATCGACATTTTCACGCAGGACAGCGCATCGTCGCCGATGCCTCGGCTCTCCGGGTCGCCGAAGAAAATCATGATCGCGTCTCCGACAAACTTGTCGATAGTCGCACCATGCGCCAAGGCGATGTCCGACATCTCGGTCAAGTATTGGTTGAGGAGGGCGGTCAATTCCTCTGATTGCAGCCGATCGGTTGTGGCGGTGAATTCGGCAATGTCAGAGAAGAAGACAGTGAGCTTTTTTCGGGCGGAGGCAACCTTGACCTCTTGTTTGCCGGTGAAGATCGATTGATAGATTTGCGGCGAGAGGTATTTCGCCAGTTGGTTCGACAAGCGTTCCAGGTCATTCGTCTTCGAGGCCAGTTCCGCTTCCCGCCGTTTCAGTTCAGTAATGTCGGTATAGACAGCGACAAATCCACCATCATGGGTCGGATGCTCGTTCACTTGCACCCATTGACCGCTGCAAAAACGGATTTCGACCGCGCGCCGCAGTTCGTTCTGCCGCTTCCTGCGATATTCGATAAATTCTTCCCTGGTTCCCTGCACGTCGGGAAACATACCGGCGTCGAAGGCATCACCCAGGAAATCAAGATGATAGGCGCCGGGCACCACCTTGTCGGCAACCTCCTGGCCGACGGCGTCGATGTAGAACCGCAGGTAACTGTCATTGCAAACGACCAGACGGTGCTCGCGGTCAAAGACGATGAAGCCTTCTTGAAGAGAGGTGACGACATCGTTGAGCTTGTTTTTTTCGCTATGCAGGGCTTCGGTCAGACGTTCAATTTCCGCCTGTTGTCGCGCGATTTCGGCGTTTCGCCCGTCGGCTCCGTCTCGCTTTTCGGTCGATCCCATGGCTCCAAACCGTTTGCCGCAAATTCATCATTCCACGCAAAATACGCGATCAGTGGCCAGACATGTGGCCGGGCGACCCTTGAGAAAAGCGGACCGTAGTTCCGAAATAAGGAAACTTCACCATTCGCTGGCAAAACCGTAGGACACATCGCCCGGAAGGGACATAGGTATGCTATTTTTCAAGCTGAAAGACGCGGCTGTAGGTGGTGCGGGTGCGGGTGCTGAACGATCCAATAGCCTCATCATAGAGGCCGATGAGTCTCTTGATTTCTTCGCTTGTGATCGCGTCGGCCAACTCTTCCGCACTGCGAAAAGCATACATAGCCTCATACAGGTGCGAACCGTCGCCTTCTGTGACTTTATAACGGGACGCGCCTAAACAGCCCGGAAACGCCCGCAAGACATCGGGGATGTGTTCGGTGTTGTACCAGTGGTTGAAATCCTCTTCGCGCCCTTCTTCCACAGTCGCGCGAACCGCCAGAAAATGTTCAGGGAACAACATTGGTGCCTCCGCTTTTCTGATTGACCAAATATAGCGGTTTGCAACTTCAGAATCCATGTAGTTCAACCAGCGACGGGATGTCCGCAGGCCTCACATCCCGGCGGTCAACGCGCCATCCGCCATTGCTTGCCGCTGCATTCTTGCCGCTGCATTACTGATGGCCCAAAAACCGGCGGGCCGCATACCTCACTCAAACATCCCAACTGGTGAAAATGGCGCGCAGGGCGGTCACGAAGGCAAGCGGCTGATCCATGGTCAAATGGTGCTGGGCATCGGGGATGCCGATCATGGGATTGGCGGGATCGAATATGGGCGTCATGTAATCCACGACCTCCGCGCCGAAAATGGCGCTTTCCTCGCCATAGATCATGGCCTTGGGGCAGCTCAGCTGGCGCAGATAATCCTCCAGCGGTTCGTCATGCATACCGGCGACACGGGCGGAAGGATCGAATTTCCAGGTGTATCCGCCTTCGCATTCCTTGAGGGAATGGCGGGCGATGTGTTCGACAATATATTCGTTGTCGCAGAACTGCGGCGGAATGGGCCGAAAGCGGTAGATCATCTCGTCGGGGTCGGTGAAAACCCGGTTCGGGGGCCGCTTGGGCGGCTCGGAAAACCGGGATCTTTCCGTGGGTTGCCGGTTTTCCGGCCGCAAGGGAGAATCAACGATCACCGCGCCCGACAGTTCCGCACCGTGCCCGTGGGCGTAACACATGGTCATGAAGCCGCCGAAACTATGGCCGACGATGATCGGCTTTTCGCCCAATTCGGCATCGGCGATCACCGCCGCGATCTCGGGCACATGCACCTTGCTGCCGTACTGTTCGCGCCAACCGCTGTCGCCCATGCCGGACAGGTCAATGGCCGCGACCGGCCGGTCGTCGGCGAAAAACGGCGCGATGAAATCCCACCAATGGGCGTGCGCGCTGGCGCCATGAATGAACAATATGCCGGCCCGGTCCGAGGCCTCGGGCCCCCAGCGCAGATAATTGATTTCGCAATCCATGACCTGCAATTGCCGCGAGGTCGGGGTGTTTTTCAGGGCCTGTTCGAACCAATACGGCGGTTCCATTGGCGGTGGGTCCATGGGCGGGTCTTGGGGCGGTTCCATTGGCGGCGGTTCGTCATACATGGGTCTCATCCAAAATCCTGATATGCACCACGCCATCATACACCGCTTATCCGGCGGCAATGGTAATTTTCAATAGCGGGAATATTTCGGGCAGGCGGCGGTGGGGCTTGAGCAAGATCAAGACGCGGCTCCCTTGATCTAGGCTATCGTTCATTTGGTAGAATGGAGGCGTATGCGTCATGTACACAGTGCACATGGATCACACCGGCCGTTTGGCCAAGATGCAGCGGGAGGTGGCGGAAGCCGGCCTGGATGTCCTGGTCGGCACCCGGCTGAAAACCGTGACCCACGCCTGCGGTGCATTTTGCCCCTGGCGCAGCACGGTGATTATCCCGGCCACGGGCAAGGGGGAGGTCACCCTGGTTTGCCCTTCCATGGATGTAAACCGCCTTAAGGAGGAAGGCTGGCTGCACCGGGTGGTGGGCTATTCGCGGCAATCCATGATGGCGGCGGCGGCGGCGCAGGTGGCCGATCTGGGCCTGGCCAACGGACGCGTGGGGATCGAGGACGGTGCCTCGGTCTATCTGCCGGAAGGCTTCATCACCCGCGGCGAATACAACGATCTTGCGGCCCAATTGCCCGAGGCGGAATTGATCGACGGCCATCAAATCATCGACCGTCTGACCATGGTCAAGGAGGATGCGGAAGTGCACCTGATGCGCCAGGCCGCCGCCATTGTCGATCGCGGCCAGGAGGCCGTGGCCGAGGCCCTGCGCCCCGGCATGAGCGAAAAACAGATCGCCGGCATCGCCGAGCTGGCCATGCGCGAGGCTGGCAGCGAGTTCGCCTGGACCTTCACCGGCGGGCAGGAAATCGCCTCCGGTCACCGCACCTGGACCGGCGCCTGCACCCCGGCCACGGACAAGATCGTGCAGCGCGGCGAGTTCGTACTGTTGGATCTGCATGGCATGTATGGCCTGATGCTGGGCGATGTGGCCCATAACGCGGTCCTGGGCCAGCCCACGGCGGAACAGGCCCGGGTCATCGAGGGCTTCACCGCCACCTGCCACAAGGTGGTGGAAAACATGCAGCCGGGCCGTACCTTGGGCGAGGTGGCGCGGGCCACCCGCGAATTCGTCGAGGAGCAGGGCTGGACCGAATTCATACGCGGTTTCGGCCATGGCATCGGCCATTTCGGCGATGAATGGTATCCCACCCTGACGGATGCGGAGATCGACGGCGTTTCCGAGCCGAACTATGTGCTGGAGCCCAATTACATGCAGGAAATCGCCGTCACCGCCAATTTGCCCGGCGTCGGCGGCATGCGCATGGAACGCCCCCTGGTGATCACCGAGACGGGCAACGAGGTGTTATCGAAGACACCGTTTGAACCCTACATCATCGACTAGTCAACACGAGCGGAGGCGGCACGGCATGCAATTGGATGGACAAATCGCGGTCGTTACGGGCGGCGCGTCGGGCTTGGGCGAAGGCGTGGTGCGCGAGTTCACAGCCGCCGGCGCCAAGGTTGCCATTTTCGATCTGCAGGAAGAGCTCGGCAGCAAGCTGGCGGCCGAGACCGGCGGCATTTTCTGCCAGTGCGACGTGGCCTCGGAAGAACAGATCGCGGCGGCCCTGGCCCAAACCAGGGAAGAATTGGGCGTGCCGCGCATTCTGGTCAACTGTGCTGGCATCGCCATCGCGGTCAAGACTACCAGCCGGGGCAAGGCTCATCCCTTGGATCAGTGGGAGCGGATCATCCGCGTCAACCTGATCGGCAGCTTCAACTGCATCCGCCTCGCCGCCACCGACATGGTGGCGCTGGAACCCCTGGCCGACGGCGAGCGCGGCGTGATCATCAATACCGCCTCCGCCGCCGCCTATGACGGCCAGATCGGCCAGTCGGCCTATTCCGCCTCCAAGGGCGGCGTGGTCGGCATGACCCTGCCCATCGCCCGGGATCTCTCCGACAAGGGCGTCCGCGTCTGCACCATCGCGCCGGGCCTGTTCAAGACGCCGCTGTTGATGGCGACCCTGTCGCCGGAGGCCAAGGCGTCGTTGGAAGCCATGGTGCCGTTTCCAAAGAAGCTCGGAGAGCCGTCGGAATTCGCCCAATTGAGCCGCCAGATTGTCGAGAATGTCATGCTGAATGGCGAGACCATCCGCCTCGACGGCGCCATCCGCATGGCCCCGCGCTAGGGATTATTCTACCGGCACGAAGATGCAGTGGCGGATTTGTTCATCGACGGCCTTGGACAAATGGCCCTTGCCGTTGATGTCCTCGACCAGGATCACTTCGCCGGCGCCGATGATGCGGGCCTCGCCGTCCGAGGCGGTGATCTGAACGCCCGCGTCCAGGTTGATGATATATTGCCGGCGCGGTGCGCTGTGCCAGTCCAGCTCATAGGTCGGTGGCACTTGGCGGAAGATGATGCCGGTGGCGGGCAGGCGCTCGGACAGTTTGCCGCCCCGGCCTTCCTCCACCCACTCCACCTCGATATCGCGGAAATGGGACTGGCCGTCCTCGTCTTCGTACAGATTATGGATACGCATCTCTTCGTTCCTTCCCGTGTGAATTAGAGCGTTTCCGGATTATTTTGGGGCATAGCCATCCTCGGCGAAGAAGTTCCAGCATTCCTCTGGTTTGAAGAGATCGCAGACAGTTCCCGCGGCTTGCCACAGATCATCGACGGTTCGCGGTTTTAGGCGCTTCATATGAGCTTTGAACTTTGAGAACGCCAGTTCTATCGGGTTCAGGTCCGGAGAATATGATGGCAGGAAAAGAAGCCAGGCCCCACGCGCCTCGACTGCCCGCCTGGCGCCATTGCGTTTGTGCGCGGGCAGATTCAGTAGGGATGTTGTCAGACATAACCTTCACATTTACCGAATCGTTTGCGCGGTACAATTATAACATATTCTTGTTTTGTTCTCCCGCTCTTCAATTGTTTGGAAACTGAAGGGATTTTCGTTGTCTGTTGCGGGGGAAAAAATTGATGCCTTTACTCGACCGGCACGAAGATGCAGTGGCGGATTTGTTCATCGACGGCCTTGGACAAATGGCCCTTGCCGTTGATGTCCTCGACCAGGATCACTTCGCCGGCGCCGATGATGCGGGCCTCGCCGTCCGAGGCGGTGATCTGAACGCCCGCGTCCAGGTTGATGATATATTGCCGGCGCGGTGCGCTGTGCCAGTCCAGCTCATAGGTCGGTGGCACTTGGCGGAAGATGATGCCGGTGGCGGGCAGGCGCTCGGACAGTTTGCCGCCCCGGCCTTCCTCCACCCACTCCACCTCGATATCGCGGAAATGGGACTGGCCGTCCTCGTCTTCGTACAGATTATGGATACGCATCTCTTCGTTCCTTCCCGTGTGAATTAGAAATCGCCGAGGTCCTTGGACCAGCGCTGCATCACTTCCAGGCCGAATGGGGTTGGTTGTTGCGCCGGCACCCGGTCGTAAACCTCGCCTAGGCCGAGCCTGCGGGCGGTCAGGCGCTTGCCGTAGCACAGCAGATGATCGATGGAGCCCATGAGGAACGACAGCAGGGGCAGGATTTCGGCGAAGGCGCGGTCGGCCGCCGCCTCCTCGCCCCGCGCCATGGCCTCGAAGATCGCCACCTGCCGGTCGCAGGCGTCGACGCCGGGGATCATGCCGTGACAGCCGGCGCGCAGACTGTCCACCAATTCCATGCCGTTGCGGCCATTGAACAGGGTAAAGGCGCCGCCGGTATCTTTCGCCAGGGCGCTGATGTAGGTGGCCGGGCCTTCGGCTTTCAGGATAGAGACGTTGGGGTGCCGTTCGTTCAGCCTGGCGAAGCCGGCGTTGGAGACGCCGATGCCGATATATTCCGGGGCGTTCTGAATGCCCACGGGCAGGGGCGCGCCGTCGGCCACGGCGCCGTAGAATTCGATCAACCCGGCCTCGGTGGCGCCGCGCACGGGCGGCGGCTGCAACACCACCCAGGCCGCGCCCAAATCGGCGGCCAGCTTGGCCATGGCGGTTTGCCCGGCGACGTTGCTTTCGGCGATGGTGACGGACAGGGGCACCTGGCCGTCCACATCCTCCGCCGCCCATTCCATCAGGCTGCGCCGCTCCGCCGTTGACAGCTTGTTGGTCTCCGTCGCCAGGCCGCCAACGGCGATGCCGTGCACCCCTTGGGCCAGGGCGCATTGCACCTGCCGGCGCATGGCCTCGCGGTCCAAATCGCCAGCCTGATCGAAAAAGGCGTACAGCATGGGATAGATGCCGTGAAATTTGTCCCCAGTGATGCTTTGGCTCATATTGACTCTCCTACTTTACGTGCCAGCACTTTCAGACCCGGTTTGAAGGCCCATTGCCGATGATAGATCTCCAGGCCATGACGGGCCAGCAACTGGCGCAGATTGCCAAGGGAGAAGAACAGACAATGATGGGGCGGCGTGAAGACGTCCCAATCCGCCAGCTTCCTGGGCCGGCGCCAATGGCCGATGTCCGGCGTGGTCAGGTATAGCACGCCGCCCGTGGCCATCAGCTTGGCGATGGCGGCGACAAAGGCATTGGCATCGGCCACATGCTCCAGCACTTCCGAGCAATAGACCGCATCGAAGCGCTCTTGGTTTTCGCTCACATATGCATCGGCGAATTCGGTCAGGCCGCCGACCCGGTAGCTGGCGCCGGGGTAATACTGTTCCGCATGGGCCACCGCGTCGCCGTCGGGGTCGATGCCCCAGGCGGTAAAGCCCGCCTGCATGGCGGCCTGGGTCATGAAGCCGCCGGAACAGCCAATGTCCAAAAACAGCTTTCCTTTCGCACCGCCCGCCATGGCGCCGGCCAAATGGCGCACCCGTCCCCTGGCCCGGCGCAGTTTCGAGGCCTCCTTGCGAAAATAGGCCCGGGTGCCGCCGCTGTCGGGATTGGCGTACAGGGCGGCCAGTTCGCCGTCGTCGAGCATGGGTGAGAGGAAGACCAGGCCGCAGCCGGCGCAACGGCGATAATGCCACTGCCCCCGCTCCGTCTCGTGCTCTATCAGGGGCGGGCAATCGCGGCTGTCGCAGATTTGGCAGCGGATATCCTCGGCGGCGTGCATGGCATAGCCATAGGTCAAAGCCGCGGCGGAGGCAATGCGGTCGTGCCTCTGTTCCGAGGCGCGCTCTTGAGCTATACCAAGGAACCCGGTGTCGGCGTCGCGTTGACCCCGGTTTTTGTTGCCTATGCGGGTGCCAATGAACGTAGCTGAAGAGACGTCGATCGAAAGCAGATACGGCTGGTGGGTGGTGATCGCCACCACCTTGATGATCTCGGTTGCCTTCGGTTCCTCATATCTTGTCGTGGTTGGCCTGAAGCCCATCGCGGCCGAGTTCAACTGGCCCCGGCAAATCCCCTCGGCCGGCTATGCCGCTTCCATGTTCGGGGCCGGCATCGGCGGTATTCTCATGGGCCTGTGGTCGGATCACCGGGGCATGGCCGGGCCGGCCCTGACCGGCGCCGTCTGCCTCGGCCTGGGCCTGATAGCTGTTTCGCAAAGCAATTCGATCGTTACTTTTTTGGGCGCGCAGCTATTGATCGTGGGCCTGTTGGGCAATGGCGCCATGACCTCGCCCCTGTTGACCAATGTCACCCATTGGTTCGATCGCCGCATGGGCATGGCGATCGCCATCGCGTCCTGCGGCCAGGCTCTGGCCGGGGCCATCTGGCCGCCCATATTCCGCTATGCCATGGAACTTCATGGCTGGCGCGACACCATGTTGGCATACGGCTTGTTCAGCATGGCGACACTGGTGCCCCTTGCTCTTGTTCTGCGCCGGCCGAGCCCCCGGATGCTTAGCGGCGCCGTGGCGGCGGAGAAGGCGGCCCGCGCCACAGAGACCGAGCAAGCCGAAGAGCCGGTGCTGGGTTTGCAGCCCAATACGGCCCTCGCCCTGTTGTGCGCGGCGATCGTCGGCTGTTGCGTGGCCATGTCCATGCCCCTGGTGCATATCGTCTCATTCTGCAGCGACCTTGGTTTTTCCGCCGCCCGCGGGGCCGAGATGTTGTCGCTGCTGCTGTTCAGCGCCTTTATCTCGCGGATTGCTTATGGCTGGCTGGCCGACCGTGTCGGCGGCTTGAAAACATTGCTGTTGGGATCGTCCCTGCAGATGCTGGGCCTGGCTTTCTACGTGAATACGGATTCGCTGCAGGGGCTGTATCTGGTCTCCATATTCTATGGCCTTGGTTACGGCGGTGTCGTGCCCATGTACGCCATCATCATCCGGGAGCTGTTTCCCGCCTCCCAGGCCGGCTGGCGCATTGGCGTGATCTTCCTGTTCGGCACCTTGGGCATGGCCCTGGGCGGCTACCTGGGCGGTGTCATCTTCGACTGGACCGCCACCTACCGCTTGGCGTTCCTGACCGGCATGGGTTTCAACCTGTGCAATCTGGCCCTGGTGATCTTCATGGTCCGGCGTCAGGGCAGCCATGGCGGCGGCGCCGAGCGCATGGCGACGGTGCCCGCATAACCTCCGGCACGAATGATTGAAATCAAGACATAGAGCCTGTGTCTTGTTGTAACTTGCCGGAAATATTGGGTCAGCATCCAAGGGATTGGCTATGAGTGAGCAATTGACGCTGCCCGGCTTTGCCGAAGCGGAGCGGGACTGGCAGCGGAACTATGAACAGCAGGTTCCCGGCGAGACAACGGTCAGAAACCGCTCCGGCGTCGCCGTCAAACCGATCTATACGCCCCGTGACTGGTCCGGCGACGATTATATGCAGGACCTCGGCTTTCCCGGCCAGGCGCCGATGACCCGGGGCATCCATGCTTCGATGTACCGCGGCCGTAGCTGGAGCCAGCGCCTCGTCGTCGGTCTGGGCACGCCGCCGGACTATAACCAGCGCATGCATGCCCTGTGGAACACCGGTATCACGGGGCTGTATCTGGCACCCTGCAATTCACACATGCGCGGCTATGATGCCGATGAGGTGCCGGCGCAACTGCTCGGCACCTGTGGCACCTCGATCTCCACGGTCGAGGACGTGGCCAATTGCGTTGCCGGCCTGCCGTTCGAAAACGATGCCATTTCCCTGGGCGACACCGCGCCCTTCACCCTGTCCGCCATGCTGCTGGCGGTGGCGAAACAGCGCGGCATACCCTGGTCTCAATTGACCGGCACCACCAATCAAAGCGACTATCTTTCCCATTATGCGGCGCTGCACATGTTCTTCCGCCTGGCCCTGCCCGGCGCGCGGCGGCTGTTGATGGATCATGTCGCTTTCATGACCGAACATTGTCCGCGCTGGAACCCCATATCCATCGTCGGACAGCATATGCAACAGGCCGGCGCCACCCCGGCGGAGGCCATGGCCTTCACCCTGTCCTCGGCCATTCAACATGCCGACGATCTGGTGGCGCGGGGTTTTGCCCCGGATGATTTCCTGCCCCGCTTCAGTTTCTTTTTCGACATCTCCACCAGCTTTTTCGAGGAGGTCGCCAAATTCCGCGCCGGCCGCCGCCTTTGGGCCCGCATAACCAGGGAGCGTTATGGCGCCAAGGATCCACGTTCCTGGCGCTTCCGCTTCCATGCCCAGACCTCGGGCACGGATCTGACCCGGCAGCAGCCCCTGAACAATATCGCCCGCGTCGCCGTCCAGGGCATGGCCGGGATTT